>NZ_CXON01000019.1:0-74516 GCF_001269405.1 Limnohabitans sp. 2KL-3
AAGCCGCAACCCGAGGTGCAGATCCGGGGGGACGGTCAGAGTGATTTTGAGTCGGTGGGGCGGGTGATGTACGCGGTGCAACGCGCGGGCATCACCAAGGTCGGCTTCATCACCGAGCCGAGCAACTGAAACAGACACAGGCAAGGAGCCCAAAATGGGAATGAATGTAGGAACAAGCGCCAGCGACGAGCCCGAGGTGATCGTGGACATGAACACCACGCCGCTGATCGACGTGATGCTGGTGCTGCTGATCATGTTGATCATCACGATTCCGGCGCAGTTGCACTCGGTGAACCTGGACATGCCGCTGCCCAGCAACGCGGCCAAGAAGGTGGAGCCGGTGGTGATTCGCATCGATGTGGATGCGGCCAGTGTGGTGAACTGGAACGGCAAGCCGGTGGAGGGCCGTGCGGATTTGGAGGCCAAGCTCAAGGAGGCGGTGGCGATGCAGCCGCAGCCGGAGCTGCACATTCGCTCGCACGCCAAGGCCAAGTACGAGGCGACGGCGGGGGTGATGGCCAGTGCGCAGCGCATCGGGCTGACCAAGCTGGGCATTGTGGGCTCTGAGCAGTTCGTCAATTGAGCGCCATGAACTTATTTCCGCGTTTACTCGGTGATGTGGGGGGGACCAATGCGAGGTTTGCCTGGCAGACTTCAGCCAGTGCACCCCTGTCCCACATTCAAGTGCTGTCATGCTCGCAATACCTTGGCATTGCCGAAGCGATTGAGGCTTATCTGACAGGCAACGGTCTGACATCGCCGGTGGCCGCCGGCATCGGGATCGCCAACCCCGTCACGGGCGACCAGGTCGTGATGACCAACCATCATTGGTCGTTTTCAATTCAACAACTGCAACAACAACTGTCTTTGAATCGACTCCAGGTCATCAATGACTTCACAGCCTTGGCCTTGTCATTGCCTTGTCTGACCCCGGAGCAAAAAGTCCAGATTGGCGGCAAGGAGCCCATTCAAAATGCACCTGTGGCCTTGTTGGGCGCGGGCACAGGTTTGGGGGTCTCTGGCTTGATGCCATTGGGCCAACATGTGTTGCCCATTTCTGGCGAAGGTGGCCATGTGACGCTGGCTGCTCAAAATGCCAAAGAGTTTGCGGTCATTGAGCGCATTGGCCAAAAATACGGACATGTGTCGGCTGAACGGGTTTTGTCTGGCCAAGGCTTGGTCGATCTGTATTGGGCTTTAGCCCAGAACACGGGCCTGCCTGCGCAAGCAGTGCAGGCCAGTGAAATTACCCAGTGGGCACTCCAGGACAAAGACCCTTTGAGTCTGGCTTGCCTTGACATGTTTGCAGGCTTTCTGGGATCGGTTGCAGGAGATTTGGCCTTGACTTTGGGCGCTCGGGGTGGCGTCTACATTGGCGGGGGGATTGTGCCCCGCCTGCTGGGATGGTTTGAACACTCCCCTTTTCGCCAGCGTTTTGAGGCCAAAGGCCGATTTGCCACTTACCTCCAAGACATCCCCGTCTGGGTCATTCAAGCGCACGAGTCTCCGGCACTCCTGGGGGCGGCACGGGCACTTGACCAAGCTTGATGCCCATCAAAAAAGCCGCATCAAGCGGCTTTTTTGTGGGTGGCACTTTTGCGAGGGATCAGTCAGCGTACTTGCCAGCTGCGTCCACCGCAGCTTTGATTTTCACCATTTCGGCAGCCACAAATTTCTTGTGCTCAGCCGGATCAGTGCGGTTGTCGGTCACCACCAAAGCGCCCAAGCCTTCGTTCTTTTTGATGAACTCAGGGTCTTTCAGGGCTTTCTTCAGGGCATCGTTCAGCGTTTTGGTGATCGCTGCGGGCGTGCCTTTGGGCGCGTACAAACCGTGCCAGATGGTCAGGTTGAAGTTCTTCAGGCCCATCTCTTGCAAGCTGGGGTAGTGCTTGAGCACAGGGTGTGACGCCAAAGGCTTGGCGGTGGTGACCGCAAAAGCCTTGACACGACCACCCTCGATCTGGCTGGTGGTGTTGGTGGTCTGGTCACACATCACATCGACTTGGCCGCCGATCAAGGCGGTCATGGCGGGCGCGGTGCCACCAAAGGGGATGGTGGTCATCGCGTCTTTGGTCTGCAAGTTGGACTGCCACAAGAGGCCACAAATGTGAGAGGCGGACCCTAAACCGGCGTGAGCGATGTTCAGCTTGCCCGCGTTGGCACGGATGTAGTTTTCAAAGTCGCGGTAGGTGTTGGCGGGCAGCTGGGGCTTGCCGATCAAGGTCATGGGCACGTCGTTGACCATGCCCAAAAACTCGAAGTCTTCCAGTGGTTTGTAGGCAATTTTGCGGTACAGGGCAGGCGTAGCGGCCATGCCGATGTGGAACAACAAAAGTGTGTGGCCATCGGGATTGGCTTTGGCCACTTTGGTGGCACCAATGGTGCCGCCAGCGCCAGCGGCGTTTTCGACCACAAAGTTGCTGCCCGGAATTTGCTTGCGCATGGCTTCGGCCAAATCGCGTGCAACACGGTCAGTGGGGCCACCTGCCGTGAAGGGCACCACGATGGACACAGGCTTGTTGCCAGGGAAAGTTTGGGCTTGTGCCCCGATGGATACGGCGGCCAAAGCGGCCAAGGCAAACCATTGCTTCATTTACTCACTCCTAATTTTGAACGTGGCAGTTTAAACCACCAAGAGTGGCAGAAATTCTCGGTCATGACTGAGTCCGCATGCGGGATATGGCCTTGATGGGCCATGGATTTGGGCCAACAGGCCGCTCTTTGTCTGCATGCGTGCGCCTTGTGCACCTCTTGCACAGTGGCGCATCAGGTTCAAGCGGTCATTGGTAACTGCGGGCGTCCTCGATCACCTTGCCGTCATTGGCCAAGCTGCCCGCAGCGACCAAATGCACCTCACCACGCAGTTTGGTCACATCGCGAACGGCTTCTGACACTCGGGCCTTGAGTGCCTCATCCGCCAAGGTGGCCGTTTCGACGTGCAGCGCCATCTGGTCGTTGGCCATCTCGCCGGTCACCACCAAACGGGCTTTGCTCACTTCGGGAAAGCGCTTGACGATCTCGGCCACTTGGCCGGGGTGCACAAACATGCCGCGAATTTTGGTGGTCTGGTCGGCCCGGCCCATCCAGCCCTTGATGCGCTGACCGGTGCGTCCGGTGGGGCAGGTGCCTGGCAAGATGGCCGACAGGTCGCCCGTGCCAAAACGGATCAAGGGGTAGTCGGGGTTGAGTGTGGTGATGACCAGCTCGCCCACTTCGCCCTCGGGCACCGGGTCGCCGGTGCCGGGGCGCACGATCTCCACAATCACGCCCTCGTCCAGCACCAGGCCTTCACGCGATGCGGTTTCGTAAGCGATCAAGCCCACGTCGGCGGTGGCGTAGCACTGGTAGGCGTCCACACCATGCGCTGTCATCCAGTCGCGCAGGCTGGGCGGGAAAGCCTCGCCCGAAACGAGTGCCTTGCGCAAGCTGGGCAGGGCCACACCCATCTCGGCGGCTTTTTCGAGGATGATTTTCAGGAAACTGGGCGTGCCGATGTAGCCCGCAGGCTGCAACTCGGCCATGGCCGTCACTTGCTGCTCGGTCTGGCCAATGCCGCCAGGGAACACGGTACAGCCCAAGGCATGGGCACCGGTTTCCATCATGGAGCCTGCAGGCGTGAAGTGGTAGCTGAAACAGTTGTGGATCAGCTCGCCCGGGCGAAAGCCCGCCGCGAACATGGTGCGGGCCATGCGCCAGTAATCGGCGCGTGTGCCTTCGGGCTCATAAATGGTGCCGGGGCTGGCAAACACGCGGGTCATGCCTGGGCCAAAACCCAGGGTGCTGAAACCACCAAACACATTGCCGCCTGCCACACGCGCAGCTTTTTGACGCTCCAGCAATTCGTATTTGCGGATGACCGGCAAAGCGGCCAAAGCGGTCCGGCTGTTGACGCTGGCAGCATCGACATCACGCAGCAAATCGGCAAACGCCGGAGCATGGGCTTTGGCGTGTGCGACTTGCGCGGGCAAGGCGGCCATCAAGGCGACTTCACGCGCTTGTGGGCTGCGGGTTTCGAGGGCGTCGTAATGCATCATGGGTGCTGTGCGGGTCAATGGTGGCGCACGCCCCTGCGTGCAAAAAACAGTGTTGTGGGTAAGCCATTCGCGCACAGGGGCACGCGCCCACAAGGGGGAAATTTCGGTTTTCGGACCCTCAAGCCAACCAGCGCTTGCGGCGCTTGTAGCTCTTGACGTCCTTGAAGCTCTTGCGCTCCCCGCCGCCCATGCCCAAGTAAAACTCTTTCACATCTTCGTTGGTGCGCAGGTCTTCGGCCGCGCCGTCCATCACAATGCGGCCCGACTCCATGATGTAGCCGTAGTCGGCGTACTTGAGCGCCATGTTGGTGTTCTGCTCGGCGATCAGGAAGGTGACTTTTTCCTTCTCGTTCAAGTCCTTGACGATGTTGAAGACCTCTTCAACGATCTGCGGGGCCAAACCCATGGAGGGCTCGTCGAGCAACACCATGTTGGGGTTGGTCATCAAGGCGCGACCAATGGCGCACATTTGCTGCTCACCGCCCGAGGTGTAGGCCGCTTGCGAGGTGCGACGGGTTTTGAGGCGCGGGAAATAGGTGTAGACCTTGTCCAAGTTGGCCGCGATTTCGCCCTTGTCGGTGCGGGTGTAGCTGCCGGTCATCAGGTTTTCTTCGATGGTCAGGTGGGCAAAGCAGTGACGGCCTTCCATCACCTGCACCACACCCCGGTTCACCAGGTCGGCAGGTGAGAGGTTTTCGATCCGCTCGCCACGCAGCTCGATCGAGCCCTTGGTCACAGCCCCGCGCTCGCCTTGCAGCAAGTTGGAAATCGCCCGCAGCGTGGTGGTCTTGCCCGCGCCGTTGCCGCCCAGCAAGGCCACAATGCCTTGCTCGGGCACCTGCAGGGACACGCCCTTGAGCACCAGGATGACGTGGTTGTAAATGACTTCGATGCCATTGACGTTCAGAACAATGTTTTTGTCGCTCATGGACTGTGCCTTTTCAAATTCTGGGGTTCAAGCCAAATGAAACCGCTGCACGCAAGGGTTTCATGTGGCATCTGCCGCTGGCGCAAGCCATGGGCAGATGCAGCCCGCCACTTGCGCAGCGGGCTGTTCACCGATCAGGACTGGCAATCCGCAGGGGTGCGGCGTGTGATCTTCTTCTCGGCGGCGTACTTGTCGGCAGCGGCCTTCACCATGGGCTTGATGATCTGCTCATCGGCCTGGTACCAGTCGCTGGAGAACTCCCACTTGCTGCCGTTCCATGTGTGGATACGGGCCCAGTTGGCACCCATGTGGTCAGCGCACGATGTGGAGATGGGACGCAACACACCCTTGAAGCCCAGGGCATCAAGTTTGGGCTGGGTCAGGTTCAGGTTTTCATAACCCCAGCGTGCTTGCTCGCCGGTCATGACTTTGCCCTTGCCGTATTTCTCTTGGGCTTGACGCACACCTTCAACCGCAAACATGGCGCTGAACAAACCGCGCATGTACAGCACTTCACCCACTTCGTCCTTGGGGCCAGTGCCTTGGTTCTTGGCGTGCAACTTCTCCAGCACTTCCTTCACGATCGCAGAGCCCTTTTCGGTGCCGTGCTGCATGGTGATGGCGTTATAGCCTTTGGCACCCATGCCCACGTCTTTGACGTCAGGCTCGGCACCCGCCCACCACACGCCATAGATTTTTTCGCGAGGGTAACCGGTGGCTTGCGCTTCTTTGAGCAAGGTGGAGTTCATGACGCCCCAACCCCAGTTGACCACGTAGTCAGGACGGCTTTGACGGATTTGCAACCAGGTGGATTTTTGTTCCACACCAGGGTGCGTCACAGGCAACAGGCTCAGCTTGAAGCCGTGCATGGCAGCACGCTCTTGCAAGATCGGGATGGCTTCTTTGCCGAAGGGGCTGTCGTGGTACACCAAAGCGATGTGCTTGCCCTTGAGCTTGTCAGCACCACCGGCTTTTTTAGCGATGTCCTGGATGATCACGTCACCGGCCACCCAGTAAGTGCCGGCCAAGGGGAAGTTCCACTTGAACACGCCGCCGTCAGCCGATTCGCTGCGGCCGTAACCTGCGGTGATCAAGGGGATCTTGTCGCCAGGGGCTTTTTCGGTCAGGGCAAAGGTGATGCCGGTGGACAAAGGCTGGAACACGGTTGCGCCGCCGTTCTTGCCTTTCAGGCGCTCATAGCATTCCACGCCGCGGTCTGTGGCGTAGGCGGTTTCGCACTCTTCAAAGCTGAGTTTGACGCCGTTGATGCCACCGCGTGCGTTGACCAGCTTGAGGTAGTCGACATAGCCGTTGGCAAAGGGCACGCCGTTGGGGGCATAAGCGCCGGTGCGGTAGACCAACACGGGGAAAAACTGCTCTTTGGTTTGGGCCGTGGCCACGGTGCTGACCAGCGCACTGGCAAGACCGGCAGCCGCCAACGTGGTGGCCAAGGCGAGTTGACGAAGCTTCATGGTTTGTCTCCTGTTAAAAAAGGGAAGCACTTGGGGTAAAAACACTCGGAAAAATCTCTGCGCATCAGTGCGGGAAGGGCCACAGACGCAGCTTTTGCTTGGCCACCGACCACAGCTTGGCCAGGCCATGCGGCTCCACGATCAGGAACCACACAATCAGCGCACCAAAGATCATGAACTCGGTGTGCGATACGGCAGCCGTCGAGATGCTGACCCCCACCATGTCACCTGCCCAAGGCAGGAACTGGTTCAGGAAAATCGGCAAGATCACGATGAATGCTGCGCCAAAGAAACTGCCCATGATGGAGCCCATGCCGCCGATGATGACCATGAACAGCAACTGGAAGGAACGGTCAATCGAGAAGGCCGCTGGCTCCCACGAACCCAGATGGACAAAGCCCCACAGGCCGCCAGCCACACCGACGATGAACGAACTCACGGCAAAAGCGCTGAGCTTGGCGTACACCGGCCGAATGCCGATCACGGCAGCGGCCACGTCCATGTCACGAATGGCCATCCATTCGCGGCCAATGGCCGAGCGCACCAGATTTTTGGCCAACAAACCAAACACCACCAAAAAGACCAAGCAGAACAGGTACTTTTGCAAAGGGGTGTCGATGGACCAACCCAACACATTCAGGTTGGACACCGAGACCGAGCCCGAGGCATTGTTGTTGGTGAACCAACCCACGCGCAGGAAGGCCCAGTCACAAAAGAACTGCGCTGCCAGCGTGGCCACCGCCAAATACAGGCCTTTGACGCGCAAGCTGGGAATGCCAAAGAACATCCCCACCAAGGTGGCAAAAAAGCCCCCGGCCAACAAAGCCACGATCAGGGGCATGCCCTCGATGCGGATGTAGGTGTTGTAGGCCATGTAAGCCCCGACCGCCATGAAGGCACCGGAGCCGAGCGAAATTTGGCCGCAGTAGCCCACCAAAATGTTCACCCCCAAAGCCGCCAGCGACAGGATGAGGAAGGGGATCAAGATGGCGCGGAACATGTATTCATCGGCAATGAAAGGCACACCGATGAAGGCGAAGGCGATCAGCGCCAGGATGGCCCAGCGGTCTTGCGCAATCGCAAAGATCTGCTGGTCACTGCGGTAAGAGGTCTTGTACTGACCGTTTTCTCTGTAAAACATGCTTTTTCTCCTTACACGCGGTCGATGATTTTTTCGCCGAACAGGCCTTGCGGACGGAACAGCAAGAAGACCAGCGCCAGCACATAAGCAAACCAGATTTCAATACCACCGCCCACATAGGGGCCGAGGTACACCTCGGACAACTTCTCACCCACCCCAATGATCAGGCCGCCGATGATGGCGCCCGGCACGGAGGTCAGGCCGCCCAAAATGATGACCGGCAAGGCGCGTAAAGCCACGGTGGTCAGCGAGAACTGCACCCCCATCTTGGAGCCCCAGATGATGCCGGCCACCAAGGCGGTGAGACCCGCCACGAACCAGACGATCACCCAGATGCGGTTGAGCGGAATGCCAATCGACTGCGCCGCTTGGTGGTCATCGGCCACCGCACGCAAGGCGCGGCCGGTGCTGGTCTTTTGGAAGAACAGCGACAAGACCACCACCAGCAAAGCCGCGATGCAAGCCGCATACACGTCTTCCAGGTTGACCAGCACGCCACCAGGAAACACAGAGTCGAACAAAAACACCGGGTCTTTGGGCATGCCCACGTCGATCTTGTAAATGTCGCTGCCAAAAATGGTCTGACCCAGGCCGTCCAAGAAGTAGGTGATGCCCAAAGTGGCCATCAACAAAGTCACACCTTCTTGGTTGACCAAATGGCGCAGCACCAATCGCTCGATCAGCCAAGCCAAAGCAAACATGATGACGGCCGACAGCGCAAAAGCGATCAGGTTGCCCAAGAACTTGTCTTCAATGCCCAGCCAGCCGGGCACCCATTCAGAAAAACGGGCCATGGCCAAAGCCGCGAACAAGACCATTGCGCCTTGCGCAAAGTTGAACACGCCCGAGGCCTTAAAAATCAGCACAAAACCCAGCGCCACCAGCGCATACAGCATGCCGGCCATGAGACCACCCAGCAAAGCTTCCAGAAAAAATGCCATGTCTTGTTCTCCTTAGTGGCTGGTGCCCAGATAGGCACTGATCACGTCTTCGTTGTTTCGCACTTCTTCGGGGGTTCCGTCGCCGATTTTTTTGCCGTAGTCCAGCACCACCACGCGGTCCGAAATGTCCATCACCACGCCCATGTCGTGCTCGATCAACACGATGGTGGTGCCGAACTCGTCGTTCACATCCAGAATGAAGCGGCACATGTCCTGCTTTTCTTCCATGTTCATGCCAGCCATGGGCTCATCGAGCAAGAGCACCTTGGGCTCCATGGCCAGGGCGCGACCCAAGTCGACCCGCTTTTGTAAACCATAAGGCAATTGGCCCACAGGCGTTTTGCGAAAGGCCTGAATCTCCAAGAAGTCGATGATGTGCTCGACAAATTCCCGGTGCACCTCCTCCTCGCGCTGTGCAGGGCCGATGCGCAGCGCCTGCATGAAGAGGTTGCTTTTGATGTGCAGGTTGCGGCCGGTCATGATGTTGTCGATCACGCTCATGCCCTTGAACAAGGCCAAATTTTGGAAGGTGCGGGCAATGCCCATCTCGGCCACTTGGCGGCTGTTCATGTGGTCAAACTTTTGGCCACGGAAAGTGATGCTGCCCTCTTGCGGTGTGTACACCCCGTTGATGCAGTTGAGCATCGAGCTTTTGCCCGCGCCGTTGGGGCCAATGATGGCCCGCACTTCGTGCTCACGCACGTTGAACGAGATGTCGGTCAGCGCCTTCACGCCGCCGAAACGCAAACTGATGTTGCTGACGTCCAGGATGACGTCGCCGATTTTTTTGGTCATGCTGCTGCCTTCACGGGTGTGAATGTTTTGGCGTCGGAAATCTTGAGCGTGGCGCTGACGCTGCCGGTGCGGCCGTCTTCGAACTTCACCACGGTCTCGATGAACTGCTCGGTCCGGCCTTCGTACAGGCCATCGACCAAGGGTTTGTATTTGTCGGCGATGAAGCCCCGGCGGACCTTGTTGGTGCGGGTCAACTCGCCGTCATCGGCGTCCAGCTCTTTGTGCAAGATCAAGAAGCGCGAAACTTGGCTGCCCGCCAACAGGGCATCTTCGGCCAGGTCGGCGTTGACCTTTTCCACACACTCTTTGATGAGCTGGTACACCTCGGGCTTTTGCGCCAAGTCGGTGTAACCGGCATAGGGCAGGTTACGGCGCTCGGCCCAGTTGCCCACGGCGTCAAAGTCGATGTTGAGCATCACGCACACTTTTTCGCGCTGGTCGCCGTAAGCCACCACCTCTTTGATGTGCTGGAAGAACTTGAGCTTGTTCTCAACATACTTGGGGGCAAACATGGCGCCATCGTTGGCACCACCTTGGATGCGGCCCACGTCTTTCACGCGGTCGATGATCTTCAGGTGACCGTGCGAGTCGATGAAACCCGCATCGCTGGTGTGGTACCAGCCATCAGGCGTCAACACCTCGTCGGTGGCCTTCTGGTTTTTGTAGTAACCCTTGAGCAAACCGGGCGACTTGACCAGGATCTCGCCGTTGTCAGCCACCTTGATCTCCACCCCTTTACACGGCACACCCACGGTGTCGGCACGCGCTTCGTTGTCGGGCTGCAAGCACACAAACACAGCGGTTTCGGTCGAGCCGTAGAGCTGCTTGATGTTCACGCCGATCGAACGGAAAAAAGTGAACAGGTCGGGGCCAATCGCCTCGCCTGCGGTGTAGGCCACACGAACGCGGCTGAAACCCATGTTGTTGCGCAAGGGGCCATACACCATGAGGTTGCCCAAGCCATACACCAATCGGTCCATCAGGCCGACCGACTGGCCGTCCATCAAGGCGGGGCCGACTTTCTTGGCCACGCCCATGAAGTGGTGGAACAGCTTGCGCTTGAAGCTGCCCGCGTCTTCCATGCGGATCATCACGCTGGTCAGCATGCCTTCGAACACGCGGGGGGGGTGCGAAGTAATACGTGGGGCCAATCTCTTTGAGGTCGATGGTCACGGTGGCACCCGACTCAGGGCAGTTGACCACGTAGCCGCACACCAGCCATTGGGCATAGCTGAAGATGTTTTGGCCGATCCAGGCGGGCGGCATGTAGGCCAGCACGTCTTCGGCGCTGGTCAGCTTGTCAAACTCGGCGCCTGCTTCAGCCCGGTCGATCAGGGAACTGTGCGTGTGCACCACACCCTTGGGGTTGCCCGTGGTGCCCGAGGTGAAAAACATCGCGGCCACATCGGTGTAGGCTGCTTTTTCAACTTCTTCGCTAAAGAACTGGGGGTGCTGCTGGGCAAATACCCCGCCTGCAGCGATCAGCTCTTCGAGCGAGCCCAGACCGTCTTCGGTGTACTTGCGCAAGCCGCGTGGATCGTCGTAGTAAATGTGGGTCAGCTGGGGGCACTGCTCGCGCACTTCCAGCATCTTGTCGACCTGCTCCTGGTCTTCCACCACGGCAAAGCGCACTTCGGCGTTGGTGATGGGGAACACGCATTCCGCAGCGGCGGCGTCTTGGTACAGCGGCACAGGAATCGCGCCCAGCGACTGCGCGGCCAGCATGGTGGCGTAAAGACGCGGGCGGTTGGAGCCAACCACGATCAGGTGCTCGCCGCGTTGCAAGCCCGCCTGGTGCAAACCGCAGGCCACGGACCGGACCAAGCCGGCCAAATCCGACCAGCTGGTGGTTTGCCAAATGCCATATTCTTTCTCGCGCAATGCGGGCGCTGTGGGGCGCTCGGCAGCATGCTTGAGCATCAAACGGGGAAACGTTGTTTGCATGACCTGACCTGTCTCCAATAACGGTGCATTGAACGCAATGCGACTGAACTGGGACGGATGTTAGGCAGTCATTTGACGCCAAGTTGTCGTTTGGACGACAATTTAGGGAAGACCCCTAGCTCATCTGACCACTGACTGACAACACCCTTTGAATATGCCCAAAGAAAACACCCTTCACCAGCGCCGCCGTGCACCCACGCCAGCCGAACTCCATGAAGTGCCTTGGTTGAGCCTGCTCACCCCAGAGGAGCGGCTCAAAATTGTTCCTCAATTGGTGGTCAGCGACCCCCAAACCGGAGATTTGGTTTGCAGGGTGGGCAAGCCCGTCACCTATTGGTTTGGTGTGATTTCAGGCTTGCTCAAAATGAGCAGCGACAACGAGAGTGGCCAAACCATGACTTTCACAGGTGTCCCCCCGGGTGGCTGGTTTGGTGAGGGCACCGCCCTCAAGCGCGAGATCTACCGCTACAACATCCAGGCCCTGCGACCCAGTGTGGTGGCAGGCCTTCCCGTGGACACCTTTCATTGGTTGATTGACCACTCTTTGGGCTTCAACCGCTTCATCATGAACCAGCTCAACGAGCGGCTGGGCCAGTTCATCGCCGCCCGCGAACTGGACCGCATGAACAACCCCGAGCTGCGTCTGGCCCGCCACTTAGCGGCATTGTTCAACCCCGTGCTGTTTTCAGGTGTGGGCGAGGTGCTGCGCATCACCCAACAAGAGCTGGCCTATCTGGTAGGCTTGTCGCGCCAACGTGTGAACGAAGCACTGCGCGTGCTGGAGGCTCGGCAACTCATTCGGGTGGAATACGGTGGCTTGCGAATTTTGGACCTTCAAGGACTGCGCACCGCACAGTTTTGAGCCCCCTTTGTCTTGACTTGAGTCATGTGGGTGACGCAAACGGCCCCGTCACTGGGACTAACCCTGTGTTTGACCGCAAGGGCCACCGCTACGCTTCAGCGCGGACAACTCACCCACTTTTTGGAGACCCCTCATGTTCAAGAAAATCGCGACCTGCGCCGCCGTGCTGACGCTCGGCCTGGGTCATGCCATCGCCCAAACCCCAGCTGCCGCCCCACCACCCGCCTGGAAACAAGGCATGGGCGCCGACATGGCCAGCTCCACCCTGGCCCCCTTGGCAGGCAAGCTGACAGTCACCCCTGCGGCCGACATCCCCCTGAACAAACTCAAACTGCCACCAGGCTTCAAGATCGAAATCTGGTCCACAGGCACACCTGGCATTCGCGCCATGAGCCGTGGCGAAAGCGGCAAGATTTACGCCGGCACACGCGGCCTGGGCCGCGTTTATGAGATCAGCGACAACGGCAAAGAGCGCACCAGCCGCGTGCTGGTCGACAAGCTGAACCAACCTGCTGTCACCATGCACAAGGGCAACCTGTACGTCATGGGCATTGACAAGGTGCTGCGCTACGACGGCATCGAAGCCAACCCCAACGCCCAACCGGTGGACATGACAGCCGCCTTCAATTTGCCCCCGCTGCAACACCACAATTGGAAGTACCTGAGCTTTGGCCCGGACGGCAAGCTGTATGTGCCTTTTGGTGCACCTTGCAACATCTGCGAGCCCGGTGCTGAATACGCCCAAATTCGCCGCTACAACGCCGACGGTTCGGGCATGGAAGTGATCGCCAAAGGCGTGCGCAATACGGTAGGCTTTGACTGGCACCCCGTGACCAAAGAAATGTGGTTCAGCGACCACGGCCGTGACTGGATGGGTGACAACGGCCCTGAGGACGAACTCAACCGCATGCCCAAAACAGGCTTGAACTTCGGCTTTCCTTATTGCCACGCCAATGGGGTGCCTGACCGCGACATCAAGAAGGACAATCCCTGCGACGGCGTGACCTTGCCCGTGACCACCATGGGGCCCCATGCTGCCGTGATGGGCGTGCATTTTTACACCGGCAACATGTTCCCTGCCGAGTACAAAAATGCGCTGTTCGTGGCCCGCAAAGGCTCTTGGAACCGCACCCAAAAATTCGGCTTTGACGTGGCCATGGTCAAAACCGATGCCGAAGGCAAAAACGCCCAGGTCACGCCCTTCCTGACCGGCTTCAAGGACGATGCAGACAACAGCTTCTGGGGCCGCCCCACTTACATGCTGCAAATGCCCGATGGTTCGATGCTGGTCTCTGACGAGCAACTGGGTGCCATCTACCGCATCTCGTATGCCAAGTAATGGTCCGTTGAACATCAGGGCGCTGGCAACAGTCGCCCTGATGTTGACCTCGGGCTGCTCCGTGCTGGCGCAAACCACTGCGCCAGCTGTTTCAGGCACAGCCCAGGTCAACGCCAGCATCAAAGCCCCCGAACGCGCCGCCCAATGCATGGCTTGTCATGGACCGGGCGGTGTGTCGCAAATCCCGGCCATTCCCTCATTGGCTGCTCAGCCTCGGGTTTTCATTGAAAACCAGCTGGTGCTGATCCGCGAAGGCCTGCGCGATGTGCCCGCCATGAAAGGCTCGCTCGATGGTGTGCCCGACGCCGAATTGACGGCACTGGCCCGTTACTTTTCTGCACAGCCTGCCCCGGCCATCGCCAAAGGCTCAGTCGATGCCCAAAGCTTTCAGCGCGGCAAAGAATTGGCCAAGGCGGCCCTGTGCGGCACCTGCCACCTGCCCGCACACCAAGGCCGCGACCAAGTGCCCCGGCTGGCCAGCCAGCAAGAGCAGTTCTTGCGCGACGTGATGAAGGAATACCGTGACAAGCCCGGCCCGGGTCGGGACACCGTCATGGCTGCAGCGCTGTATGGCATCAACGATGCGCAACTCAAGGACCTGGCGCACTTTTTTGCGCACAGCCCCTGAAGGGTTCTGATCAAAAAAAGGGACAATGGTCACCCAGCCGACTTGGCCCTTTTTTTGATTCAGCACACCCATGACCCAGCCCCCGGCTTTTAAACGCGCCCCCCGCCCCGAAGGCAAAGGCGACGCTGCTGCCCCCAGCGGTACTTCTCGCCTGAACAAACGCATGGCCGAACTGCGCATGTGCTCGCGCCGCGAAGCCGATGCCTGGATCGAGCAAGGCTGGGTCAAAGTCAATGGCTTGCCCGCCAGCATGGGCCAGCAGGTCACGCTGTCCGACCGCATCACCATCGACAAAGCCGCCGAGCAACAGCAAGACCGACAAGTGACCATCTTGCTGCACAAGCCCATGGGCTATGTGAGCGGCCAGGCCGAAGACGGGCACGAACCGGCCATCACCCTGATCAACCCGCGCAGCCACTGGGGCGGCGACCCGTCCAAGCTGCGCTTTACCCCGCCCCACCTGCGGGGCCTGGCCCCGGCCGGACGCCTGGACATCGACTCCACCGGCATGCTGGTGCTGACACAAGACGGCCGCATAGCCCGTCAATTGATCGGTGAAGACTCCGAGATGGAAAAGGAATACCTGGTGCGCGTGGCCTACACCGGTCACGAAAACACCGCCGCCGCCACGGCCGCATCGGCCACCTATGGCGGCAAAGCCAACCAACTCACCGTGATTGGCGACTTTGACCGCGTGAGTGCCAATGTGCAAGCCGTGTTCCCCAAGACACTCCTTGAACGCCTGCGCCACGGCCTGAGCCTGGACGGCAAACCCCTCAAGCCCGCCAAAGTCGACTGGCAAAACCCCGAGCAATTGCGCTTTGTGCTGACCGAAGGCAAAAAGCGCCAGATCCGCCGCATGTGCGAGCAAGTGGGCCTGAAAGTGGTGGGTCTCAAACGCATCCGCATGGGCGGTGTGCAGTTGGGGCAAATGCCGGCAGGGACTTGGCGGTATTTGGGGCCGAACGAATCGTTTTAAGCTTGCCGTCGGGGCTGAAGCCACCGACCTAAAAAATACCCCGTAGGTCGGCGGCTTTAGCCCCGACAAGCTCACCAACAACCTTTGGAGACGCCCTATGACCCTGAAATTCAAAGCCGCCTTTGTCATCGCCAGCGCACTGACCACGAGCGCGGCCTCAGCCCAAACCGGCAGCCTCAACGCGATTTGCAGCACTGACCAAAGCTGGTGCGAAATGGCCGCCAAAGAGTTCACCAAGGCCACCGGCATCACCGTCAACCAAACCCGCAAAGCCACTGGTGAAGCCTTGGCGCAAATCCGCGCCGAAGCAGCCAACCCCAAGACCGACATCTGGTGGGGCGGCACCGGCGACCCGTTTTTGCAAGCCGCCGAAATCGGTCTGTTGGCACCCTACCGCCCCGACTACCTGAACGACCTGCACGGCTGGAGCGTGCGCCAATACGCCATGACACAAAACATGGTGGGCGGTTTCTACACCAGCGCGATTGGCTTTGGCTGGAACACCGAACTGCTCAAGAAAAAGAAACTGCCTGCGCCCCAATGCTGGTCCGACGTGATCAAGCCCATCTACAAAGGCGAGGTGGAAATCTCACACCCCGCCTCCAGCGGCACGGCCTACACCATCCTGGCAGGGCTGGTGCAGATGATGGGCGAAGACGCGGCTTTTGAGTACATGAAAGCCCTGCACAAAAACGTGACGCAATACACCCGCAGCGGCACCGCCCAAGCGCCCAATGTGGCCAAGGGCGAAGTGGCCGTCGGCATCAGCTTCATCTTTGGCTTTGACGGCTGGCGACACAACAAATACCCCGTGGCCACCGTGGCCCCCTGCGAAGGCACCAGCTACGAAATCGGCGGCATCGCCTTGGTCAAAGGTGCACGCAACGCAGCCAACGCCAAGCGATATTACGACTGGCTCATGAGCCCGGCAGGCCAGAGCATCGGCGCCAAAGCCGACAGCCTGCAAAGCCCGGCCAACAAAACCTTCAAGCCCGATCCGCGCATCCCCTCCATGGACAACGTGCGCCTGATCAAGTACGACTTTGAAAAGTACGGCAAATCTGCCGAGCGCCGCCGACTGTTGGAGCGGTGGAATAAGGAAGTTGGGGCGTTGTCGCAATGAATGGGGCTAGAATTCAAATTTCTTACCATTTCTCGATCGATGAGGCATCTCATGTCCACCACCACAACCCTGTCCAGCAAATTCCAGATCTCGATTCCTAAAGGGGTTCGCGAAGAACAATCTTGGGTGGCGGGCCAAAAATTTGTGTTCATTCCCAAAGGCAAGGGCATGCTGCTCATGCCCATGCCTGAACTCAAAGACTTGGCAGGTTTGGCCAAGAACGCCAAATCCAAAGAGCACCGCGACCGCAAGGATCGGGTGTAATGCCTTCAGCGCCTTCGCTCCGTTGGTGTGTGGTGGACACCTCTGCGTGGATCGAGTTTCTGATGCTCACACCACTTGGCAAAAAATTGGCACCTCACTTTCCCACACAAGATCAATGCATCGTTCCCACGCTGGTTCAATTGGAACTGTCCAAATGGATGCTGCGCGAAATGGGCGAGGACGAAGCCGATCAGGTGATTGCCTACACGCAGGAATGTGTCGTCACACCGCTGGACACAACGATTGCCCTGCTGGCCGCCCAATTGAACAAAGACCACAAACTGGCCACAGCCGATGCCATTGTTTACGCCACTGCCCTGAACAAAGGCGCGACATTGCTGACCTGCGACGCCCATTTCGAGCATCTGCCCCATGTGGTGTACTGGTCCAAAAAAACCATCCATTGAGCGTCAACGTTTACCCCTCTTGAAACCATGCCTGACGCCCCAAGCTAATGGGCGTTTTGGTTTTTTGATCTTTTGTTTTTTACCCCTTTGAATTGATATGAGCAAACAAACCCATGCCTTTCAGGCCGAAGTCGCGCAACTGCTGCACTTGGTCACCCACTCGCTGTATTCCAACCAAGAGATCTTTTTACGCGAGCTGATCTCCAACGCCTCGGACGCCTGCGACAAGCTGCGCTTTGAAGCGCTGAACAACAACGGCCTGTACGAAGACGCGCCCGACTTGCAAGTGCGCTTGTCCTTCGACAAAGCCGCCAAGACGCTGACCATCACCGACAACGGCATCGGCATGACGGCGCAAGAAGCCATCGACCACTTGGGCACGATTGCCAAGAGCGGCACCAAAGACTTCGTGAGCAAGCTGAGCGGCGACCAGAAGTCAGACGCGCAGCTGATCGGCCAGTTCGGCGTGGGCTTTTACTCAGGCTTCATCGTGGCCGACAAGATCACCGTTGAAACCCGCCGTGCAGGCGCGGCAGCAGCCGAAGGCGTGCGCTGGATCAGCGGTGGCACGGGCGACTTCGAGGTCGAAACCATTACCCGCAACGAGCGCGGCACCAGCGTGATCCTGCACCTGCGCGAAGAAGCATTGGAATACGCCAATACATGGAAGCTGAAAGAAATCGTCGGCAAATACTCCGACCACATCAGCCTGCCCATCTTGATGGAAAAGGAAGAGTGGAAAGACGGCGAGCTGATCGAGCCGAACAACGAAGAAGGTGGCCGTCAACCCGGCGGCATGGTCAAGACCGGCGAGTGGGAAACCATCAACAAAGCCAGCGCTTTGTGGACCCGCTCCAAGAAAGACATCACCGACGAGCAGTATGCTGATTTTTACAAACAGATCAGCCGCGACTTTGAAGCCCCGCTGACCTGGACCCACAACCGCGTGGAAGGCAGCACCGAATACACCCAGCTGCTCTACATCCCGTCCAAAGCGCCACAAGACCTGTGGAACCGCGACAAGAAGGCGGGCATCAAGTTGTACGTCAAGCGCGTGTTCATCATGGACGAAGCCGAAGCGCTGATGCCCAGCTACCTGCGCTTTGTGAAGGGCGTGGTGGACTCGGCCGACCTGCCGCTGAACGTGAGCCGCGAGCTGCTGCAAGAAAGCCGCGACGTGAAAGCCATCCGCGAAGGCTGCACCAAGCGCGTGCTGTCGATGCTGGAAGATTTGGCCAAACACGACAAAGCCCCAGAAGCTACCGAAGAAGTCACCGACGTTCTGAGCGACGAAGACAAAGCCAAGATCGGCCAGTATTCCAAGTTCTACGCCGAGTTCGGCGCGGTGCTCAAAGAAGGCTTGGGCGAAGACTTTGGCAACAAAGACCGCCTGTCCAAGCTGCTGCGTTTTGCCTCATCGACCCACGACACCGTGAGTGTCAGCTTTGCCGACTACAAAGCCCGCATGAAAGAAGGCCAGGACGCCATCTACTACATCACCGCAGACACCCTGGCAGCAGCCAAGAACAGCCCGCAGCTCGAAGTCTTCAAGAAAAAAGGCATCGAAGTGCTGCTGATGACCGACCGCGTGGACGAGTGGGCGCTGAACTTTGTGCACGAGTTTGACGGCACCCCGTTGCAAAGCGTGGCCAAAGGCGCGTTTGACCTGGGCAAGTTGCAAGACGAAGAAGAGAAGAAAGCCGCCGAAGACGCGGCCGAAACCTTCAAACCCGTATTGGCCAAGCTCAAAGAAGCGCTCAAAGACAAAGCCGAAGACGTGCGCGTGACCAGCCGCTTGGTGGACAGCCCCGCCTGCCTGGTGGTGACCGACGACGGCATGAGCATGCAGCTCGCCCGCATGCTCAAGCAAGCTGGGCAAAGCGCCCCTGAAGTCAAGCCCGTGCTCGAGGTCAACCCCGAGCACGCGCTGGTCAAAAAGCTCGACGGCTCGGTCCACTTCTACGACCTGGCCCACATCCTGTTTGACCAGGCCCTGCTGGCCGAAGGCGGCTTGCCCGCAGACCCTGCGGCTTATGTGAAGCGGGTGAATGCTTTGCTGAGCTGATCAGCATCTGACCGAACAAAAAGCCCTGCCGGACTAGAGTCTGGCGGGGCTTTTTTGCGTCTGATGCCCTGCAAACCCTTGACGGGCTTGGGTTCTTACAAATCGAAGTTTCAAACTTAGATTTGTAAAAAATGTGCCCGAGCACGGCGACAAGCACTCTTAAGCCCCGGAATGCGGGTCGTCCTTTGGAGCTGCTCTGTTGATTCGGCCTTGTGAAGTTTGATGTGAAAGGCTTATCTTGGGTACAGCGATAAACTCTGCGATCGGTGAGGGGGCCCTGCGGACTGAGCGATGTGTGGTGGTCTGCGAGGCTCTATCGCGGCGAGGGCGCCGCTCCCACATAAAAGGGTTGATGCAAATACCATCGGGCCGAATCAATAAGCTCAGGCCTTCAAAGCCTCCTTGTAAACCGAGTTCACCGGCTGGGCCATCACCTTGCGCAGCAGGGGCTCAAAGCTTTCGATGGGCAGTGTGTCGTAGCTGGCGTCAAATGCGGGATCGTCGTAAAGCGCAATGAACTCTTCGGTGCGGGCGTAGTGGGGGTGGTCTTTGAACATGTCGCGCATGTTTCGGTCCATGCCGATGTGGTGGAAGAAGTTGTAGCCCTGAAAAATGCCGTGGTTTTGCACCATCCACAAATTGGCCTCAGAGACAAAGGGCTTGAGGATGGCGGCGGCAATGTCGGGGTGGTTGTAGGTGCCCAGCGTGTCCCCAATGTCGTGCAGCAAAGCGCACACCACGTATTCATCATCACGCCCGTCGCGCAAGGCCCGGGTGGCGGTTTGGAGGCAGTGGGTGTAGCGGTCCACCGGAAAGCCGCCGTAGTCGCCGTCGAGCAGCTTCAAGTGCGCGATCACGCGGTCGGGCAGCGACTTGGTGAATTGCATGAACTCCCCGGCAATCAGGGCCCAGTCTTGCTGTGTGCTGTCTTGCATGCGAATAAATTGGGCACGGTCGTTCATGGGCACTCCTGAATTTTGAAGCCACCAGCGTACAGGCTCGGATGCCTGCGAACTGTCCAATAGATGACTGCCCAGCAAGGAGCGGGCACCCTTGTTGATCCGGCCCTGTTCAGTTTGAAGTGAAAGGCGTTTCTTGGCATGGCGATGAGCTCTGCGATCAGTGTGGGAGCCCCGCCCTCGGGGCGAGGGTCTTTTTATGGGAGCCTCGCCCTCGGGGCGATTGTTGGTGGTCTGCGGGGCTTTTCGCGACGAGGGCGTCGCTCCTACAGGGAGATGCCCTGCTTTGTGTGGGAGCCCCGCCCTCGGGGCGATTGTTGGTGGTCTGCGGGGCTTTTCGCGACGGGGGCGTCGCTCCTACGGGGACATTGCCCTGCTTTGTGTGGGAGCCCCGCCCTCGGGGCGATTCTTGGTGGTCTGCGAGGATTTTCGCAACGGGGGCGTCGCTCCTACAGGGAGATGCCCTGCTTTTTGTGGGAGCCCCGCCCTCGGGGCGATTCTTGGTGGTCTGCGAGAATTTTCGCGACGGGGGCGTCGCTCCTACAGGGACATTGCCTTGCATTTTGTGGGAACCCCGCATCGGTGCCCAGTAACCCAAAAGACAACCGCCCCATCGTCCATCGGCTAAATTGTCAGAATGAACACCCTTCCCGCCGACCCTGCCCTCATTGATTCCCGTCAAGCCGCCTGGCGTTTGCTGGTCACGCTGGGGCTGGTGGTGCTGGGCAACAGCAGCATGTACATCGTGTCGGTGGTGCTGCCGGAGGTGCAGGCCGAGTTTGGGGTGGGCCGGGCCGATGCTTCGCTGCCTTACACGCTGATGATGATCAGTTTGGGCCTAGGCGGTTTGCTCACGGGCCGCATGGCCGACCGGCACGGCTTGATGCCCGTGCTGTGGGTGGGTGCGCTGGCGGTGTGTGGCGGTTTTGTGTGGGCGGGCATGTCGGGCAGCATTTGGGCTTTTGGCTTGGCGCATGCGCTGATGGGCTTTGTGGGCAGCTCGTCCACCTTTGCGCCCCTGATGGCCGACACCGCTTTGTGGTGGAACCGCCGCCGGGGCATTGCGGTGGCCATTTGCGCCAGTGGCAATTACATCGCGGGCACGATCTGGCCGCCGCTGGTGCAGCGCGGGGTGGAGACCATCGGCTGGCGTCAGACCTACATCATGCTGGGCATTTTTTGCGGCGTGGGCATGTTTTTGCTGGCCACACGCATGCGCCAGCGCCCGCCACTGGTGACCCTCACATCGGCCAACGCGAACGCGCCGGTGCTGGACCGCAGCCGTCCGTTTGGCCTCAAGCCCTCTTTGGCGCAAGGCTTGTTGTGTGTGGCGGGGGTGGCGTGTTGCGTGGCCATGTCCATGCCGCAGGTGCACATCGTGGCCTATTGCACCGACTTAGGGTTTGGCGCGGCACGCGGGGCCGAAATGCTTTCGCTCATGTTGGCCAGCGGCATCGTCAGCCGCTTGGTGTTTGGCGTGATCAGTGACCGCATCGGCGGCATCCGCACATTGCTGCTGGGCTCCATGTTGCAGGGTGTGGCGCTGCTGATGTTTTTGCCGTTTGATGGCATGGTGCCCTTGTACATCGTCTCGGCCATGTTCGGGCTGTTTCAGGGCGGCATCGTGCCGGCCTACGCGATCATCATCCGCGAACACTTTGACCCCAAAGAAGCCGGTGCCCGGGTGGGCGCTGTCATCATGGCCACTTTGGTGGGCATGGCCTTGGGGGGCTGGATGTCGGGCTGGGTGTTTGACCTGACAGGCAGTTACCACGCGGCGTTTTTGAATGGCATCGCGTGGAACTTGCTCAACCTGTGCATTGCGAGCTGGTTGTTTTGGCGGGTTCGAAACACCGAACGCCTCACCACCCGTTGACCCCCAAGTCCCGATGGGGAGTCATGCCACCGTCAAGCACCCCAGGCCAGCCGACGACCGCTGACACGGTCAAACACATGCGCCTGATCGGCTGACCATTGGAGGTGCACCCGTGCTGTACAGCACTCCCACACATCCACACCCCGGTGACCCTTTTGGCAAGGCCACACAAGGTGCGCAATCAGCGACTGGCAAAAAGTACTTGCACCACACGCCAAAAGACCATCACCCAAACCAAGACTGCCGCCCACGACATGAGACCCAAGGTGCCCGCCCAAATGGCCTGCGCACTGGAAGCACCGTGCGCCAAAGCCCGGGTTTGCAACACATCCATCAGCCATAGCCAAATCATGGCGGCACCCACAATGCCCACGGTGCGGGTCACCAGGGTCAAACTGCCCGACAGCCCCCGCGCAGAGTCCGGCAAGGTGGCCACCACTTGCTCGGCATAGGCCACCTGGAACACCCCCAAACCCAGACCCTGGAGCGACAAGGCCAAAGCCATGAATGGCCAAGCTTGCGTCATCGACAGGGCACCCGCCCAAGTCAGCCCCAAAGCCATCGCCAACAGCGCCACATGGCCCACACCCCGAAGATCCATGCGGCGCAGCAATACAGGCGTCAAACCCGAACCGGCCAACACGCCCAAAGCCCAAAGTGACAGCATGGCACCACTGTGCACGTCACTCCAACCTGCTGCAGGCAAGGCATAGGGCAAACTCAGGGCGACGGTGAAACTGCAAAACTGGACCCCCACACTGGCCAGATTGACACCTGCAAAATCTGCATTGCGCCGCATCAGCTGCCACAGGCCCATGACGCTGACCGAGGGGTTACCCTGGCCTGGTGCACTCAATGTTTGCGCACGCAAATGACGGGCCAACCCAGGTGTACACAGCACGGCCAACAACACAATCGGGACCCTGAATCCGTAAACTCCGGACCAACCGACATACCGCATGCTCAAGCCTCCCAAAAACGGGGCCAGCAAACCCGCTGCGGCAAACATGGCACCGTAGATGGACAGTGCACGCGTACGCTGTCCATCCCCCAGCAAACGCATGGCCAACGCAGGTGCGCAAGACAAAGTCAGCGCCACGCCAATGCCCTGCAAAACCCGCCCGGCCAACAACCAGCCGTAGGCCGGGGCAACAGAACACACCCCCAAAGCCAGCGCCGACACCCACAAACCCCAGCGAAACACGCGCAAGTGCCCCCACCGATCCCCCAAGACACCACAAAACAACATCAGGCTGCCGTACGTGATGACATAACAAACCGCCACCCAGCGGATGTCGGCTGTAGCCAAGGCAAAGGCCTCGGTCATGGCCGGAAAGGCCATGTTGACCGCAAAGTCGAGCGGGGCGATGGCGGCACCACAACCGACGATGGCAAAGCCCAGCCAAGGTGTGCCGGAGCGGGACGTGTCAGAGAAGGGGGAAGAAGGCGAAGGCATGGTGGCTCTGCGTGGCTGCAAGCCCCGTGGGGCGCATGGCCCCGTTCGCGCTTGAAACCCTGCCCCGCGCGGGCGGGACAGGGTGGGTCAACACAAGATCACTTGCTGACGGTGGCGTAGTACATCTTGGGCGCATCGTTGGAATTGTGCGCGATGCTCACGTTCTTCTTCATGGACCAAGGGCGCATCTGGTGGTGCAGGGGCACATACAGGGCTTCGTCGCGCGTGATGGCCAAGGCTTCCTTGAGCATGTTGTCGCGCTTGGTCTTGTCCATTTCGGTCTTCATGGCTTCGGTCAGGGCGTCCACCTTGGCGTTGCTGATCTTCAGGAAGTTGAAGTTGCCATCCGAGCCCGTGGTGCGGGTCATGACCAGGGACTGCAGAGAGTACTGCGCGTCGTAAGTGGCCACACCCCAGCCCAGCAGGTAGGCGCTGGAGTCAAAGTTTTGGACTTTGACAATGAAGCTGCTGAAGTTGGTGGCATTGAGCTTGGCGCGGATGCCCACTTTGGCCCACATGTTGACCACGGCCTGACACACCTCTTCGTCGTTCACGTAGCGGTTGTTGGGGCAGTCGAGGGTGAAGTCAAAGCCATTGGCGTAACCGGCATCGGCCAGCAGTTTTTTGGCACCGTCCAGGTCAGGCGGGGAGACCTTGTCCAACTCGGCTGTGTGGCCATTGACGCCAGGCGCCACCATGATGGCCGCTGGCACCGACAGGCCGCGCATGATGCTGCGCTGGATGGCCACCCGGTCAATCGACATGTTCAAGGCTTTGCGCACGCGCACATCCTTGAAGGGGTTGGGGCCTTTGGAGCCGTATTTCAATTCGTTGGAGCCTTGGTCCACGCCAATGAAAATGGTGCGCACTTCCGGGCCATCGAGCACCGACAAAGCCGGAGTGGAGCGCAGGCGGGCCACGTCTTGTGTGGGCAAGTCGGTCACGATGTCCACGTTACCCGCCAACAAAGCAGCGATGCGGGTGGGGTCGGATTTGATGGGGGTGTAGACCACATCGGTCACGTTGCCAGGCAACTTGTCCCACCAGGACTTGTTGGCGGTCATGACCAGGCGCTGATCGGCCACCCACTCCTTGATGACATACGGGCCAGTGCCGTTGGCGTTGGTGGAGGCGAAGGTGATTTCCTTGGCCTTGTAGTCCTGCACTTTTTCGGACTTGTTCTTCACCGCCCAGGCCTTGCTCATGATGAAGAAGGTGGTGAAGCTGTTGAGCAAGGTCGGGTTGGGTTTGTCCAGCACGACGTCAATGGTGTGGTCGTCGATCTTGGTGATGCCTTTGACACCGGCCACATAAATTTGCATGGTGCCTTGTGGCTGGCGGATGCGGTCAAAAGAGAACAGAACGTCGTCGGCGGTGAAGGCCGAGCCATCCTGGAATTTCACATTCTTGCGCAGGTTGAAACGCACCGTGGTGGGGTTGACCACCTGCCAGCTGGTGGCCAGAGAAGGCTCGACCTTGTAGTTGCGGTCGTAGCGCACCAGGGGTTCGTAGGCATGGCCCACGATGTTGTTGGTGGTGGCGTGGTTTTGCGCGTGCGGGTCCAGCGTCAGGATGTCGTTTTGAGCGGCCCACCTGAGTTCGTTGGCCTGCACGGCACTCACGAAGACCAGCGTCGTGGACAAACCACAGGCCAGCGCGAGCAAGCGTGTGGTGCGAAGGATGGGTTTCAACATGCAGATTCCTGTCTTGGTTGTTTGACATTTCATTCTAGGCAGCAGGCTGGGCAGGCGCAAGGCAGAAAACCTAGGGTTTATGCGGTGTCCAAGGGCATGAACGGCTGAGATGATCGTCTTTGCTTCCTCATGTCGACGCACCGTGCTTTGGCATTTTTTGAAACGCTGTATGACCTCGATCCTGATCCAATCGGCCAATGTGCTGGATGTTGAAACACTGAAATTTTTGCCCGACACCGATGTGTGGGTCCTGGATGGACTGATTCAGGCCGTGGGCCCCAAACTGCCCGTGCCCGAAGGCGCACAAACCCTCTCGGCCCAGGGCCTGACCCTGATGCCCGGCCTGATCGACTGCCATGTGCATGTGATCGCCTCACACCTGAACCTGACCTACAACAGCCAGCAGCCCAATGTGTTTGCGACCTTGCGGGCCATCCCCATCATGAAGGGCATGCTGATGCGCGGCTTCACCACCGTGCGCGACGCCGGGGGGGCCGACTGGAACCTGGCCGAAGCCACCCGCACCGACCTGGTCGAGGGGCCACGCATTTTTGCCGCTGGCCGCGCCCTGTCGCAAACCGGCGGCCATGGCGACGGCCGCCCGCGCAGTGACGAACTCGAAACCTGCGCCTGCTCCACCCGTGTGGGGGCGCTGGCGCGTGTGGTCGATGGGGTGGACAACGTGCGCTTGGCCGTGCGCGAAGAGATCATGAAGGGTGCCAACCAGATCAAGATCATGGCCTCGGGTGGCGTGGCTTCGCCCAACGACCCGATCCACTACCTGGGCTACTCCGAGGGCGAGATCTGCGCCATCGTGGACGAAGCCGAGCACGCGGGCACCTATGTCATGGCCCACGCCTACACGCCCAAGGCGATCCGCCGTGCGGTGGACTTTGGCGTGCGCAGCATCGAGCACGGCAACCTGATCGACGCCGACACCTGCACCTTCATGGCCGAGCGTGGCGCATTCATGGTACCCACCCTGATCACCTACGAGGCTTTGGCCAACGAGGGTGCCAGCCTGGGCCTGCCGCCCGTGTCGGTGGCCAAAATCGAAACCGTGCGCAGCCAGGGCCAAAAGGCGCTGGAGATTTTGGCAAAGGCCGGTGTCAAGATGGCGCTGGGCACCGACTTGCTGGGCGAATCACACCGCCACCAATCCGAAGAACTGCGCATCCGCGCCGGCATTTTGGGCGCAGGCGCGACCTTGCAACAAGCCACGGTGAACGCGGCCGAACTGCTCAACATGCCGGGCCAATTGGGCGTGATCAAACCCGGTGCCAAGGCCGACTTGCTGCTGGTGCAAGGCAACCCATTGGCCGACATCTCATGCCTGTTGGGTCAGGGCGAGAACATCCTGTCGATCATGAAGGACGGCAAGTTTTACAAACAAGGCCTGCACGCTTGAGCCTGCAAACCTGCTGCACCCCCGTAGGTCGGCGGCTTTAGCCCCGACACTGGTCTGAATCACCGTCAACGTCGGGGCTAAAGCCGCCGACCTGCAAATCACCGTGGCGCGCTGTGGTGCGCTCACACCACCAGCGGCGCTTCCTGCATCTGCTCGACTTGCTCTTGCAGCATCAGCACCTGGCCGCGCCAGTAGTCGGGCGTGCCGAACCAGGGAAAGTTGACCGGAAAAATCGGGTCTTCCCAACGCCGTGCCAACCATGCGCTGTAGTGGATCAAACGCAAGGTGCGCAGCGGCTCGATCAAGCGCAACTCGGCTCGGTCAAAATCGCGCACTTGCTCATAACCATCGAGCAAAGCCGACAGTTGCTGCGTGCGCTGCGCCCGGTCGCCCGACAGCAGCATCCACAGGTCTTGCACGGCCGGGCCCATGCGGGCGTCGTCCAGGTCCACAAAGTGCGGGCCCCCGCCGGGCAGCTCGGTGGGTGTCCACAAAATATTGCCCGGGTGGCAGTCGCCGTGCAGGCGAATCAAGCGTCGTTCTGAGGCACCTTCTGCCATTTTTTCTTGCACCAGCGCCAGCGCCGCAGCAAAGGCCTCGCGCCATTCGCGCTCAACTTCCAGCGGGATCATTTGGTGCGTTTGCAGCCACTCGGCGGGCTCCAGCGCAAAGGTCTGCACATCGAGTGTGGGGCGGTGCACAAAGGGCTTGGCCGCGCCCACGGTGTGGATGCGGGCCAGAAAACGGCCGATCCATTCGAGCACTTCAAAATCGTCCAGCTCCGGCGTGCGACCGCCGCGCAAAGGGCTAACTGAAAAATCAAATCCGGCGCTTTGGTGCAGGGTCTGGCCGTTCAGCACCAGAGGTGGCACCACAGGCACTTCGGCCGCCAGCAACTCGGCCGCAAAGTCGTGTTCTTCCTGAATCTGTGCCCGGCTCCAGCGGCCGGGCCGGTAAAACTTGAGGACCACGGCCGCGCTGCCCTGAACGGGTTCGTCCAGGTGCGCACGGTACACGCGGTTTTCGTAAGAGCTGAGCGCCAGCAAACGGCCGTCAGGCCACAGGCCCAGATCGGTCAGGGCGTCCATCACCCGGTCGGGGGTGAGTTCGGCGTAGGGGTGCAAGGCGTGGGCATCGGTCATGCAGCGATTGTGGCGCACGCCCCAGACCTCAAACGCTGACCAGTTGCTCGAAAGGCAAACTTTGCTTGACCAAGATCACCGTGCAGGGTGCCTCCATGGCCACCTTGATCGGCACCGTGGCCACAAAGCGCTGCATTTGCAGTCCGTGCGTGGCCGCACCCATGATGACCATGCTGACGTGATTGCCTTCAGCGTACTTAACCAGTGCATCGGCCACATCGTCCGACTCCAGCACATGGAACGAGGTCTGGTGGTCGCGCAGGTCCAGCGGCTGGGCCCACTGCTGCAAACGCGTGAGGTGCCAACGGTGCACGCTGGTTTCATTTTTGTGCGACTCGGTCGTGCTGGTTTCGCCCGAACCAATCACGGTCACGCACGCTAGCCGAGCCCCTGGCCGCAGACCCAAGGAACGCGACACGGCCTCGCGCAATGAGTAAAGCGTGGCATCACTGGCATCTTTGTAGGGCACGGCCACCATGACAATGGGCACCTGCTGGATCTGCTGCGAGGGCAAGGGGCTGGGCTGGTACTGCATGCCCGCCGCACGCAGCCAGCGTTTGAAGTGCACCCAAAAGCCCGTGCCTTGGGTCTGCCTGCCACGTTGGGTTATGCGGATGTCTTGGGTGTGCGTCAGGTCAAACGCCAAGTGCGCGGCCGAGGGGTAGCGCTCTGCCGCCACGGGGGCCAGGCAGCGCAAGATGACCTCTTGCAGCCACTCGGGCATTTCAGGGCGGCGTTTTCGCGGCGGAACCGGGTCCATCCACAAGCGCTGGCGGATGCCGCCTGCGGTGGCGGGTTCACCAAAGGGGGCCTCACCCGTGGCCAGCTGGTACAGCATCACGCCAATGGCAAACACATCGCTGCGCGGATCGCCCCGCACGCCCACCACCTGTTCTGGCGCAATCCAGATCGGCGAGCCCACGGCCTTGCGCAACTCTTCGGCCAGCAAATCCGGGTAATGTGCATGGCACGACAAGCCAAAGTCGAGCAGCAGGGCCGAGCCATCGGGCCGGATCAGCACATTCGCAGGTTTCAGGTCAAGGTGGCACACATTCTGGCGGTGCAGGCTGTGCGCGGCCTTGGCCATGGCCGACCCCAAACGGGCGACCTCTTCAGGCGAGAGCGGCCCACCCCGGTCCAGCCAATGCTGCAAGGTTTGCCCCTGCACGTATTCCATGACCAAATAGGGGATGCGTGACAAATCACCCGCCGCCACAAAGCGCGGCACATGCGGCCCCGTGAGCGTGGGCATGATTTGGTGCTCGATCTCGAAACTGATGATGTTCTCGGCCCCGTCGCCTGCGGTCATGCGCGGGATTTTCATCGCCATGGGAAATTCAGATTCGCGTCGGCTGCCATCTTCAGCAGGCGCGTAACGCACGGTGTAGATGTGCGCCATGCCACCGGCGTGCACACATTCTTCGATCTCGAAGCCGTCGATGACCTCACCGGGTTGCAGCAGTTTCAACGTCCAGTCTCCAGTCGATGGGCAAAATATTCAGGCAAACCGGCCTGCCGAATGGCCTGCGCAGCGGCGGCATGGTCGTAGGGCACGCGGTGAAACGTCAAGCGATTCATCTGCAGGTCATAAATGGCGTACATGGCCCGGGGGTCGCCATCGCGCGGCTGCCCGACCGAGCCCACCGTGGCCACACACGCACGCGAACGTGGCAGCGGTATGCCCACGCCAGGTACGGGCTTGAAAGGCATCAGGCCGCGCCCAGCGCCCTGGTAATACAAAGTCTGGTGGTGCACATGGCCCACCAGCACATGCAAAGCCTGTTGACCGTGATCACCGGCTTGCCCCTCGGCGGCATCCAAACAAGCTTTGGCGGCTCGTTCACTGTCCACGTAGCGCCAAACCTCGGGTTGATGCGCACTGGCGTGCACCAGCAACAAATGATCAAGACGTGCGGTCAAAGGCAGTCCAGCGAGAAAGTCACGCTGCAAAACGCTCAAGCGATCATGGGTCCACATGGCACTGCTGGCACCCATGGAAGCATCACTCACAGGGGGCGCTGCGGCCATGGCGTCATGGTTGCCCTGCAGCACCCATGCCCCTTCCGCATGCAAGACCATGACCTGCTCTAACACCCAGGCTGGGTCGGCACCGTAGCCGACCAAATCCCCTAAAAACGCAAAGCGATCCACCCTTTGCGACTGGGCATGACTCAAGCAAGCACTGAGCGCCTGGCGATTGGCGTGCAAGTCTGACAACATGGCCAGCCTCATGGGGTCTCCTCACAGATTTCGGGTCCTCATCATCACAGATGGGCCTGAAACGAATCTTGCACCCTGCAAGCCTTGACCTTCTTGACCGACATCAAGACAAAGCCATTGCCCATCTCGGTCGGCGCTGTCCGCACTGTCGGTCACCCCCCTGGCGATGCTCGCCCATCAGGAACCGGTAAATCGTGACTCGCGTTTTTCCACAAACGAGCGAACACCTTCTGCGGCATCCTGGCTGGCCGACAGGCGCTGCTGCACCGACATGAAGTCGTGCATGGCCACCAGAGGACCGTGCTCAATGCCCTTGAGCACGTTTTGCCGTGTGGCCACCACCGCCAGCGGCGCTTGCGCCGCGATCTGTCCGGCGATGCGCATGGCCTCGGCCAGCAGGCCCGCCACAGGCACCACCTTTTGCACAAAGTTCAGGCGCAAGGCTTCAGCGCTGTCAAACACATCGGCCGTGAGCAAATGCAAAAGCGCATTGCCCATGCCCGCCCGCTCGGCCATGCGCAGCGTGGCACCGCCCGTGGCCATGATGCCGCGCTGCACCTCGAGCTGCGAAAACCGGCAGTCATCGGCCGCGACCACGATGTCGGCCGCCAGCATCAGCTCGATGCCCAGTGTGTAAGTGATGCCCTGCACCGCCGCCACCATGGGTTTGGTGCGTCGCCGGTAGCCGTCCATGCCCAGGTTGAGCGGGTCCACCAGGCCCAAGGGCACCGCCTTTTCGCCACGCTGCATCAGCGGCGCGATGGTGGGCAAATCCAGCCCGGCAGTGAAATGGTCCCCCGCCGCGCACAGCACGCCCACACGCAGGGCGGGGTCGTCGTCGAGCCGGGTGTAGGCCTCGCCCAACTCGCGGAACATCTTGGGTGTGAAGCCGTTGCGTTTGGCAGGACGGTTGATGCAAATTTGCAGGACTGCGCCGTGCACGGTGCAGTCGATCTGGCCTTCGGGGTGGGGGGTGGTGTTCATGGGCGCATGTTAGGCCCAGGGCCAAAACCCGAGATTCACCGAAGTGACATCTTTGCAGGAGCCCCGCCCTCGGGGCGATGGCTCGTGGTCTGCGAACGCCCCATCGCGGCGGGGGCGCCGCTCCCACAACCCAGCGAGTTCAGTACTTGTAAACGCCTTGGCCGGTCTTGCGGCCCAAGCGGCCTGCGGCCACCATTTCCTTCAGCAGTGGGCTGGGGCGGTATTTGCTGTCACCGAACTCTTTGAGGTAGACCTCCATCACGGCCAGGCACACATCGAGGCCAATCATGTCGGCCAGCGCCAGCGGGCCAATGGGCTGGTTGCAGCCGAGCTTCATGCCCGCGTCAATCGCTTCGGCCTCGGCCAGGCCTTCGCCCAGCACAAAGAAAGCCTCATTGATCATGGGCACCAAAATGCGGTTGACCACAAAGCCGGGCGCGTTTTTCACAGTGATGGGTGTCTTGCCCAGGGCCAAGGCCATGTCGTGCACCGCGTCGTGCGTGGCGTCGCTGGTCTGCAAGCCACGGATGATTTCCACCAAGGCCATCATCGGCACGGGGTTGAAGAAGTGCATGCCGATGAAACGGTCCGCACGCTGAGTGGCCGCAGCCAGTTGCGTGATCGAAATCGACGAGGTGTTGGACGCGATGATCACGTTGGGGGCCAACAGACTGTCGAGCTGCTTCAAGATCTTGACCTTGAGTTCGTGGTTTTCAGTGGCGGCTTCAATGACCAACTGGGCACCCTTGAGGTCGTCGTAGTTGCTGGAGCCTTGGATGCGGGCCAGCGCGGCGGCTTTGTCGGCCTCACTGATTTTTTCTTTCTTGACCAGACGGTCCAAGCTGCTGGCCACGGTGGCCACGCCTTTGGCCACAGCCGCGTCAGAGATGTCGACCATCACCACCTGAATGCCCGACACCGCACACGCCTGTGCGATGCCATTGCCCATGGTGCCTGCGCCAATGATGCCTACGGTCTGGATGCTCATGTTTTCATTCCTTGAAAGTGCGGGGTGCTCAAAACCTTTGATCTTAACGGGGACAGTCAGGCCCCATGCCAGCGACCCATCACCCGCACGTCAAACACGCTGCTTTGGGAATATCTTGAATGTTCATTTTTTGTAATTATTTATAATTCATTTATTTTGACTTCACCATGCAACAGCCTTCTTTGACTCGCTCTTTCAAACCCACCCTCGGCCACGCCATGGTGGCCATTTCTCTGGCCTGGCTTTGCACCCCTGCCTATGCCGAACGGTTCATCGATGTGAACAAGGCCATGGGCGCGGTCAAGTCCCCCAGCCTTCAAAGTTTTTTAAGCGACCTGAATGCCATCCATGTGCAACTGGGCAAAGTCAGTGGCCTGAAAACCCGGCTGATGTTGTCCGACAGCGATGAGGTCAATGCCTACGCCACCCTTGGCAAAGACGATGAAAAACTGATTGTTTTCAACCAAGGTCTGATTTCGTTGATGGAAAACGACCGGGACGCCATTGCGGCGGTGATGTCCCATGAGTTTGCACACCACGGCAAAAACCACATTGAAAACACCCAAACAAGCAACAAAGCATTGGGCGTTTTGGGCGCCGCTGTGGGTGGATTGTTGAGCTACAAATTCGGCATTGGCAGCTTGGGGCAGGACGTTGGCCAACTGGGGGCCAAAGTGATCTCGCGTTCCTTTTCAAGAGACCAAGAGCGCGAAGCCGACCGAGAAGGCCTGCAGTGGATGGTCAACGCGGGTTACAACCCCGTTGGTGCCATTCGGGCACACACCAAATTGCTCAGTCTGGGCGACAGTCAAACGGCCAGCCTGTTCAAAACGCACCCCAGCAGCGTGGAGCGCATTGACAACATGAAAACCGACATTGAAAAAAACCCCCAAGCCAAGGGGCTGGTCAGCGATGCGGTGGTGGTGATCGGGAGCACGCCGGAAACATCCGCTGATGCGAACCCCAAGTAATCACCTCGCCCGATCTGCTTGACCCTGCGAGTCAACCCCGCACCTCTGATCCATGCCATCGGAAAAGAAAGCATCATTTCGATGCGCGGACGGATTGAATAGCTTGACGTGTGGGTCACCTGGCTTGCTGGGCACCCCAAGCGTGGCGTTCAAGGTTCGTGTCGAACCACAGGTTTGGAGGTTCCGCATCCGCTTTTCTTCATAAAGTCGGCGGTTCTTTGCTCAGCTTGTGCCAATTGATCTTTGGCAAGCAATGGCCGAATCGCCTCAACGCCATCGTGTGATCCGGGGAACTTGAAGTGAGCGGCCACAGAAACCCAATGGAAGGAAGACACAAGATCTTTGGGCACATGTTCACCCTCAAAGAGTGTTCTTGCAACGGCGTTCTGGGCCCACGTATTGCAGTTGGACGCTGACTTTTCCCACCATTTGATTGTCTCTACCCGGTCTTGAGTCACACCTGTTCCGTGAAAATAGAGATTACCAAGAAGTGCTTGTGCCGCTGGGTTGCCTTGTTCTGCACTGGCTTTCAAAAAATCAGCTGCACGCGGCGCATCGACAGGACCTCCAATGCCGGCGAGTAAAAACTCCGCAGCATGAAGTTGGCAGTTGACATCTGCGTGATCTGTTGCGCACTGAATGGCGACTTCTCGCGCCGGACCATAGGCCTTGATCTTGAACAGCTTCTGCACGTCATTTGCGGTGACCTCTCTGACTTTGACGCTCACCTGGGCAGATGCACCCAAGGACACGCAGGCGAGGGCGATGAGGAATTTTTGTTTCATGCTCAAAAAAGAACCAAAAAAGTTTGTCGTGATCAACGATATATACCGCAAAACCCGACTGATACATCCAGGCGATGGCATCCAGACTGACTTGGTCCACTAAAAGTCATCGTTGACTCAGGAGTTCATCCATGCACATTGGCTTGATCGTTGGCATTGGACCAGCTGCCACTGGCTACGACTACGACTACCGGCAACTGATCGGGACCCTGGCCCAAAAGTGTACTTTATGGGTACAGGTGTGGGCATGGCATCGCGTTTTTACGGTGTGCTCGATGGCGCGCAAGTGCTTGCGCCAACGGCCATGTTGACAAATGGCATTCAATGAATCCGTTCAGTACAGTGCACCTTGGACTGAGCCAAACCCTCAGGCTTTTGGAGTGGAAATGGCGGAAGTTGTGACGGCAACAATCAGTCCGGTCATGACTAAGAGCAATCCGATGGCCTCCGCAACCGCTGGCACGTGGCCCAAGACAGGCCAGGCCATCAAGGCGGCCAAGCCAGGCGCCAGTGCCGGAAAAACCGCCGCACGCGAAGGCCCAAGCAGCGACACCATTTTGGAATAGGTGTACAGCGTGCCCGCACCTGCAATGACGCCTTGCACCAGCACCTCTACCCACAACACAAAGGGCGCGGCCATGACCAAACCTGCCCCCCTTGTGAACCACGCATAAGCGGGGACATAGGTGAGCAAAGCGCTGATCGAGATCACCGCTGTGGCCAGCAGCGGATCCAGCCTGTGCTTGCGCAGCACGATGCCAAAACCCGCCCACAGCGTCCCGGCAAGCAGGAACATGGCATCGCCGATCGCGGCACGCGGGGTCAGGCTGGACGCATCCACCCCGGACACCAACACCAGGCCCGTCAAAACCACGGCAATGCCCACCACACGACGCGACGTCATGCGGTCCCCCAACACCACAGCACCCAGCACCATGCCCATCACGCTCATGGCGGTGAACGGGAAGACCGCCGCATGACTAGAAGGCGCAAATTGCAAGGCGCCAAACATCAAGAGACCAAAAGGTGTGCCCGCCAGCAGCGCCACCAACAACCACACCCGCCAACGCGTGGTGAATTGCGCCATGTCGCGCCAACACGCCAAAACCAGCACGGGCAGCATCAAGATACCCGCCACACCAAAGCGCAGCACTGTGAGGTCTGGGGACGACAAACCTTTGGCAATGCCCCAGCGGGCAAACACCGTATAGAGCGCACCGATGCTGGCAGCGAGCAGACCCACGGCAATGCCTCGGGCCAATTGGCTGGGATCGGTCTGACGGGTCTGCGGGCGTGACACGGTGCGGGTGTTCATCGGGAAGCCTTGTTCATGTGCCCGCCTCAGTGCTCAATCCTGTGGCAAGTTGGGCTGTGAAACAAAAACATGCAGTGTGATTCAATCCATTCAAAAGAAATAGATGGCATGCTGGACTAATATTTATTCCAATTGAGAATGAATAAGGAAAAACCATGGACAAATTGGCAGCCATGCAGACCTTTGTGCGCGTGGTGGAAAGCGGTAGTTTTTCGGCCGTGGCACGCGAAACACGCAGCACGCAAAGCGGCGTGAGCAAACAAGTCGCAGCGCTTGAACGTGGGCTGGGTGCCCAACTGCTCAGCCGCACCACCCGTTCGTTGGCACTGACCGAGGCGGGTGAGCGATATTTTGCGCAGGCGCGGCGTCTGGTGGCCGAAATCGCCGAAGCGGAGGCCGCGTTGTTACAAGGCGAACAGCAGTTGAGTGGCTGGCTGCGCGTGGCCGCTTCGGTGGGCTACGGCCGACTCAAACTGATGCCCCTGGTGAAAAGTTTTCTCGCTGCACACCCCAAGGTCAAAATGGACCTGCGGCTCAACGATGGTTTCATTGACCTGGTCGAAGAAGGCATCGATGTGGCGGTGCGGATCGGAGAACTGGCCGACAGCTCCTTGGTGGCCAAGCGCATCGGCACCACCCAACGCATGCTGCTCGCCAGCCACGACTACCTGAACACATTGCCCCAAGGCCTGAAAGCGCCAAAGGTTCCGCAAGACTTGCTGCAGCACAATTGCATCGTCTATTCGGAACTCGCTACCCAGAATGCCTGGACATTCAGTGCAGGCCCAGGCGCATCCGAACCCGAGGGCACACAGGTCACTGTCCGCGCACAAGGCAATCTGCAAACCAACAGCAGTGAAGTGATTCGCACATCGGTGCTGTCAGGCATGGGAATTGGCTATTCGCCCACCTGGCTGTTCGAAAAAGAGCTGGAGAACGGAGAGTTGCAAGTGCTGTTGCCCGACTGGCCAGCGCCGCCCTTGCCTGTTCACCTGATCAGCCCCCCACAGAGACGCCAGTCAGCCAAGGTACAAGCGTTTGCACGCCACCTGGCTGCTCACTGAGAGATGCGACACTCGATTCTCAACTCCTGAACCGCTTGCGGGTCAGCGCCAGCGCAATCCAGAACGACACCACTGCAAACGCCGCCAACACCAACACGTTGCGCAGCGGATGCTCTGGCCAGCGGTCCAAAAACAAGGGGCGCACCAAATCCACCGCCACCGACAGCGGCAGCCAGTCGGCGATCACGCGAACGAAGCTGGGCAGTTGCTCTCGCGGAAAAAAGATGCCCGAGAGGAACATCATGGGCGTGAGAAACAGGGTGAAGTAGTAGGTGAAGAAGTCGTAGCCTTTGGCCAGCGCGTTGAAGATCAGCGCCATGCAGCTGAAGGTGATGCCCACGCCCAGCAGCACGGGCCAGGCCACCAGCAGCTTCCAGCTGTGGCTGATGCCCAGGGCCATCATCACACCCAAAATGGCCGTGACAGTGAACAGCGCCTTGAAGGCGGCCCACAGCATTTCGGCCAGCACCACGTCGTCCAGCCGCACTGGGGCGTTCATGATGCCGTCCCAGGTTTTTTGCACATGCATGCGCGAGAACGCCGAGTACAGCGCCTCAAAGGTGGCCGCGTTCATAGCGCTCATGCAGATGCTGCCGCTGGCCAGGAAGAGGATGTACGGCACCTTTTCGCCGCCCAACTCGATCTGCCCGACCAGCGAACCCAGGCCGTAACCAAAGGCCACCAGCCACATGAGCGGCTCGGCGATGTTGCCCACCAGGCTGGGGATGGCGAGTTTTTTCCAGACCAACCAGTTGCGCTGAAACACGGGCCACCAGCGCATCGACAGGCGGGGCGGGGCCCAGATGTTGTTTTGAATTTGACTCATGATCAGCCTTCCTCTCGGATCTGGCGTCCGGTCAACTTCAAAAACAAGTCTTCCAAGTTGGAAGGTCGGTGCAGCGTGCGCAGCGTGGGCCAGGCCTCCAGCGCGTGCATCAGCGCTCGGCTGTCTTGGGTGTAGAAGAACACCGTTTCACCGCTGACCTCCACCCGCCCAGCCAGCGCTTTCAGGCCAACTTCTTGCGCCAGTGCCACCGCGCCTTGGCCAAACACCTCGACCACTTCGGGCTCCAAGTGCTCGGCAATCAAATCGCGGGGTTTGCCTTCGGCGATTTTGCGGCCTTGGTCCAGCACCAACAGGCGACTGCACAGGCGCTCGGCTTCGTCCATGAAATGGGTGGTCAGCAAAATGGACTTGCCTTCTTGCAACAGCACCTGCAGGCGCTCCCACATGAGGTGCCGCGCTTGCGGGTCCAGGCCCGTGGTGGGCTCGTCCAGCATCAAAAGCTGCGGGTGGTTGATGAGGGCGCGGGCCAGACTCAAGCGCCGCTTCATGCCGCCCGACAACTCGCCCGGTTTGGCCTTGGCTTTGTGGCTCAGGGCGCCGAATTCGAGCAGCTGGGGAATGCGCTCGCGGATCACGGCGTCGGGCAGGCCAAAGTAGCGGCCAAAGACCAAGAGGTTTTCTTCCGCCGTGAAGTCCGGGTCCAGCGTGTCCATTTGCGCCACCACGCCCAAGCGGGCTTTGATGGCCAAGGCGTCTTGGGGCATTTGCAAACCGTCGAAATAACGGATTTCACCGCCATCAGGCTGCGACAGGCCCAGGCACATGCGCAGCGTGGTGGTTTTGCCCGCGCCGTTGGGGCCGATCACGCCCAGGCATTCACCGGGCTCGATGTGAAAAGACAGGTCGTTGACCACCGTGGTGTCGCCATAGCGTTTGACCAGGTGTTCGACCGAAAGCAAAGGGGTGTTCATGCCTGGATTGTGCCCTGCCCCCGGGCGGTATTTGCAGGTCGGCGGCTTCAGCCCCGACATGGACCTGCGCCACAGTGGACATCGTCGGACCTGAAGGTACCGACCTACGGGGATATCTGTAGGTCGGCGGCTTTAGCCCCGACATGGACCTGCGGCAAAGCCAGCTGGGCTGCCCGATAAAATCAAGCCCTTCTTCTGAACCGCCCCGGCGGCCCCCACATGTCCAGCTCCTTTTCTGACCGCTTGGCGGTTTTGCCGCAGTACCTGATTCCCAAACAAGCCTTGACCGCCTTTGCGGGCTGGGTGGCGGGCAGCCAGTGGGGGGGCACAACGACAGGCATCATCAACTGGTTCGTCAAGCGCTACAACGTGAACATGAGCGAAGCGGCCAACCCGGACACGGCCAGCTACAAGAGCTTCAACGAATTTTTCACCCGCCCGCTCAAGGCCAGCGCACGGCCCCTGGCCGATGCTGCTTTCGTGAGCCCGGTGGACGGGGCCATCAGCCAGTGCGGCCCGATTTCTGGCGACCAGGTGTTTCAGGCCAAGGGCCACCGCTACAGCACACGCGCCCTGGTGGGCGGAGATGCGGCGCTGGCGGAGCAGTTTCAGGACGGTGAATTTGCCACGCTGTACCTGAGCCCCCGCGACTACCACCGCATCCACATGCCCTGCGCAGGACGCCTGACCCGCATGATCTACGTGCCAGGCGATTTGTTTTCAGTGAACCCGACCACAGCACGCGGTGTGCCGGGCCTGTTTGCCCGCAACGAGCGGGTGGTGTGTGTTTTTGAAGGCGAGCACGGCCCGTTTGTCATGGTGCTGGTGGGCGCGACCATCGTGGGCAGCATGGCCACCGTCTGGCACGGGGTGGTGAACCCGCCACGCGCTGGCCAGATCCGGGAATGGACTTATGAAATGGGCAACATCGCCCTGGCGCAAGGCGAAGAAATGGGCCGCTTTTTGCTGGGCTCCACCGTGGTCATGCTGTTCCCCCAAGGTGTGATGCAGTTCAACAAGGACTGGACAGCCACCCGGCCCATCGTCATGGGCGAGGCCATGGGCAGCTTGGACTGAGAACGGACCAAGTCAGTGCTGAATCGACCGAGGAGACAAGCACTTGACGCCTCGGTCGCTGTTCAAAGACCCCCGATTTTTAACCTTTGACCACCTGAAGCGCCAGCACCAAATCGGCCCAGGCTTTGGCTTTGTCCGCCGGGTTGCGCAGCAAGCTTGAAGGGGGGTAGGTCACCACCACCGGCACCCCTTGGTAGTCGTGCAAGCGGCCCCGCAGCTTGCCCATGGGCTCGGTGCTGCCCAACAGGGACTGAATGGCAAATCGGCCCATGGCCAAAATAACTTGGGGTTGCACCAATGCAACTTGCCGGGACAAGTACGCGGCGCAAACCGCCAACTCACCCGGCTCGGGGTTACGCCCATTCGGGGGGCGGCACTTGACTGCGCTCGTCAGGTGCGCCTCGGTCAGGGCCAAGCCGTCCACTGGCACGGCCCCGGTCGCTGTCCCAGCTGCGCGGCGCGCCCCCACCGCCTTCAGCATGTTGTCCAGCAACACGCCTTCAGGGCCCGCAAAAACCTGCCCCGTTTCTTCGTCTTGCTCGCTGGGCGGGTCCCCCACGACCAGCCACGCGGCTTTGGCTCGTCCAACGCCCAACATGGGGGGCTTGCCTGAAGCGCACAGGGCACAAGCTTTGCAGCCGCTGACCGCGGCCTCCAGGCCCGACCAATCCATCTCGGCCAAGCCTGGGGGCAAGGGCGGGCGCTCTGAGGGCACTGCGCCCAAGGGGGCGGCCGTGACCGGCAACACCCGCTTTGGAGGCACGTCAGGCCGCGCTGGGCGCTCGGGCAGCGATTCGGGTGCGGCGTCCCCAAGCGGTGAAACGGCCAAAGGGGCAAGCGCCTGAGAAGCGGCTTTGGGCGTGGAGACAGTCTGTGCGCTGTGCGCCGGGGGAGGCGCAGGCTCGGCATCGGCTTTGGGCCACCACACGCGCACACCCATTTCGGCCAGCATGGCGCGTTGGCGGTCGTCCAGGTCGAATCGGGTCGGGTCGCTCATGTTGGGGCTCACAGTTTCAAACTCATCACCACCGCGTGTTCACGCTGCTGGCGACCTGCGGGATAGTAATCCTTGCGGATGCTGATCTGCCTGAATCCATAGCGCTGGTAGACCTGCAAGGCGCGCTGGTTGCTTTGGCGCACCTCCAGCCACAGCCATTGGGCACCTTCTTGGCGCGACCACAGCGACAAGGCCTCCAGCATCATGTGGCCCCAACCTTGGCCTTGGCGTGCCGGGGCGACGGTGATGTTGAGCAAATGCATTTCTTCAAAACCGCGCATGGCCAAAAAGTAACCCAGCAACTCGTCATCGAGCCACAGGCATTGGGCCTCAAACAAGGGGTTGATCGAATCCCGAAAATTGCCGCGTGACCAAGGATGGCTGTAAGCGCTTTGCTCAATGGCCATGACTGCATCGAGGTCGTCTTGCGTCATGGGGGCCAGAGTGACCGCATCGCGCATGGCCTGCGATGGTGGGGCCTGCCGTGGTGGGGCATCTGGCTTCATGTCTGGGCCCGTCATGCCTGGGGGGCCGCTTTGGCGCTCGCAGCTTGGGCTTTCATGGCCTCACGCTCGGCGGTGGTGTTGGCCACTTTGTCACGGATGTACAAGGGCATGGCCTGATCGGCCGGCACAGCCAGCCCCTTCGCCCACAAATCGGGGGCCAAACGCAGCAAAGCGGCGGCCGTGGGCAAAGCCACTTCATGCCGGCCTTGCGGCAGCCGTGCGCCATAAACGGCCAAGGCATTGCCTGCCAACAACACAGCTTTGCCCTGCGGTAGGTGGATTTTTTCTGGGGCACTGACCTGCAAAGGGGACGCCTCTTGCCAGTGGCCTTGATCTGGCCCATCCACCTCGGACGAAGGCTGCCAAAGGTAAGCCGCGCTGTACACCTCATCCATGCGTGCATCGAGCATGGCCAGCACCGTCAACGGCGCATCGGGCGGCAGGTGCCCGGCTTGGCACTGCGCAAAGCGGGCCTCTTCGGCCACGGCCAGCAAAGTATCCACCGGCAAAACGGGCAAATCGGCCCCAAACGCCAGACCCTGGGCCACGGCACAGGCCGTGCGCAAACCCGTGAACGAGCCCGGCCCCCGGCCAAACACGATCGCATCAAGCGACGCCAGCGGCATGTCGGCCTCGGCCAACATGGCCAGCACAGCGGGAATCAAGCCACTCGAAGCCTGTGCGCCACCGGGCAGGGTTTGCGTCCAAACCCGATCACCTCGGGCCACCGCCAAAGACAGCACATCGGTGCTGGTGTCAAAGGCCAACCAACGCCATTCTTTTGGCTGAGTGCTCATGGCTTGCTCCCGGATGAAACGGCTCCCGGCGAAACGACCGCTGGCTTGGCCTGGCGCACGCCAAACAAAATCCCACTGGTCACCAGCGCCAGCCCGATCAGCAAATTCCAATGCAAGGGCTCCCCCAAAAACCACACCGCCCCCAAAGCCGACAAGCCCGGCACCAGCGCGGTGATCATGGTCGAGCGCACCGGACCGTAGTGGCGCACCATCTGGGTGAAGGTGATGCCCGAAATGACCACCGAGCCCACACCCTGAAAGACGGCCTGGAACAAAATTTCGGACCAGGGGGTCAGGTGCAGATGCGTGGGCAGAATCGACAAACCCACCAACACAAGAAACAAGGGCACAAAACACACAAAGGCAAATGCCGTGATGGCCATGGTGGCCCGCACCGCATCGAAGCCGTGGCGGCGCACCATCACGCTGTAACTGGCCCAGCACAGGCCTGCCGCCATGAACAGCAAATCGCCCTTCCAGACCTCGCCGCCGTCAAAAGCCATGAGCAAGCTGGCTCCGCCCACCAACACATCGCCCAGCACAATAAAGCCCAGGCCCACCGCCCGCACAGCCGACACTTTTTCACGCAAGAACAGCCAAGCCAGCAAGGTGGTCCACAAAGGCAAGCTGCCCGGCATGAGCACCGAGGCATGCGAGGCCGGCGCGTAAAAAAACCCGGTGTAAGCCAAGATGGCGTACAAAAATCCCCCCAACACCCCCGTTTGCACCGTGGGGCGCAAAGGCAGGGGCGACAAGCCCCACAAAGACCCCACCTGTTGCCCGGCTTGCCGCGCCGGTCGCATGAGCCACCAAGCCCAAGGCAGCAAAACAGCGCTGGCCCCCAAAACACGCGCAAACGCGATGTCCAAAGGCAACAAGCCCCGGGACGCCGAGGCACGCGCAATGACAATGAAACCGGTCCAGATGAGCACCGTGATGACCGCCGAAGCCAGGCCCACAGTTTTTGAAGAAAATCGCATGGCCCGAATCATACGGGGCCGCTGCACAGGTGCGAGCTGTATCGCCATTGATCGAACCGGTCCCCGTTAGACTCGCCCGATGACCCGCTCCCGCGCCAAGCGCCCATTTTTGTTCACCCTGGCCCTGGCTGGCTGTGCAGCCTTGGCGCTGAGTACCGCCTTGTTCTGGCCTGCCCATGCGCAAACTACTGCCCAAGCCACGCTGCCCAAGGATGTCCTGCAAACACTGCAAAAGGCCCAAGTCCCCCCTTCGGCCCTGAGCGTGCTCATCGCCCCACTGCCCAATGGTGCCGCGTCCAGCAACGCCCAGCAACGGCACTTGTTGCACCACGCGCAAGCCAGCGTCAACCCGGCCTCGGTCATGAAGCTGTTCACCACCTATGCGGGTTTGAGCCTGCTGGGGCCTGATCACGTCTGGCGCAACCGGGTGTACACCGATGGCACCTTGCGCGATGGCGTGCTCCAGGGCAACCTGGTCGTGCGCGGCAGCGGAGACCCCAAACTGGTGGTCGAGCGTCTGCAAGAGCTGCTGGCGCAAGTTCGGGCGGCGGGCGTGCGCGAGGTGCGCGGGGACATCGTGCTGGACCGCAGCGTGTTTGACGTGCGCGAACGCAGTGAGCCCTTCGACGACGAACCGCTGCGGCCCTACAACGTGGGGCCAGATGGGCTGTTGCTCAATTTCAAGGCGGTGGTTTACAAGTTCACGCCCAACGCTGCCAGCGGTCAGGTGCAGGTGCGCTTTGAACCACCGCTGGCGGGTTTTTCTGCCCCGATGCAACTGCCACTCAGCCAAGCCCCGTGCAGCGACTGGCGTCGCCAGCTGCAGGCCGACTTCAGCCAGCCGCAGCAGGTGAAGTTTGCAGGCCGTTACCCGACCAGCTGCGGCGAACGCGAATGGCCCGTGGCCTACCCCGAACCCGAGGCCTATGCGCCGCGTGTCATGCAGGCCCTGTGGCAGGCAGCAGGCGGGCAGCTCACGGGACAGGTGCGCTACGGCACTCGCCCTGCATCGGCCAAGCTGCTGCTGGATGCGCCCTCCTTGCCCTTGTCCGAGATCATCAAAGACATCAATAAATTCTCAAACAACGTGATGGCGCAGCAGCTGTACCTGACGCTGTCGAGCGAGATGGGCTCGCCTGGGCGGTTTGAGGCCTCGCGCTTGCGCCTGTCGCAATGGTGGCGACAGGGCTTTGCCGGACACGATGAGCCGGTGCTGGACAACGGCTCCGGTCTGTCGCGCAGCGAGCGCAGCACGGCGCAGGCCCTGACCGCCTTGCTGCAGGCCGCAAATGCCAGCCCGCACGCCAGGCACTTTGTCGACTCGCTGGCCATTGCCGGGGTGGATGGCACCGCCGCCCGCCTGAAAGAGCGCAGCCCCCAATCGCCCGTGATCGGCAACGCCTGGCTCAAAACCGGCTCGTTGCGCGATGTGGCCTCGGTGGCCGGTTATGTGCAGGGCCAAAGCGGACAGCGCTACACCTTGGTGGCCGTGCTGCACCACCCCAACGCCCACCAGGCGCGGGCGGCACTCGACCAGCTGCTCGAATGGACCGTGCGCGACCAAGAGAAAAACACCACAAACACGACCAGCCGCCTCTCGCCTGCCGCCGCACGAGAACGCACGCCAGCGCCACGCCCTTGACCGCAAGCCCTTGTCCTTCCCCCCCACACACGACTGAACATGAACCTGATTGACTGGGTCGGCTCTTTGGCCGCCATCTTGACCACCGCCAGCTTTGTGCCACAGGCCTGGCACACCTTTCGAACCCGTGACGTGAGCGGCATCTCCTTGAGCATGTACAGCCTGTTCACCGTGGGCGTGGCACTGTGGCTGGTCTACGGCATCTTGCTCACCGCCTGGCCCATCATCATCGCCAACGTCATCACCACCAGCTTGGCGCTGATGATTTTGGTGATGAAGCTGCGCTATCGGTGACTCCTGACCCCTTCGATCGCTGGCAGATCGGTAAATACCCCATGGTTTGAAAGCCATCACTGCACTAAAGTGAAAAAAGAACGATTGTTCTTTTAAATCCAATGGAGACACCCCATGAAAACATTGAAGTTCGGCATCTCGATTTTGGGCGCGGCCTTGCTCGCCGCTTGCGGCGGCAGCGATTCGCCACATGGCGCACTGCTCGATAACCCGGTTTTGCTGGCCACACTGACCAAATCTCAATTCGACAGTGGTCCTCTGGTGAACTTGAGTGGCCCAGCCAAATGTGATGTCAAGGTGGTTTCTCTCAACTACGTGACACCCGGCGTCAAGGGCGAAAGTTCTAACGCCTCTGGCGTTTTGTTGCTGCCCACGGGTGCAGGTTGCACCGCCGCAGCGCCTTTGGTGGCCTATGCCAAGGGCACTGACGTGCAAAAGCCCCGCACACTGGCCAACCCGGCAGATGGCGAAACCTTCTTGCTGGCTGCCATGTACGCCAGTCAGGGCTATGCCGTGGTGGCGACCGACTACCTGGGATTTGCCAAATCCAACTACAGCTTCCACCCCTACCTGCACGCAGACTCCGAAGCCACCTCGGTCATTGACTCGATTCGCGCCGCTCGCAACGCCGTGGCATCACAAGGGGCCAGCCTCAATGGCAAAGTCATGCTGACCGGCTACTCACAAGGGGGTCACGCCTCCATGGCCGCACACCGTGCCATTGAGAAAAACCTGTCCACCGAGATCAACGTGGTGGCTGGAGCGCACTTGGCTGGACCGTACAACCTGTCGGGCTCCATGAAACTCACAGAGGCCATTGCGGGTTACCAGTTCTTTGTGCCTTATCTGGTGACGGCCTGGCAAAAGATTTACGGCAATCTGTACAGCGATGTCAAAACTGCCTTCAAGGCCCCCTACGCCGACTGGATTGAAGGCTTGCTGCCTAACTCCACGCTGAACTACACCACGCTGGTGACCAGCGAAAAGCTGCCGGGCATCAATGGAGAAACACCCAACCAAGCCCGCGATGCCCTGTTTCAATCAGCATTCAGCAGCGACATCTTGACCAATCCCAACAATGCCACCTTCCTGGCCGCCAAAAAGAACGACTTGCTGGACTGGACGCCCAAGTCACAACTCATGCTGTGCGGCGGCAGTGGCGACCCCACCGTGCCACCGGCCATACACCAAGACGTCATGAAGAAAGCCTTTGATGACAAAAACCTGAGCAATGTGACCTCGGTCGATGTCGATATGTTCATTGAAGCCAACTACAGTGCCATCAAATCGAACAACCCTGCCACTTATTACGGCAACTACCACGGCACTTACGAGCCACCGTTTTGCCATTACGAGGCCAAAAAGGTGTTTGACTTGGTGAAGTAAACACCCAAGCCCCACACAACAAGGCCCGCTCAGTGCGGGCCTTGTTATTTTGAAGAAGGCAAAAGCCTCAAGCCGCTGCCCGCTGCAATCGGTCACGCACGCCTTCCCACTCGGGTGTGTCGGGCGGCAGCTGCACCCATATTTGTGTCACCCCCCGTGCGTCCAGATCGCGCAAGACGCTGAACAGATCATGCGCGGCCTGTTCAGCGCTTGTGGGCTGTTCGCGCCAGACAACACCTGCGCCGGCGTCAGGGCGTTGAGCCGACCACACCCCCAGGTTGTTGGCATGCGGACCCAGGGCCAACAGCTTGGCGTCGATGTCTTGCGCCAACATCAAGCGCACTTTGGCACGCGGCGCGTAGTGCGATTCGAGCGTGCCCGAGGCGCGTGGGGCGGCTTGGCCCATCACCTCCTGTGGCGCGTCCTTGTCCAGCACCGTTCGGCCGCAAACCGCTTCAATCTGCACTCGGGTGATGTGCCCGGGGCGCAGCAGCACCGGCTCGCCGCGTGTGCAGTCGATGATGGTGGACTCAATGCCCACCGCGCACTCGCCACCGTCCAGAATCAGCAAGTCTTGGCCCAGTTCGGACTGCACATGCGCCGCAGTGGTTGGGCTCACGCGGCCAAAACGGTTGGCGCTGGGCGCTGACACGCCTTGCACACCCAAGACCGCACAGGCTTGCAACAGTTGCTGAGCAACCGGGTGCGACGGGCAGCGCAAACCAATCGAGTCTTGCCCACCCGCCGAGGCCGTGGCCACGCCGCTTTGACGCGGCAGGATCAAGGTCAAGGGGCCGGGCCAAAAAGTATCGATCAAGCGCTGCGCAAATTCGGGCACCTGTGCGGCAAAGAACGGCACCTGCGCGGCGCTGGCCACATGCACGATCAGCGGATGATCGGCCGGACGGCCTTTGGCCACAAAAATCTGGGCCACGGCCGCATCGTCGGTGGCATTGGCTGCCAAGCCGTACACCGTCTCAGTGGGCAGGCCCACCAATTGGCCGTCACGCAGGGCGCGTGCCGCCTGCGAAATGGCGTGTTCGTCTGCCGTCAAGATCATTTCAGAACGCTTCAATGCCGAGCAAGGCCGCCGCTTGCAAGGCCGTGGCGCGAACCGCCTCAGGCGTGGCACCGGTGATGTTCAGGTGCCCCATCTTGCGACCGGGCCTGGCCGACAACTTGCCGTACAGGTGCAAATGCGTGCCGGGCAGCGCCAGAACGGCGTCCCAAGCGGGTGCACCGTTTTCGGTCCACAAATCACCCAGCAGGTTGAGCATGATGGACGGGGAATGCTGGCGTGGCTGCGTGAGCGGCAAACCCGCCAGCGTGCGCACCTGCAGCTCAAACTGCGACTGGTCGCAAGCGTTCAGCGTGTAGTGACCGCTGTTGTGTGGGCGCGGTGCCATCTCGTTGACGACCAACTGGCCGCCTTCGAGGATGAAAAACTCCACACACAGCACGCCCACGTAATGCAGGCCTTCGGCAATGGCACGGGTGGCGGCCACGGCCTGCGCGGCCAAGTGGGTGGGCACAGCGCCTTCGTACACGCTGGTCACGGCCAAAATGCCTTCGCGGTGCAGGTTCAGCTGGACCGGGAAATTCACCATCTGCCCATCGGCCCCACGCGCCACAATGACCGAGCATTCGGCTTGGAGGGGCAGCATTTTTTCAAGCACACAGGGCACGTTCTTGAGCTGATCCCAGGCGGCGCTCAATTCTTCACGGCTCTTGACGCGGATCTGGCCTTTGCCGTCGTAGCCCATGCGGGCGGTCTTGAGGATGCCAGGGAAGAGCTCATCGCTCAGAGCGGCCAATTGCTCTGGCTTGGCGATGACCGCGTGGGGCGCCACAGGCACGCCGCAGCCCACAAAATGGGCTTTTTCGGCCGCGCGGTCTTGCGCAATGGCCACGGCATCGGCACCCGGGGCCACCGGGCGGTGTGCGCCCAGCGTGACCAGCGCGGGCGCGGGCACGTTTTCAAATTCGGTGGTGATGGCGGCGCAGCGCTGCATCAGCTGGGCCAAGCCTTGCTCGTCCAAGTAATCGGTCTGGATGTGGTGGTGGCTCACCAGCCCGGCCGGACTGGCGGTGTCGGGGTCGAGCACGGCGGTGAAATACCCCATGGACTGCGCTGCGTGCACGAACATGCGGCCAAGCTGTCCGCCGCCCATCACGCCCAAGGTGGCGGGCTGGCCGTTGACGATTGCGCCAGGCAACATCACTTTGTGAAGCTTCTTGTTCAGGGGCTTGTTCATGCGGCACCTACCGGGGGCAAGGTCATGGCGCGGGCCATGGCGGTTTGTTCGGCGCGAAAAGCTTCGAGCTTTTGACGCAGAGCAGGGTCGTTGTTGGCCAACATGGCCACGGCAAACAGGGCGGCATTGGCCGCACCGGCTGCGCCAATGGCAAAGGTGGCCACCGGCACGCCCTTGGGCATTTGCACAATGCTGTGCAGCGAATCCACACCCGACAAGGCCTTGGTCTGCACCGGCACGCCCAGCACCGGCACCACCGTCTTGGCCGCGATCATGCCGGGCAAATGGGCTGCGCCGCCCGCGCCCGCGATGATGGCCTGCAAGCCGCGCTCGGCCGCTGTTTGTGCATAGGCAAACATATCGTCGGGCATTCTGTGGGCCGAAACCACGCGGGCATCGTGAGGGATGCCAAACTGTTGGAGAATCTGGACTGCGTGCTGCATGGTGTCCCAGTCGGAGCTGGAACCCATGACGACGCCGATGAGCGCTTGAGTCATTGGGTGCTTTTCGTGATCAATCTTGAATTTTAAGGTTTCACCCCGCGTGGGTTTGAAACACAACCCGGAACACTGCCCGCCATGATGGACGTCACGATACAAAATTTTGAAGCCGAGGTGATTGAAGCCTCCATGACCACGCCCGTGCTGGTGGACTTTTGGGCCCCATGGTGCGGCCCCTGCAAATCGCTGGGCCCCATCCTGGAGCGGGTCGAGACCGCCTATGAAGGCCGCTTCAAGCTGGTCAAGATCAATTCGGACGAAGAACAGCAACTGGCCCAAGCCTTTGGCATCAAAAGCATCCCGACTTGCGTGCTGCTGATGAACGGCCAGCCGGTCGATGGCTTCATGGGTGCCTTGCCCGAGGGACAGGTCAAGCAGTTCCTGGACAAACACCTGCCCGCCCCAGGTGAGCAGCAAGCCCCAGCGCAAGAAGCTCTGCAACCCCATGAAGCCGATGACGCTGACAGCGCCCGCGCCGCACTGGAGCAGGCCTTGGCCACCAACCCCGGCAACGACGATGCACGTTTTGACTTGGTCAAACTGCTGATCGGACACGGTGAGTTGGCCGAAGCCGCCGCCTTGCTGGCCCCGGCCATGGCCCGCATCCCGGTGCCCCTGCGCTTTAAAGCACAAACCCAGTGGCTCAATGCCCTGGAGTTTGTGACCACCGACCCGCGTGGTCAGTGGGACTTGGACCAGTTTGACGCCTTGATCGCCCACAACAAACGTGATTTTGAAAGCCGCTTTGCCAAAAGCCGTCTCTTGATCGCCGTGGGCCAATGGGAAGCGGCCATGGACGAATTGCTCGAAATCATCATGCGCGACAAGAAGTGGGACAACGAAGCCCCCCGCAAAACCTTTGTCGCCCTGCTGGAGCTGATGACCCCGCCCAAGCCCAAAACGCAAGACGCCACCGGTAAATCCGCCGGCGGCATCGAGTTGATGGGCAAAGCCGCGCTGCAAGAAGACCCCCTGTTGGCCATGATCTCCAGCTACCGCCGCAAGCTGAGCATGGCGCTGAACTGAACGACATCTGCCACAACCCCACAGAGCCCCCCGTAGCCCCATAGCCCCATAGCCCCGTAGGTCGGTAGCTTTAGCTCCGACATGGGTTGTTGTGCCGTTGGGCTCTTGTCGGGGCTGAAGCCGCCGACCTACAAATACCGTCCAACGAGGTCAGTGTGCAGGCCCCGCTTGGCGTTCGATGTCCATGCGCATGGACGCCAGCAGGCCGATGGCCATGAGCACCTCGCCCACAACAAACATGGGGCCGACCAGCAAACCCACGATGTCGTCGGCAAAGGCGGGTTTTTTACCCTCGAAGTAATGCCCGACAAACTGGATGATCCAGCCGATCACAAACAAGCCCAAGCCCGCCTGCCAGGCCAGCAGCCCAGCGGCTATGGCCCAGGGCACCAAGCCATGGGCGCAAGCGACCAGCAGGCCATTGACGAGGCTGGTGGCCACGCCCAGCAGCAAAGCACCCCGGGTCAAATACCACAGGCTCGTCAGCCCCCACAGGCACCAAGCCGGGGTCAGCGCCCACTCGCCCCACGCCCATGTCGGCTGGCTCAGCATCATGGCAATGGCCATGAAGATCAAGGGCACCCCCAGCAAATGGGTGGCAATGTTGCGCCGGTCGCGGTGGTAGTGGGCGTACTGCACCATCAGTGCTGAAGCGGATCGGAAAAAACTCATGCGGGTGTCTCCTTTTGTTTCAAGCCCCAAGGACCGACTCATCGCCAGGCGTCTTGTGACCTCCTGCTTCAGGCCATCAGCTTGGTCATGGCTTCTTCGTATTTGGCAGCCGTTTTCTCGATCACCTCTCGCGGCAAGCGAGGTGCAGGCGGGGTTTTGTCCCAGGGCTTGCCGTTGATCTGGGCGGTTTCCAGCCAGTCGCGCAAAAACTGTTTGTCGTAACTGGGCGGGTTAGCGCCTTCCACATAGCTGTCGGCAGGCCAGTAACGCGATGAATCGGGCGTCAACACCTCGTCCATCAACACCAGCGTGCCATCGGCATCCAGGCCAAACTCGAACTTGGTGTCGGCAATGATGATGCCCTTGGTGGCCGCGATGTCACGCGCCGCTTTGTAGAGCTGAATGCTGATGTCGCGGATGCGGGTGGCCAGGTCGACGCCGATCATGGCCACGGTTTGCTCGAAAGTGATGTTTTCATCATGCTCACCCACCGCTGCTTTGGCTGCGGGCGTGTAGATGGGTTCGGGCAGGCGGCTGGCGTTTTTCAGGCCTGCGGGCAGTTTCACGCCGCAAACAGCTTGGTTGTCCTGGTATTCCTTCCAACCGCTGCCGGCCAAATAACCGCGCACCACCGCCTCGACCGGGATGGGTTTGAGGCGCTTGACCAGCATGGAGCGACCGACAACCTGGGGCACCTCTTCTGCGCTCACCACGCTCTCAGGGGCGTCGCCCGTCAGGTGAATGGGGCAAATGTTCAGGCCTTTGGGGCCGAGTTGGTCGAACCAGAACAGCGCCATTTGCGTGAGCAACACCCCTTTGCCAGGAATCGGCTCGCCCATGATCACGTCAAATGCGCTGATGCGGTCCGACGCCACCATCAAGATGCGGTCGTCACCCACCGCGTAGTTGTCGCGCACCTTGCCACGGGCCAGCAGGGGCAAGGAAGTCAGGGCTGAAGTGTGGAGGGCAGAGTTCATGGCTAAACAATCAAGCAACGGCAAAAAAGAAAAAGGCCCGTTGAACAGTCAACGGGCCATTCGCGTCAATTATCGCAGGCTCAGTTCACCACTTGCGCCAGCTCACCCCGGGCATAACGGTCGGCCACCACCTGCAGGTTGTCGCCTTTGATCTTGGGCGCTTGGCCTTCGCAGCCGAACTCCAGATAGCGCTGCTTGCAAATTTGCTTGGCCGCTTCGCGGGCCGGTTTGAGCCATTCGCGGGCGTCGAATTTGTCGGGGTTTTCCACCAAAAACTTGCGCACGGCGGCCGTCATGGCCAGGCGGATGTCGGTGTCGATGTTGATCTTGCGCACACCGAATTTGATGGCTTCCTGGATTTCCTCGACGGGCACGCCATAGGTTTCCTTCATTTGGCCGCCGTACTGGTTGATCAGGGCCAGCAGGTCTTGCGGCACGCTGGACGAGCCATGCATGACCAAATGGGTGTTGGGAATGCGGGCGTGGATTTCTTTGACGCGGCTGATGGCCAGAATGTCGCCCGTGGGCTTGCGGCTGAACTTGTAGGCGCCGTGGCTGGTGCCGATGGCAATGGCCAGCGCGTCCAGACCGGTGGCTTTGACAAATTGCGCAGCTTCTTCGGGGTCGGTCAGCATTTGGCTGTGGTCCAGCTTGCCCACCGCACCAATACCGTCTTCTTCACCGGCTTCGCCCGTCTCCAGATTGCCTAGGCAACCGAGTTCGCCCTCAACCGACACGCCCATTTTGTGGGCCATGTCCACCACGCGGCGGGTCACGTCGACGTTGTAAGCGAAGTCTGCAGGGGTCTTGCCGTCTTCGAGCAAGGAGCCGTCCATCATGACCGATGAGAAACCCAGGTTGATCGCGCCTTGGCAGATGGCGGGACTTTGGCCGTGGTCCTGGTGCATGACCAGGGGAATGTGCGGCCACTGTTCGGTGGCGGCCAAAATCAAGTGCTTGATGAAGGGCTCGCCTGCGTATTTGCGTGCACCAGCGCTGGCCTGCAAGATGACAGGAGCGCCGACTTCGTCGGCCGCCGTCATGACGGCCTGGACTTGCTCCAGGTTGTTGACGTTGAAAGCTGGAATGCCGTAGCCGTTGGCGGCGGCGTGGTCCAGCAGCTCGCGCATTGAAACGAGTGCCATGGTGGTGTGTCCCGGGGAAGTTGAAAATTCAGACAAGTGGGCCTGTACCCAACTTGTAACTTCCATAATTTTACGCCGCCCCACCATGAACCTGAGTGGCACAGGGCGCTTTCAAAGCGCCACCGCTTCAAACCCGAAAGTGTTCGCGTGCCAGGGTTTTGAGTTCTTCATCGGTCTTGGCGCTTTTACAGGCCACAGCCCAGATGTCAAAGGCACCTGGCCGGACCAGCGTAGCGACCCAAGGAAAACCACAGGCATTGAGGGTGCCACGCAACACTTTTTCGGTAAAGCCACAGCGGTGGGCCATGAAGAGATTGCCCGCCCCCATGTAGTTTCTGTGGCCGTACAGGATGTCGATGGGGGCAATGGGGCCGGCCGGTGAGTCATAAGCCGTCTCGGTGAGTTTGTCCTCGGCCACCAAGGCACACACCGACTTCAGGTCTGGGCAGGTGATGACACAAAACCCGTCATCGGCCAACACGCGCACAAATTCGGCCAGCGCCGTGGGCACCTCGTGTGGGTAAAGGTGTTCGATGTTGTGGCTCGAAAAAATGGCATCAACCGACTGGTCATTGACTTGAGACATGTCGGTCATGGAACCCAGGATGTCGGGCTGCACCGTGGGATCGATGTCCAGGCGCAACTCTTGCCAGTGACCGTTGTTGAAGCCTGGGGTGGTGTGTTCCAGGCGGGCGTGGCCTGGGCCGACGTGCAAGAGTTTTTTCATGGTGAATGAGTGTGGTTAAAAGGTGAGATTGCAAGACTTTTAAATGAGAAATTAATGTACAAGAAAAAAACAATACGCGAACTCTGGACATATTTGATTCAAAATTAGTGATACGGACAAATTCGGGTTATTCATGGACCACACACTCAACACAACGCCTCCCACATTGGGACTGGAAGAGGGTCAAGCCGCCTTCAAAAACGGTGACTGGGCACAGTCACTGGCCTTGGCCGGACAATTTTTGGAACACCACAACGACTCGATCGCGGGCTGGATGTTGAAAGCTCGCAGCCTGGTGCAACTCGGTCAATGGGATGCGGCACACGAGGCATTTGCACAGGTCCTTCAAGGGGCACCTGCTGACTACAACGCTTGGCTGGAAACCGGGCATTTGCACTTTGCGCAAGGCCAATTCGCGCAAGCCAGCACCGCCTACGAACGGGCGCTGGCCTTGTCCAACAAGCGCTTTGAGGCGCATTTGGCCTTGGCGCGGGTAGCGCTCGTCAATGGTCAGCAGGCCACGGCCGAGCGCCTCTATGCCAAGGCCATCCAGGCGGCCCAAGGTGTGGATGTGCCCACCCAGCGCCTAGTGCATTGGCGCATGGGCCAGTACCTGCTGGACGCAGGACACGCCCAAGAGGCGACCGTGAGTTTTTCAGATGCCTTGCTGTGGCTCAAGGATGTGAACAAACCCGCTGCCCGCAACCACGTGGCCGAAGTGCAAATGGATTGGGCCTGTGCCTTGATGCGTTTGGACCAACATGAGCGCGCCCTGCAATTGTTCACATCGGCAGCGGCCATGGCGTCACGGGAAAACACCTTGACGCGTTTGGCTGTCTTGAACCAACAACACCACTTTGAGGAACAAGCGCTGGCTGTGGCGCGACGGTGCGTGCAATTGTTTCCACAAAGCGCCGGGGCACACTTGAATCTGGCACATGTGTTGATGGAATGCGGGCAACTGGCTGCGGCTGAAGGGGTCTTAGCGCAAGCCGAAAGCCTGGGGACCATGCCCGGCGCAAAAGATCTGCGGGCCGCATTGGCCGCCAAACTGGGCAATGCCCCAAAGCCTGCGCCTTGACAAGGCATTGACCCCTCGGAACCCCATGGGGATGCGAGGGGTCTTGACGCCCGGGCGCTGTCAGGCGACTTTGCAGATTTTCAGCATGTTGGTGCCCCCGGGTGAACCCATGGGCTCGCCACAAGTGATGGCATACACATCGCCCGTGCTGACAATGCCGCGATCTTTCAGATGCGCCTCGGCCTCGGCCAAAGCGGTGTCACGGTCTGCGCTGGTGTCCATCAGCAAAGGCCGCACGTTGCGGTACAGCGCCATCTTGCGCTGCGAGGTCAACTTGGTGGTCAGTGCATAAATGGGAACATGCACCCGGTGACGGCTCATCCACAAGGCCGTGGAGCCCGATTCGGTCATGGCCACAATGGCTTTGGCCCCCAAGTGGTGGGCCGTGAACAAGGCGCCCATGGCGATCGACTGGTCAATGCGGCTGAACGACTGGCCTTTGAAGTCGGCATCGAGGGCCGGGTCCTCGGCGCTTTCAGCGGCAGCGCAAATCTTGGCCATTTCTTCCACCGTCTCCAGCGGGTATTTTCCCGCAGCGGTTTCAGCGCTCAGCATCACGGCATCGGTGCCGTCGAGCACGGCATTGGCCACGTCCGAGACTTCGGCGCGGGTGGGCACCGGGTTGGTGATCATGCTCTCCATCATCTGGGTGGCGGTGATGACGACCTTGTCATGAACTTTGGCCAACTTGATCATGCGTTTTTGCAAGGCAGGCACAGCGGCGTTGCCCACTTCTACGGCCAAGTCGCCACGGGCGACCATGATGCCGTCGCTGGCTTTGAGAATGGCTTCCAGGTGGGGAATGGCTTCGGCGCGTTCGATCTTGGCAATCAAACCCGGCTTGTGGCCGTATTCGGCACCGGCCACATTGCACAGCTGGCGTGCCATTTCCATGTCGGTGGCGTTTTTGGGAAAGCTCACCGCCACATAGTCGGCACGCAAACTCATGGCGGTTTTGATGTCGTCCATGTCCTTGGCGGTCAGGGCCGGTGCCGTCAAGCCACCGCCTTGCTTGTTGATGCCTTTGTTGTTGGACAACTCGCCGCCCAACTTGACGGTGGTGTGCACTTGCTCACCCTTGACGGCATTGACGGTGAGCACGATCAGCCCATCATTGAGCAACAGCACATCGCCGGCCTTGACGTCGCGGGGCAGCTCTTTGTAATCGAGTCCCACGCCCTGGATGTCGCCAAGCTCGGTGCGCGAGGCGTCCAACACAAAAGGCTCGCCCGGCTCCAGCATGACTTTGCCCTCGGCAAACTTGCCGACACGAATTTTGGGGCCCTGCAAATCGGCCATGATGGCCACTTCTCGGCCAGCGCGTTGCGAGGCCTCACGCACGAGGCGGGCACGGTCCACATGGTCTTGCGCCTTGCCGTGGCTGAAATTGAGCCGGACCACGTTCACGCCAGCGCGGATCATGGCCTCAAGCAGTGCGGGATCGCTGGATGCAGGGCCTAAGGTGGCAACAATCTTGGTGGCGCGACGAGGCATTGAAAATCTCCGTGTTATTCAGTTTCAATTCTCACACGGAATCGGTTACAAATCGGGTTCTTTCGGTGCAACTCAAGGGGCCGGGAGTGCCAGCCTGCAGCGCAGCCTATGGGCTTTTGAAAGCATGTTGACATGTTGATCCTGCAAGATAGCGCCTGTTCCCCTTGGCAAACCCCCTGAATTGATTTTTGTCAGCCCAAAGAAATGCCGGGCCGACTAAACTCCTATATGAGCGATTTACACACAAGCGTCATGACAGCCTTACACACCCCTCACGCCGAACAGCCCATTGCCTTGGACCAACCCCTGCCACACCGCAAAACTTTGCGCGAGTGGCTGATTCCCTTGTCAGGACGCAGCACCGTGCGTGCCTTTGTTCTGCTGTTGCTGGATTACGCTTTGTTTTTCGCCTTGATCACCGGCACCATCGCGCTGGATTCTGTCTGGCTCAAAGTGCTGTGTGCACTGGCAGCCGGTTTTGTGATCGGTCGTCTGTTCATCATTGGCCATGACGCTTGCCATCAGAGCCTGACGCCCCGGCGCGAACTCAACAAAGTGTTGGGCCGCATCGCCTTTTTGCCATCACTGACCCCCTACAGCCTGTGGGACACCGGTCACAACGTGGTGCACCACGGCTACACCAACCTCAAGGGCGTCGACTTTGTTTGGACCCCGCTGACCGCTGCCGAGTTTGAAGCCCTGAGCCCCATGCAAAAGCTGCTCGAGCGTGCTTACCGCAGCGGCTGGGCACCGGGCTTGTATTACATGATCGAAATCTGGTGGAAACGCGAGTTCTTCCCCAACAAAACCCACATGCCCACACGCCGTCCGATTTTCTTCAAGGACAGCCTCTTGGTCAGCCTGTTTGGTGCCACCTGGATCGGCACCATCGCTGCCGCTGCCGTGCTCACCAACCAATCGGTTGGGCTGTCCTTGCTGCTGGGTTTTGTGGTGCCCTTCTTCTTTTGGAACACCATGATCGGCTTTGTGGTCTATGTGCACCACACCCACGTCAAAGTGTCTTGGCATGACAACAAAGCCGCTTGGACCAAAGCGGCACCCTTTGTGTCGACCACGGTGCACCTGACCTTCCCCTTCAACATCGGCGCGATGATGCACCACATCATGGAGCACACGGCCCACCATGTGGACATGAGCATCCCGCTGTATCGCCTGAAGCAAGCGCAAACCAAGCTGGAAGAAATGCTGCCCGGGCGCATCATCGTGCAAGCCTTCTCCTGGAAGTGGTATTTCGAGACCGCCAAAAACTGCAAGATGTACGACTTCTCACGCGAATGCTGGACCGACTTCAAGGGCAATATGACCAGCCCGGTGCGGGGCAACTTGCCGCCTGCGGCTCAGGCCTGATCGGGCCTGCGTCACCTGTTGAGGGCGCAGCCCCCCCCACAGGGATTTCTTGTCGACGGCGTGATTGAAACTGTGGGAGCCCCGCCCTCGGGGCGATGGCAAGTGGACTGCGAAGGCCCATCGCGGCGAGGGCGCCGCTCCCACATCAGCTCTTGACTCAACTGGCCGCGCGTTGGGCCAATATCTCAAACGCAGGCAAGGTCTTGCCTTCCAGGATTTCAAGGAACGCGCCGCCACCCGTGGAGATGTAGCCCACTTGCTTTTCGATGCCGTATTTGGCAATCGCGGCCAAGGTGTCGCCACCGCCCGCGATGCTGAAAGCGCTGGACTCGGCAATCGCTTGGGCAATGACTTTGGTGCCGTTTTCAAAGGCCGCAAACTCAAACACGCCCACCGGGCCGTTCCACACAATGGTGCCGGCTTGCTTGAGCTGAGCGGCCAGCTTGGCAGCCGTCTCGGGGCCGATGTCCAAAATCATGTCGTCGTCGGCCACCTCGGTGGCTTTCTTCACCGTGGCCACGGCGTCGGCCGCAAAAGTTTTGGCGGTGACCACATCGGTCGGAATGGGCACTTCCGCACCCCGGGCCTTCATGGCCTCGATCACGGCTTGGGCCTCCCCCACCAAGTCCGCTTCGGCCAAGCTCTTGCCGATCTTCAGGCCTGCGGCCAGCATGAAGGTGTTGGCGATGCCACCGCCCACAATCAGCTGGTCCACGTTTTGCGACAGGCTCTTCAAAATGGTCAGTTTGGTGCTCACTTTGCTGCCTGCCACGATGGCGGCCAGCGGGCGCTTAGGCGCGGCCAGGGCCTTGCCAATGGCGTCGATCTCGGCGGCCAGCAAGGGACCAGCGCAAGCGATGGGGGCGAACTGGGCAATGCCATACGTGGTGCCCTCGGCGCGGTGGGCGGTGCCAAAGGCGTCGTTCACGTAGATGTCGCACAGCTGGGCCATTTGGCGGGCCAGGGCTTCGTTGTTTTTCTTCTCGCCCTTGTTGACGCGGCAATTTTCGAGCAGCACGACCTGGCCGGGGGCCACCGTCACGCCGTCCACCCAGTTGGCGACCAAGGGGACATCGCGACCCAGCAGCTCGCCCAAGCGCTTGGCCACGGGTGCGAGCGAGTCTTCAGGTTTGAACTCGCCCTCGGTCGGGCGACCCAGGTGACTGGTCACCATCACGGCGGCTCCGGCGTCCAGCGCCATCTGGATGCACGGCACGCTGGCACGCACGCGGGTGTCTTCGGTGATGCTGCCGTCATCGGCTTGCGGCACGTTCAGGTCAGCGCGGATGAACACGCGTTGCCCAGCGGCCTGGCCGTTGGCACACACATCAGAAAAACGAATGACATTCATGGTGAAAAAGGTCCTGTAAGAGCGGGGGTTGCCCGTGATTTTAAAAGCCATCAAGACCGGGTTTCAGCTCTCAGAGCGGGAACGTGTGCAAAACGAGCCCGGCAAAAACGCCAGCCCAGCACCTTTTGAACCCCACCCTGGCCGAAAAGCCGTGCGCGGTGCGCACGGGCGGCTTGCAGGGGTCAGACCCGGCTCACCAGCCCCAGCCCAGATGCAATGGCAAATACACCGCCATGCCCGCCACGATGGTGATCAGCACATCACGCCGCCAAAAGTAAGCCAACACCCCCACCAACGCCGCGTACAAACGCGCGTCTTGCCAGGTGCTGACCAGCTCGCCTTGCACGGTGATGATTTCAGGGATGACCACGGCCGACAGCGCGGCAATGGGCGCGTATTGCAAGCCACGCTGGGCCCAGTGCGGCAGCTGCCAGGCGTGGCTGGAGATAAAAAAGAAACTTCGGGCGACCACCGTGACCACCGCCAAACCCACAATGACGGCCAGTGTCCAGACATCGGTCTCGTTCATGCGGCCACCTTGGGTGCAGGACGGATTTTTTCGACCGTCAGGCACAACATCACTGCCACGGCAATCGCCACAACAATGTTGAGCTTGAGCGGCAAGTGGTAGGCCAGCACCGCCGCCGCGCCTGCCACAGCGGCTGACAAGATGCGCATGCGCGAGCTGGCCAGCGAACATTGAATGCCCAGCAAGCACAAAATGCCCGCAAAGCCCAAGCCCCATTCAGGCGGAATCAGGTTGGCCAGGCCCACGCCCAGCAAACTGGCCACCATCCAGCTGCCCCAGTTCAGGAAATAATTGCCCGCCAAATAGGCCTCTTGCCCCGTGCGCTCGGCATCGGTGACACCCGGATGCGGGTGATGCCGGGTGAACAGCACATAGGTGATGTCGGCCGTGAAGTAGCCGTGGCACAGGCGTTGCCAACGCGGCAGATGCATGAGGTAGGGCCTCAGGTGCAGGCTGAACACCACAAAGCGCAGGTTCACGCAAAAGCCGGTGGCCAAAATCACCCAAGCCGGGGCACCCGCCACCAACAGCGGAATGGCCGCCAGCTGCGAACTGCCCGCAAACACCAGCAAGGTCATGGCCACTGCCTCGAACACGCTCATGCCCGACTTGACCATGGCCACACCCGTCATCATGCCCCAAGCCGCCACACCCGGGGCTTGCGGGGCCAGGTCGCGCAGGCCTTGCCAAAACTCGGGGCGGCGGTAAAGCGTGGGTCGGAAAAACATCAGGCCGCCAAACGCTGGCCGGGCTGCAAAGGGCATCCGCGCAAAAAGTCGGCAGCGCCCAAACGCTTGCCGCCCGGGCGTTGCAACTGGGTCAGGCAAAGCACCCCTTGGCCACAGGCCACACGCACGCCAGAGGCATCTGCACTGAGCACGGTGCCCGCCTGCAAGCCTGGCTCGGACGCTTCGGCCACGGCTTGCCAAAGTTTGAGGGTTTCAACGCCCGAGGCGGTGGTCAGGGGCACGGTCATGCCGGGGAAAGGGTCAAACGCCCGAATACGCCGCGCCAAGACTTCGGCGCTCAAACCCCAGTCGAGCGCGGCTTCGGCTTTGTCAATTTTGTGGGCGTAGTTGACCCCTTCGGACGGCTGCGCTTGGCGGGGCAGACGGTCCAAGCTGGCCAAGGCCTCCACAATGGCCTGTCCACCCAAAACCGCCAAGCGGTCGTGCAGCACGGCGGTGGTGTCAGTGGGCAAGATGGCCTCCGTGCGCACCAGCAGCATGTCGCCCGTGTCCAGGCCTGCGTCCATCTGCATGATGGTGATGCCGGTTTGTGTGTCGCCCGCCTCGATGGCACGGTGAATGGGGGCTGCACCGCGCCAACGCGGCAGCAAAGAAGCGTGGATGTTGAGGCACCCCTTGGGCGGCAAGTCCAGCACCCACTGGGGCAAGATCAGGCCATAGGCGGCCACGATCATGGCATCTGCCTTGGCGTCCAGCAGGGTCTGGCGTGCGGCAGCGGCGTCTTCGGGGTATTTGCCGTCCAGGCGCAAACTGCGGGGTTGAGACACAGGCACCTGATGCTCAAGCGCCCATTGCTTGACGGGCGAGGGTTGCAGCTTCATGCCGCGTCCTGCAGGGCGGTCCGGTTGGGTCAGCACCAGAACAATCTCATGGCCTGCTGCGTGCAAGGCCGCCATGGCCACTTGGGCAAATTCGGGCGTGCCCGCAAAAATCAAACGCATGCCGTTCAGCGCTCGGCTTTTTGGGCTTTGACCAGTTTGGTCTTGATGCGGCCTTGCTTGAGCGGTGAGAGGTATTCCACGAACACTTTGCCCTTCAAATGGTCCAACTCGTGCTGGATGCAAATGGCCAGCATGCCCTCGGCCTCAATCGTCCGGGCCTGGCCGTCGCGGTCGAGTGCCGTGACTTTGACCTGGGTGGCCCGCTCCACACCATCGTAAATGCCAGGCACCGACAGGCATCCTTCTTCGCCCTTGACGCGCACGTCGTTCATCCAGGTGATTTCGGGGTTGATCAGCACCATGGGCTGGTTGCGCTCTTCAGACGTGTCGATCACCACCAGACGCTCGTGCACATCGATCTGCGTGGCCGCCAGGCCAATACCACCGGCCTCGTACATGGTCTCCAGCATGTCGTCGATCAGGGCGTGCACACGGGCATCGACCGCTTGCACAGGTTTGGCCACCTTGTGCAGGCGGGGATCGGGGTAGCAAAGAATCGGGAGCAGGGCCATGGCATCACAAAGGATTGAAAATCAGGGCTGTATTGTCCTCATTTTTCGGCTGGCCTGCCAAAAAGGCGTCCAGCCGGGGCCAGGCCCACCTCACCGGGTGGGGGCACAGGCCGCAAAGAGGTCGAGCTCGGGCTTGGCCACGCTCGTGGCGACTTGGCTCAGGCCCAGCATCGAGTGAAACAAATGGTCATGTGACAAAGCCTTGGCGCTTTGCCCCTGCAGACAAGCCATGGACCAGCCCCGCTGCTTTTGCAGAGCCGAAGACAACCACACCACCATGGGCACATGGGTCTGCTCTTTGGGGGCCATGCTGTAGGGCATGCCGTGCAAGTAAAGGCCTTTTTCGCCCAAGGATTCGCCATGGTCCGACAGGTACATCAGGGCTGTGGGCCGCGACTGGCTTTGAAGCCAGCCCACCGTGCTGGCCAAAAAATGGTCGGTGTAAAGAATCGAGTTGTCGTAGGTGTTGACGATGTGCTCGGTAGGACACGTTTGCAAGGCGCTGCTGGTGCATTCGGGGGTGAACTTCTTGAACGCCTCTGGCGAACGCTTGTGATAGGCCGGGCCGTGGCTGCCCATTTGGTGCATGACCACAACGGTGCCGCGTGCACGCCTGACCGGGTCCAGTGCGGCGAGTTGTTGCGGCAACACCTTCAACATGACCTCATCAAGGCATTCCCCCTCCTTGCACAGGCCGGGCACTTGAAGGGCCTGGGTGCTCACCTGGGGCACGCGGTCACACACGCCTTTGCAGCCCGACTGGTTGTCGATCCACAGCACCGCCAAACCTGCCCGGTGCAAAACATCGAGCAAACTTTCGTAGCGCAGTTTGTTGCGATCATGCTGCGCTTTGCCCAGGTGCGAAAACATGCACGGCACCGAAGCTTGGGTGCTGGTGCCACACGAGGACACATCCTGAAAATAGACCAGCTGGCCTTGAGTCTGCAACTGGCGCAACGCAGGCGTGGTGTCACGCGCATAGCCACTCAAACCAAAATTGGCTGCCCGCGCCGTCTCGCCCAACACCAGGATGACCAAAGGGGCGTCCTTTTCGCTGGCCGGTGGATGGCGCAATTGGGCATCCTCACCCAGCGGCAGCAAGGGCTGGGTGGCTTTTGAAGCCTGCCCCACCACCAAGTGGGCCGAGGCATACAAACTGTTGAGCGGATTGATCATGTAGCGCAAAGGCTTGTGGTTTCGCATCAGGGAAGCCATGTCCTGAAAAGCCAACCAAAACACCAAGGTGGCCAGCAACAAAGCGGCCATGGCCAGGCCCAGTTGTCGCCCCATCAAAGACTTGAGGCGCACTTTGCGCACGGGCTGACGCCACCACCAATAGCCCGGCAGCACCACCCCCAGCAAGACACTGGCCAACATGGACCAGGACAACAAATCACGCACCTCGCGGACATCGGTTTGCGCGGCGTTGATCAACATGCTGGTGTCGATCACCACCCCATAGGTCAGCATGAAATAACTGCTGGCGGCCGACATGATCAAAAAAAGCACGCCCAGAGGTTTCAGCCATCGGGGCCAAAGCACCAAGCTCAAAAACAAGGCCAAGATCCCCAAAACCACCACAAAGAAAGCCAGCAAAGTGGCCGCACCCCGCAAACCCTGCGTTTCAGGCAAACGCCAGATGGCGATCCACAGGGGCAAATTGCCCACGGTGCCCAACCAAGCCGTCAGCAACCACAGCAGATGGGTGGGATGCCAAGACTTGGCGTCTGAAGAAAATATCATTGGATAAACCATAATGTTCAATTAGCCCCGAATTCTAGTCACCCCTGATGTACCCACCCCGCCAGCCGATGCAAAGTGTGCGCCCCCAACCCTTGTTCAGTCGCTGTGTTGTCTACACCGGGGTGTGCCTGCTGGGTCTTTTGGCTTGGGACTTTTCTGGACTGGACCTGGGCGTCATGCACCTCTTGGCCGATGCCCGTGGCTTTGCATGGCGTGACAGCGCATGGTTGGCAGATATTTTTCACACCGGAGCCCGCCGTCTGGCCATCGTGATTTACCTGGGCGTGGTCTGCACCTTGTTTTGGCCTTGGGGCATCTTTCGAGACATCACCCGCAGGCAGCGCATTGAGGTGGTTGTGGGCATCGCTCTTTCATTGATCGCCGTCAGTGGGCTCAAAAGCCTCAGCCTGACCAGCTGCCCCTGGGACTTGCAGGACTTTGGGGGCACTGCGCATTACGTCTCTCATTGGCAATGGGGTGTCCGTGATGGCGGTTCAGGCGCTTGCTTCCCGGGTGGACACGCCTCCTCGGCCATGGCTTTTTTGGCCTTGAGCCTGCCTTGGTTGACGGCGAGTCAGGCCCATCAACAACGCTGGGGCCGTGGCTTGCTGCTGACGGTGCTGAGCCTGGGCTTGCTGCTCGGCGCGGTTCAAACCCTGCGTGGTGCCCACTACCCCAGCCACACCTTCTGGACAGGCTTGATTTGCTGGCTGGTGGCATGGGCCAACCACTGGGCCTTTGGCGCATGGGCCAAACACAAGCCTGCCTGAGCTGGCTGAAGGCGGTGTCCAAGTTGGCGAGCGACGCTGCGCACCCTCCCCCAAAAGCTGCTTGGTGAAGCACGGCATTTGACCCACAATCTTCTTGCAAACGGCCATCGAAGCCGATCAGGGAGAGACCATGGAAAACACCCCACCCGATTTGGGTTTTTGGTTGCGGCTGTCACTGACCCACGGGGTGGGGCGCGACAGCGCAAGGCGATTGTTGGCCGCATTCAATGACCCGGCCAACATCTTTTCACAAACCGCCGTGCAGTTGTGCCAAGTGGTGTCTGCCCCACAGGCACAAGCCTTGTTGCAAAAGCCCCCGGGCCTGGATGCGCTGCTTGAGGACACACAGGCTTGGCTGCAGGCCAGCCCCAATCCCGAGGTCTCCCGCGCGGTGATCACCTTGGGCGACGCCCTGTATCCGGCCGCCTTGCTGGACACGCCCGACCCACCCCTGATGCTGTACGCCTTGGGCCAGACACAGGCCCTGCAGCACTTTCAACACGAACGGGCTGTGGCCATGGTGGGCAGCCGCAACCCCACGCCCCAAGGCCTGATCAATGCCCGGGAATTTGCCAAAAGCATGACGGCACAAGGCCTGGTGGTGGTCTCGGGGATGGCCCTGGGCGTGGACGGTGCAGCCCATGAAGGGGCTTTGCAAGGTGCTGAACCGGGGGCCTTGGCCACCATCGCCCTGGTGGGAACGGGACTGGACCGGGTCTACCCCAAACAGCACCGCGAATTGGCCCACCGCATCGCCCAACAAGGCCTGATCTTGAGCGAATACGCACTGGGAACGCCGCCTTTGGCACACCACTTTCCGCAGCGCAACCGCTTGATTTCCGGCCTGTCGCAAGCCACTTTGGTGGTCGAAGCCGCCTTGCAGTCAGGCTCGCTGATCACCGCCAAACAAGCCCTGGAGCAAGGCCGTGAGGTGATGGCCATCCCCGGCTCGATCCACTCGCCCCAAGCCAAAGGCTGCCATGCCTTGATCAAACAAGGCGCCAAATTGGTCGAATCGGCCCAAGACGTGCTGGAAGAGTTGCGCCTTCCCCACCAAGCCATCGCGCAAAGCACCGAGCAAGACCAGTCCGTTCTGGACTTGAGGGACGCAGACCCTGCGCTGCTGGACGACGAAACCGCCTTGCTTGAGGCCATGGGACACGACCCCGTCAGCCTTGACGCCCTGCAAGCACGCTGTGGCTGGCCCACTGCACAGCTGCAAGGGCAGCTGCTGGAGTTGGAGTTGATGGGCCAAGTGGGCCGCCTGCCGGGCGGCTTGTTTCAGCGCATCGGGTCTGCTTAGGACGCTCGCACGCTGGGGCGAAAGCCCCATGTCGGGGCTAAAGCCGCCGACCTACAGGGGAGCCCCATGTCGGGGCTGAAGCCACCGACCTACAGGGGAGCCCCATGTCGGGGCTAAAGCCGCCGACCTACAGGGGAGCCCCATGTCGGGGCTGAAGCCGCCGACCTACAGGGGAGCCCCATGTCGGGGCTGAAGCCGCCGACCTACAGGGGAGCCCCATGTCGGGGCTGAAGCCGCCGACCTACAGGGGAGCCCCATTTCGGGGTTGAAGCCGCCGACCTACAGGGGAGTGTCCTTGCAAGTCGGGACCACGAAAAAGTGTCCATGCAGGTCGGCACCTTCAGGGCCGACTCTTGTCCGCTGGGACGAGGTCTTAGACCACCGCGCCCGAATTTTCATCGGACGGGTCGTTGTCTTTCTTGATGGGCTTGATCAAGTCTTCGCGCTGCAAACCCAACCACATGGCAATGGCGGCGGCCACAAACACCGACGAGTAAATGCCAAAGCAAATGCCAATCGTCAGCGCCATGGCGAAGTAGTGCAGGGTCTCGCCACCGAACAACAGCATCGACAGCACCATGATCTGGGTCGAACCGTGGGTGATGATGGTGCGGCTGATGGTGGAGGTGATCGCGTTGTCGATGACTTCGACCGTGTTCATCTTGCGGTAACGGCGGAAGTTCTCGCGAATCCGGTCAAAAATCACCACCGATTCGTTGACCGAGTAACCCAGCACCGCCAGCACCGCCGCCAGCACCGCCAGCGAAAACTCCCATTGGAAGAAGGCAAAAAAGCCCAGAATGATCACCACGTCGTGCAAGTTCGCGATGATGGCCGAAACGGCGAACTTCCACTCGAAACGGATCGCCAAATAGATCATGATGCCGACCACCACAAAGGCCAGCGCCTTCAGACCGTCTTCGGCCAGTTCGTCACCCACTTGCGGACCCACAAACTCGGTGCGACGCAGGGTCACCTCCGGGTCATTGACCTTCAGCGCAGACAATACTTTTTCGCTTTGCTGGGCCGAGCTCACACCTTTTTGCGAAGGCAAACGGATCATCACATCGCGTGCTGAGCCAAAGTTTTGCACAAACACTTCGCCATAACCGAGTGTGGCCACCGTGCCGCGCACCTTTTGCAGGTCGGCCGGTTGGCTATAGCTCACTTCCATCAAGGTGCCGCCCGTGAACTCCACCGACAGGTGCAGGCCGCGACTGAACAAGAAGAACACAGCCAGGGCGAAGGTGATGAAGGACACCACATTGAGCACCAAGGCATGGCGCATGAACGGGATGTCTTTTCTGATTTTGAACAATTCCATGGTCTTTTCCCCTTAGTCGGCTTTCACCGCAGTGCCAGCCTCGGGCCGCCAGACGGTACCAATCGACACCGATTTGAGTTTCTTCTTGCCACCATACCAAAGGTTGACCAGGCCACGCGAGAAGAACACTGCCGAGAACATGCTCGTCAAAATGCCAATCGTGTGGACCACCGCAAAACCGCGCACCGCACCGGAGCCAAAGGCCAACAAGGCCACACCGGCAATCAAGGTCGTGATGTTGGAGTCCAAAATTGTGGCCCAAGCGCGGTCATAGCCTGCGTGGATGGCCGCCTGGGGGCTTGCCCCATTGCGCAGCTCTTCACGCACACGTTCGTTGATCAGCACGTTCGAGTCGATCGCCATGCCCAAGGCCAGCGCCATCGCGGCCATGCCCGGCAGGGTCAAGGTCGCTTGCAGCATCGACAAAATGGCCACCAGGAACAGCAAGTTCACGCCCAGCGCAATGCCGGAGAACAAACCAAACATGGCGTAATAAACCACCATGAACGCCACGATCACCAGGAAACCCCAGGTCACGCTGTTGAAGCCCTTGGCAATGTTCTCGGCACCCAGGCTCGGGCCAATGGTGCGCTCTTCGATGATTTCCATGGGTGCAGCCAGCGAACCCGCACGCAGCAGCAGCGCGGTGTCGTTGGCTTCGGTCGTGCTCATGCGACCCGAAATCTGCACGCGACCGCCACCGATTTCGGCTCGGATCACGGGGGCCGTGACCACTTCACCCTTGCCCTTTTCGAACAAGATGATGGCCATGCGCTTGCCCACGTTGTCACGCGTCACATCTTTGAAGATGCGGGCACCCTTGGCGTCCAGCGTCAGGTTGACCACCGGTTCTTGTGTCTGGCCGTCAAAGCCCGGTTGGGCGTCGGTCAGGTTGTCACCCGTGAGCACCACTTGCTTTTTGACGATCAAGGGGCGACCGTCTTTCTCCAGATAACGCTCGGTACCAAATGGCACCAAGCCGCCAGCTTGTTCAGCCGCACGCGCTTCGGTGCTCTCGTCCACCATGCGCACCTCCAAGGTGGCAGTGCGGCCCAGAATGTCTTTGGCCTTGGCGGTGTCTTGCACACCCGGCAGCTGCACCACGATGCGGTCCAAGCCCTGCTGCTGAATCACCGGTTCGGCCACGCCCAGCTCGTTGATCCGGTTGTGCAGTGTGGTGATGTTTTGCTTCAAGGCTTGCTCTTGCACCTTGCGAGCCGCTTCGGGCTTGATGCTGGCGATCAGGCGAAATTCGCTGCCTTCGGCCACTTCGCGTGTCTGCAAATCGCCAAACTGATCGGTGATCAGGCGTTTGGCAGCTTCCACTTGCTGCGCATCGCGCAAACGCAACTCCAGCGTTTGGCCGTTGCGGGTGATGCCACCGTGACGAATGTCTTTTTCACGCAGCACACTGCGCAGATCGCCCGAAAGCGACTCCAAACGCTGGTTCAAAGCCGCCTGCATGTCCACTTGCAGCATGAAGTGCACACCGCCCCGCAAGTCCAGACCCAGGTACATGGGCGAAGCATGCAAAGCGGTCAACCAAGCGGGCGAGCGGGACACCAAGTTCAACGCCACCACAAATTGCGGATCGGCCGCATCCGGGATCAAGGCTTTTTGAATCGCATCCTTGGCCTTGAGCTGCTGATCGGTGTTCTCAAAACGGGCACGGATCGACGTGCCTTCGAGCACAACGCTTTGGGGAGATGATCCCGCTGCCTTCAAGGCGTCTTCGACCTTTTGCAGCGTGGACGTGTCCACCTTGATGGTGGCCTTGCCCGAAGAGACCTGCACGGCAGGCGCTTCACCAAAAAAGTTGGGCAGGGTGTAGACCACCCCCAGCAACAGTGCGATCACGAGGATCACATACTTCCAGACCGGGTAACGGTTCATAAAGACTCGCGTACAAAATGGAAAAAAGGGGCTCGCTGCTGGCGTGCCCCTGTGGCAAAAACCCTGAAATTTACTTCAGAGTGCCTTTGGGCAGCACCTGAACCACGGCGCTGCGCTGCAGTTGCACGTCCACCCCAGTGGCCAATTCCACACCAATGTAAGCGTCGCCAATTTTGCTGACCTTGCCCAGCAAACCACCGGCAGTGACCACCTCATCGCCCTTGGCCAGCGCGTCGATCATGGCACGGTGCTCTTTTTGCTTTTTCATCTGGGGACGGATCATCACAAAGTAGAGCACGGCAAACATCAAGAGCAAAGGCAACATGCTCATCAAGGTGGACTGCATGTCGCCACCAGCAGCGGCTGCGGGTGCGGTTTGGGCAAAAGCGGAAGAAATGAACATGAAAACTCCACAAAGGGGAAAAATCGGGGTAGTACGGGGCGCAAGAACTGCGCCACGCGAACGAAGCCGCCATTGTATGCGGCGCTATGATGCCCTTTGAAAGCCCTTGACCCGAACGGTCAAGGCCAGTCAACCCACCTGATCATCCCGACCAAACCTTGATGCAGCAAGCCTTGGTCCTTGCCAAAGGAGACGCCATGCCCCCCGAGTCAGCCACCCACCATGGACACGAACACCACCACGAGAACAGCACGCTGGGCGAGATGGACTTGCGTGTGCGTGCCCTGGAAACCCTGTTGACACAAAAAGGTTACCTCGACCCCGCCGCCGTGGACCGCATCATCGAAACCTACGAGGTGCATGTGGGCCCACACAATGGGGCCAAAGTGGTGGCCCGCGCCTGGACTGACCCGGCCTTTCGGGACTGGCTGCTGCAAGACGCCACCGCCGCCATCGCCTCGATGGACTACACCGGCCGTCAAGGCGAGCACATGGTGGCCGTGCCCAACACCCCCGACACGCACAACATGGTGGTCTGCACCCTGTGCAGCTGCTACCCCTGGCCCGTGTTGGGCCTGCCCCCGGTTTGGTACAAAAGCGCGGCTTACCGCTCGCGCGCCGTGATCGAGCCGCGTGCGGTGCTGGCCGATTTCGGCGTCACCCTGCCGCCGGGCCAAAACATCCGCGTCTGGGATTCCACCGCCGAAGTGCGCTATTTGGTGCTGCCCGAGCGCCCCGCAGGCACCGAAGGCTGGAGCGAAGCACAACTGGCCCAACTGGTCACCCGCGACGCCATGATCGGCACCGGTTTGGCCCTGAACCCTCAAGCGATCACCCAGGAGGCCCCATGAACGGCCTGCACGACATGGGTGGCCAACAAGGCTACGGCCCGGTTCAGATCGAAGCCAACGAGCCGCTGTTTCACGGCGAGTGGGAGCGCCGCGCCTTGGGCGTCACGGTGGCCATGGGTGCCAGCGGCCTGTGGAACATCGACCTGGCCCGCTCGGCCCGCGAATCTTTGCCCCCGCTGGACTACGTGCAAGGCCCTTATTACGCCATCTGGACCAAGGCCCTGCAAAACATGCTGATCGAGCGCGGCCTGATCACCGCCGAAGAGCTGGCCCAGGGCCAGCCCCTCACGCCCCCCGTGGCGGGCGTGCGGGTGCTCCTGGCCGCCCAGGTGGACGCGGCGCTGGCCAAAGGCAGCCCGGCCGACCGCCCCAGCACCCAAGCGCCGCGCTTTACCGTGGGCCAACGGGTGCGGGCCCTGAACCTCAACCCCCAATGCCACACCCGGCTGCCGCGCTATGTGCGCGGCCATGTGGGCACGGTGGTGCTGCACCACGGTGCCCACGTTTTGCCCGACAAACACGTGAACAAGATGCTGCCGCCCTTTGACGGCACAGCCGAGCACCTCTACACCGTCGTCTTTGACGGCACCGAGCTGTGGGGCCCACAAGCCGAAGCCGGGCACCAAGTGAGTGTGGACGCCTGGGAATCTTATTTGGAACCTGCATCCGAGGCAGCAACGGCATGACCCCCACCCTGAACGATCTGGCCCAAGCCTGTGGCGACGGCTTTCCCATGCCCCCCACCGCCAACAACGGCGCGGTGTTTGAAGAACCCTGGCAGGCCCACGCCTTTGCCATGACTTTGCAGCTGCACGAAAAAGGCGTCTTCACCTGGCCGCAGTGGGCCGACGCCCTGACCCGTGAAATCCGCGCCGGCCAAACACGCGGCGAAGCCGACGACGGCAGCCTGTACTACACCCACTGGCTCAACGCGCTGGAGCAGCTCGTCATCGAGCGCCAACTGGGCACACCCGATGAAATCCATGATTTGGAACACGCGTGGGAAGCGGCCGCCGAGCGCACCCCGCACGGGCAACCCATCGTTTTGAACGCTGAATAAAGAGGCCTTGTTTGAATCTCCGTTTGTGGGCCATGCTGGCCTTGTTGGGCAGTCTGGTGTCCTTGGCGGTAGGCACCTCGTTCGCCAAAAGCCTGTTTCCTGCGCTGGGGGCCGAGGGCACCACCGCTTACCGCATCGTGTTTGCCATGCTCATGCTCATGGCCGTGTTCAGGCCCTGGCGCAGAAAGTGGGTCTGGGCCGATGCGCTCCCGCTGGGCCTGTATGGCATCACGCTGGGCGTGATGAACTTGCTGTTTTACAGCGCGATCAAGACCATCCCCTTCGGCGTGGCGATCGCCATCGAATTCACCGGGCCGCTGGCCGTGGCCGTCTGGACCTCCAAAAAAGCCAGCGACTGGCTGTGGGTCACGCTGGCCATCGTGGGCCTGGCCTTGCTGCTGCCCTTTCCGGGGGCCAATGCGGCCACGGCGCTAGACCCCATGGGCATGTTCTTCGCCTTCACGGCCGGCATTTGCTGGGCGCTGTACATCGTGTTTGGCCAGCGTGTGGCCCTGCGTTACGGGGCCATGGCCACGCCCATGGGCATGCTCGCTGCCGCCTTGGTGGTGGCACCCATTGGCGTGTGGCATGCAGGCAGCGCCTTGCTCCACCCCCAATGGCTGATCGCCGGGCTGGCTGTGGCCTTGCTCTCCAGCGCGATTCCTTATGCGCTGGAGATGTTCTCGCTCAACCACTTGCCCAAAAACACCTTCAGCATCTTGCTCAGCTTGGAGCCGGCCGTGGGCGCGTTGGCCGGGTGGATTGTGCTGGCCGAGCACCTGACGGCGCTGCAAGGCTTGGCCATTGCATTGGTCATGACCGCGTCCATGGGCACCGCGTGGTCATCCGGCAAAGCGCAAGCAGCCGTCCCGGCCTGAACACAAACTGCATGGTTTTTGAGGGAGGCTGTGCCCCGCCCTATGTGTCGGGCGGGGACTGCCACCCGCCTCAACGGCCCACAAAAACCGGCGAGCGACGCTGGGCAAACGCGGTGCGGCCCTCTTTGAAGTCTTCGCTCTGGCTGGTCAGTTGTTCGCGTTCACGCAAACGGGCTTCATCGGCCTGCCCGGCTTCAATCTCAATGAGTGATTTTTTGGTTTCCTGCAAAGCCAAGGGAGCCAAGGCCAAAATGTCCTTGACCAAGGCCTGCAAGGCACTGCCCCACTGGTCGGCAGGCTCCAGCGCCTCGAACAAACCCATGGCATCGAGTTGCCGGTCGGTGAACGGGCGGGCTGTCAAAAACGCGCGTTTGGCACCGGCCAAACCAAAACGGTTGACATAGCGCCGCAATCCACTGGGGTAGTAATGCAGACCCAACGCGGTGGCGGGCATGCGCCATTCGATGCCTTGCAGGCCGATGCGCAAATCGCAGGCCAACACCACATCGGTGGCCCCGCCATACACGCTGCCGTTCAGCGCACAAATGGTCACCGGGCGCATGGCGGCCAGCGCATCGGGGATTTCCTCAAAAAAAGTGGACCCATGCCCAGGCTCGTCAAACCCGCCAATGTCGTACCCGGCACAAAACACCGGCCTGGGCTGACCCGTGGTGTTGGCCGTCAAGACCAAAACACGCACATCGGCGCCTTGGTTCACGGTGTCAATGTGCGCCAACAAGGTTTTGAGGTCGCCGTTTTCCAGGCGGTTGCGCTGTGCCGGGCGGTTCAAAGTGAGGGTGGCCACGCCCCCCTCGATCTGAAGAACAGGGGCGGAAGGAATGGCAAAGGCTTGTGACATGGCGAAGGTCCAATAAAAAAGGGTGCCCAAAGGCACCCTCATTGTAGAAAGCAGGCGCAAGACGCCTGGTTCAAACTTTCAAAGCTCAGGCCTTGGCTTTGGCCTTGGACATGGCGGCCTTGACCGAAGCTTCGGCTTGGGCGGTGGCGGCTTTCATGTTGCTTTCGGCGCTGTCAGCGGCTTGCTTGGCCACTTTTTTCAGGGTTTCGGCAGCTGTTTGGCTGGCTTCGAAAGCGGTTTTGAACACGGCCACAGCAGCGTCAGAACCGGCAGGTGCGTTTTTCAGGCTGTTTTCAACCAAGCTTTTGACGGCTTGCTCGGACTCGGCCATTTTGCTTTCGACGGCCTTGGTGAACTCGCCACCGGTGCTCTGGGCGATTTCAGCCAAGTGACGGCCATAAGACACCGACTTTTCGAAAGCAGGCTGAACCAAAGCAGCTTGTGCGGCCATCAGTTCTTGAGGTGTTTTGGCGGACAAGAGGGTTTGCATGTTGGCAAAAGACTCGCCCACAGCGGCTTTGCCAGCGGCCATGTTCAGCTCGACCAAGCGCTCGAAACCGGCAAAAGCGGTTTGCGACAGGCCAGCGGCGGCGGTCATGTTGGCTTGTTGGGTGGCGGCGAATTGTTCAGCGTTGAAGTTCATGATTTTTCCTTGAAAAGGTTTGTTGCAATGCAGCAATTTGAACACCATCCCCTGCGTGCAGCAAGGGAAAACCCGCACTTTAGAGTCCACACTCCAATTGCCCTGCTCTCGCCACTGCAGACCTGAAGACCCCGGGGGATTTGCACCACCGCCTGCGCCCCACCCGCGAGCGGTGTCAAACTCCCTACACTCGGCTTTCACCTTCTTTCGGTCCTGTCACATTGCATTTATGGAACTCCTCAGCCTGCTGCTCATCTTGGCCATCGGCATTCACTGGTTCAACACCCAAGGCCAGCGCAAGCGCACCGCCTTGCTGGCCGAACAGTTGCGTCCCTACCAAATCGAAAAACACATGGAACAACTGACCAGCGCTTACATGAGGGCGCTGGGCGAGAGCGACCTGTCGCGCCAAACGCAAATTTTGCAATTGCAAGAACAGGCCGAGCAGCAGCTGGTCGCCGACTTTCAAAATCTGGCCCAGGCCTTTGCGAAACTGCCCGCCCCCGTCACTCGCGGCTTCAAAATTGCGCTGCCGTTTGTGGACCAGCTCTCACCCAAGGCCACTTTTGACATGCGCAAGATGCTGCAGACGCACGCCAAAGGCATTGAACAAGCCGTTGAAAACCGGGCGGGCTTGCCCCTGAAAGAGCGCGCTTTTCGCCTGATGGGGGAAATGTTCCTCATGCAGCACAGCTGCCACTGGTTTTGCAAATCCAAAACCATCGCCTCGGCCCGCATGGTGGCCCGTCACCAAACCCGTTACGAGCAAGCGCTGCAAGCGGTCAGCCCCGAAACCCGGCAGGCTTACCTGGCCGTGATCGAGGCCTGAACCGCTGACTCAGCGGCTTGCGGGCTCAAGCCCAAGCCGTGCGCAGCGCGTGGGCACACAAAGCCACCGCCGTGTTGGCCTCTTGCAGCACCCGGCCCATGGTGATGAAGCCATGGATTTGCCGTTCAAAGCAGATGTATTGCGAGGACACACCCGCCTGGCTCAAAGCATCAGCGTACATCAGGCCCTCGTCGCGCAAAGGGTCAAAACCCGCCGTCAATACAAAGGCGGGCGGCAAGTGGGCATGGCTGGTGGCCAACTGGGGCGAAGCACGCCAGTCCAGCGTGTCTTGCGGCCCGCGCAAGTAGTTGCCCGAATACCAGGCCATCGACTCGCGGGTGAGCATGTAGCCTTGGCCGTTGGTCTGATACGAAGCCGTGTCGGGAGCCATCAGGGTGCTGGGGTAAATCAACAACTGCAGCACCGGTTTGAGCCCCAAGTCGCGCAGGCCCAGGCAGGCCGCAGCGGCCAGATTGCCACCCGCGCTGTCGCCGCCAATGGCGATGCGGGCCGGATCAATGCCCAAAGCCGCGGCTTGCGAAGCCACCCACTGCCAGGCGGCCACCGCATCGTCGTAAGCGGCCGGAAACTTGTGCTCAGGCCCCATGCGGTAATCCACCGCCACCACCACGCCCCCGGCTTGCTGGCACAGGCTGCGGCACAGCACATCGTGCGTGTCCAGATCGCCCACCGTCCAGCCACCGCCATGCAAGTACACCAACGCAGGCAGAACCTGGCTCGCACCGATGGGGTGGTAAACCCGCACGGCAATGTCCACCCCTGCGTGGCCGAATGACATGTCTTGCACACGCCCCACTTCAGGCGCATCGGGTTGGGTGAAGCTGCGCCGCGCCAAATAAGACGCACGGGCATCAACAGGCGTTTGGGTGTAAACCGGTGGAATGCCTTTCTCGCTCAAAAGGGTCATCAAGGCTTGGGCTTGCGGGTCGAGCATGGGGCAACTCCGGGTGGTTGAAAGAATCCGAATTATGGGAGGGCACCAGGCGCACAAACGGGCAAATGGGCGACAGTGGGTGTTGTGGGCACCCCGCCTTCGGGGCGATGCGCAGATTTTGTGGGAGCCCCGCCCTCGGGGCGATGGGTCGTGGTGTGCGAGGCTTTTCGCGACGAGGGCGTCGCTCCTACAAGGGGATGTCGGCATTTTGATAGGGGTAGGAAAGGCCAAGGCCTCCCCTCCCTCCGAACCGTGCGTGCAGTTTTCCCGCACACGGCTCTCCAGTCAGTGGTTTCCTCATCGGGATTGGCTCGCTTGCATTCGGGCCTGCGTCATGGTGAACAGCCCCAACTGCGCGAAGTACTCGTTTGGCCAGCGTTTGTGATCAACTTGGCTCTTCCCCATCCCCGGGCTCTTTTGCTGCTTGCGCAGCATCGCCCTCAACCTCCTGCGGATG
>NZ_CXON01000020.1:0-76272 GCF_001269405.1 Limnohabitans sp. 2KL-3
GCTGCCCGCTGCGGCTGCGCCCTCCCCGCCTGTGTCACGGCCTTGCAGCTGAGACACCATTTGCTCGACTGGGCCGCCGGGCACAAACTGGATCACCACAAAGGTCATCAACAACACCCCGAACAAGGTCGGGATCATCAGCAGCAAGCGTTTGAAAATGTAGGCCAGCATGGTTCAAGGGGCCTTTTTGGCTGGTTGAGCCGCTGTGGAGGGCGATGGGCCAGGCGCGCTTGTGGCGGTGGGTGACCACCACACAGTGGTGACCAGTTTTTCAGGTTGATAAAACCGAGGCAAATCGGCCGGACGCGCAAACGCCTTGGCCCGCCAGGACACCCGGTGCACCGCGCCATACCAATGAGGCACCACGTAATGGCCGTGGCGCAGCACCCGGTCAAGCGCTCGCAGGCTGGTCACCAGCTCTGGCCTTGACGTGGCGCTGACCACCTTGTCCAACAGCGCGTCCACGGCTGGGTCTTTGAGGCCGATCACATTGCCTGAGCCCTCCACGTCGGCCGATCGGCTGCCATAGCGCTCGAGCAACTCGGTGCCGGGCGCTTCGCTGCCCACGGTGCGGTTGCTGATGATGTCGAAGTCAAACACGTCCATGCGTTTTTGCAGCAGCGCAAAGTCGATCACCTTGTACTGAACTTGGATGCCCAGTTTTTCGAGGTTCTTGGCAAAGGGCGTGACGACCCGCCCCATGGAACCCGAACTGTCCAGAAACTCGATGCTGAGAGCTTGTCCCTTGGCGTTGCGCAAAGCGCCATCGCGGTAGGTCCATCCGGCGGCCTGGAGCAAATCACGCGCTTGGCGCAAGTGGTCGCGCAGGGTGTGACCCGAAGCAGGGTCGAGCGCGGTTTGGGGCGGCTGCGGCACCTCTTGATCAAACACGGCAGCGGGCAGCTTGCCCCGCAGGGGCGTGAGCAAGGCCAGCTCGTCGGGTCCAGGTCGGCCCTTGGCCTCAAAGTCGCTGGCCACAAAATAGCCACGCACCCGGCTGTAGGCGTTGTAAAAAAGTTGGCGGTTCAGCCACTCGAAATCCATGGCCAGGGCGATGGCTTGGCGCACGCGCACGTCCTGGAATTTGTCACGGCGCGTGTTGAACAAAAAGCCCTGAAAGTCCCCCGCATTGCCGTGCTGCAGCTCGGCCTTGATCAAATCACCGCGTTCAAAGGCGCGTCCGGTGAAGGCCCGAGCCCACTCCCGCGCAATAAAAGACTGCATGTAATCGAACTCACCTGCCTTGAAGGCCTCGAGCTGAGCGGTGCTGTCTTTGTAGATCTTGTAGGTGATGCGGTCGAAATTGAATTGGCCTTTGCGCACGTTCAAGTCGCGCGCCCAATAAGCCGGATCACGCTCGTAGGTGATGTCTTTGCCAAACTGCACACGGCCGATGCGGTAAGGGCCGGACGCAATCGGGATGTCCATCACCATTTGGTCCAAGGGTTTGTGGGTGTTGCCTTCCAGCCCCCACTTTTGGCTGAACACCGGCAAACTGCCCACGATCAAAGGCAGCTCGCTGTTGGGGCGCACAAAATCAAAGCGGATGCTGCGCTCGGCCAAGACCGTGGCGCCTTTGACCTCGCCAAAGTAGGTGCGGTACTGGGGCGCGGCCTGTTTGCTGGTCAGGCGCTCAAAAGAATGGCGAACATCGGCCGCCAGCACTGGGTCACCATTGTGAAAGCGGGCCAGTGGGTTAATCTGAAAGGTGACCGACATGCGATCGCTGGCCACCGCCACATCCGAAGCCAGCAAGCCGTAAGCCGTGGTCGGCTCGTCCATGTTGCCCACCAGCAAGGTGTCAAACATCATGCCCAGCATGGAGGGCGGGGCGCTGCCCTTCAAGGTGAATGGGTTGTATTTGTCAAAGTTGGACTGCCGGGTCGGCGGCACCAGCATGATCTCGCCGCCTTTGGGCGCAGCAGGGTTCACATACGCAAAGTGCGTAAACCCGGCCGGGTAGCGAATGTCCCCAAATTGCGCGTAAGCGTGAGCAGCCCAAGCGTTGCCCGCCACACCGAGCCCGAGGGCCAAGCAGCAGAGTGTCCAGAAATGGGCCAAGGGTCTTCGCATGCGACAATTCTGCACACATTTTTCAGGAGTTGAGTGCATGACCACAAAAACAGGATTTCTTTCGGGTAAAAAGTTGTTGATCACGGGCGTGTTGTCCAACCGCTCCATTGCTTATGGCATCGCCAAGGCCTGCCACGCACAAGGCGCTGAGCTCGCTTTCAGCTACGTGGGCGACCGTTTCAAGGACCGTATCACCGAATTTGCGGCCGATTTTGACTCCAAGCTGATTTTTGATTGTGATGTGGGCAGCGACGAGCAGATTGAAAAGCTGTTCACCGACCTGTCGGCCACTTGGCCCAAGTTCGACGGTTTTGTGCATGCGATTGGCTACGCGCCTCGTGAAGCGATTGCCGGTGACTTTTTGGACGGTTTGTCGCGCGAAGGCTTCAAGATCGCGCACGACATCAGCGCCTACAGCTTCCCCGCCATGGCCAAGGCTGCCCTGCCCTACCTGAACGACAAGTCGGCTGTGTTGACGCTGACGTACCTCGGTGCGATCCGCACGGTGCCCAACTACAACACCATGGGATTGGCCAAAGCCAGCCTGGAAGCATCGGTGCGTTATTTGGCAGAGTCGCTGGGCAGCCAGAACCGGGGGTTGCGGGCCAACGGCATTTCGGCCGGTCCTATCAAGACGCTGGCGGCCAGTGGCATCAAGGGTTTTGGCAAAATTTTGTCGGTGGTGGCAGAAGCCTCACCGATTCGCCGCAATGTGACCATTGAGGACGTGGGCAATGTGGCGGCGTTCATGTTGAGCGACTTGGCAGCGGGTGTGACGGCCGAGATCACCTATGTCGACGGCGGCTTCAGCCAGGTGGTCGGTGGAATTGCGGAGCCAGCGGCTGCGGCTTGATTGGGTTGTTCGCTCCTTAGGGTACGTGCCCTCTTCAAGACCGCCTGAGGCGAGCCGGACGCTGCCCGGGCTCATAACTCGCTTCGCTCGCCAAATCGCCCGGTTCAGCGCCCACCTCACCTCAGGCTCAGTGAATGTTCTTGTGGCCATGGGCCAGATGAAGTTTGCAGGACTGCTCTGGCGCTCGGGCTTGATCATCCAAAAGTGCTTGGCCACTGGCCATGAAGAGTGGGATCGAACGAACATCTTTTTGAATTGAAAAAAGCGGCTTTCGCCGCTTTTTTCAATTCTCCCCCGCAGGTGAGTTGGGGTCCTTTGCGGGGGCGATGTGGCAAAGCGAAGCGCCTCTTAGCCCCCGCAGAGGGCCCCAACTCACCTGCCCTCTTATGACCCAAAGACCCTCAAGTCACCCCCCGAAAAACTTCAAACCTTCACGCAATCCGCAAAGTACCGCTTCTTGCCATCATCGTCTTTGATCTCGACCAGACCATGGATGTCGGTTTCGAAGCCCGGGCACTTCTCGTTGAACTCGCGGGCGAACTTGAGGTAATCGACGATCTTTTTGTTGAAGACCTCGCCAGGGATCAAGAGCGGAATGCCGGGTGGGTATGGCGTGACCAAACCCACCGTGATGCGGCCTTCCAGGTGGTCAATTTCCACCCGCTCGGTCTTGCGCTGGGCAATGTGGGCGTAAGCGTCTGATGGGCGCATGGCTGGGGCCAAGTCAGACAAATACATGTCTGTGGTCAAGATGGCGATGTCGTATTTGGCGTACATCTCGTGCACATGCTGGCACAGATCGCGCAGGCCCATGCGCTCGTAGCGCGGGTGCTTCTGGCAGAACTCCGGCATGATTTTCCACATCGGCTGGTTCTTGGCGTATTCGTCCTTGAACTGCTGCAAAGCGGTGAGCAGCGTGTTCCAACGGCCCTTGGTAATGCCGATGGTGAACATGATGAAGAAGCTGTAGAGGCCCGTCTTCTCCACCACCACGCCGTGCTCGGTCAGGAACTTGCTGACGATGGATGCGGGAATGCCGGTCTTGTCGAACTTGCCGTCGAGATCCAAGCCCGGCGTCACGATGGTCGACTTGATCGGGTCGAGCATGTTGAAGCCGTCGGCCAGCTGCTGGCCAAAACCATGCCACTTGCTGGCTTTTTTGCGCGGGTCGTTACGCAAAATCCAGTCATCCGCGCGGCCGATGCCTTCTTCGGCAAACTTCTCGGGGCCCCAAACCTTGAACCACCAATCTTTGCCGTACTCGGCATCGATCTTGCGCATGGCGCGGCGAAAATCCAGTGCTTCGGCAATACTTTCTTCCACCAGCGCGGTGCCACCGGGTGGCTCCATCATGGCGGCGGCCACGTCGCAGCTGGCAATGATGCTGTACTGCGGCGAGGTCGAGGTGTGCATCAAATAGGCTTCGTTGAACAGGGGCCTGTCGAGTTTGACGCTTTGCGCGTCTTGCACCAGCACATGGCTGGCCTGGCTGATACCGGCCAACAGCTTGTGGATGGACTGGGTGGCGTACACCATGGACTCTTTGGGGCGTGCGCGCTTTTTGCCCATGGCGTGGTACGGGCCATAAAACGGGTGAAAGGCGGCGTGCGGCAGCCAAGCTTCGTCAAAGTGCAGGTTTTCCACGTAACCATCGAGCATGCTCTTGATGGTTTCGGTGTTGTAGAGCACGCCGTCGTAGGTGGACTGCGTGAGCGTCATCACACGCGGCTTGACCTTCTTGGGGTCCACGCCCTTGAGCAAGGGGTTGGCCTTGATCTTGGCCATGATGGCCGCAGGCTCGAACTCGCTTTTAGGGATGGGTCCGATGATGCCGAAATGGTTGCGCGTGGGCTTCATGAACACGGGCACAGCGCCGGTCATGATGATCGCATGCAAGATGGACTTGTGGCAGTTGCGGTCCACCACCACCACATCGCCTGGCGCGACCGTGTGGTGCCACACGATCTTGTTGGAGGTGCTGGTGCCGTTGGTCACAAAGAAGCAGTGGTCGGCGTTAAAAATGCGGGCAGCGTTGCGCTCGCTCTCGCCAATGGCGCCGTTGTGGTCGAGCAATTGGCCCAACTCTTCCACCGCATTGCACACGTCGGCCCGCAACATGTTCTCACCATAAAACTGGTGGTACATCTGACCCACGGGGCTTTTCAGGAAAGCCACGCCACCGGAGTGCCCCGGGCAGTGCCACGAATAGGAACCGTCTTCGGCGTAATCGAGCAAGGCCTTGAAGAACGGCGGCTGCACGCCTTCCAGATAGCTTTTGGCCTCGCGGATGATGTGACGCGCCACAAACTCAGGCGTGTCTTCAAACATGTGGATGAAGCCGTGCAACTCACGCAGGATGTCGTTGGGCAAATGGCGCGAGGTTTTGGTCTCGCCATAGATGTAAATCGGTACATCCGCATTTTTGCGACGCACTTCATCAATGAAGGCGCGCAAGTTGATCACGGCCGGGTCCAGGTCTGGTCCGGGTGAAAACTCTTCGTCGTCAATCGACAAGATGAATGCGCTGGCGCGGCTTTGCTGCTGTGCAAACTGAGACAGATCGCCGTAGCTGGTCACACCCAAGACCTCCAGTCCTTCGCTGACGATGGCATCTGCCAATGCGCGAATGCCCAAACCCGATGTGTTTTCGGAGCGGTAATCTTCGTCAATGATGACGATGGGGAAACGGAATTTCATGGGCTGATCGGGCTGTTCGCCAAAGAAAAGACAAAGGGATTGAAACAGTCGCAAAGTTTAAGGATAAAAAGACCCGCTGGAGGCACCGAGATCAGAATTCATCGAAAAACCTGCAAAGGGAGCTTACTCGGTGCTTGTGACAACAATTGCATGAGTTGCCCACAATGGGCGGTTTCAGCTGCTATAATTTAAGGCTTCGGAGCGGTGGATGAGTGGTTTAAGTCGCACGCCTGGAAAGCGTGTGTGGGTTAATAGCCCACCGCGGGTTCGAATCCCGCCTGCTCCGCCAGAAAATAAAAAAGCCTGCACATGTGCAGGCTTTTTTTCGTCTTGACGTTTCATGTCTTGGTGACCAAGACATGAACAAAATCCCCGATTGACTCGGGGATCGTGGTCAATTAACGAACCACAGCGATCTGTGAACGCTCGCCACCTTTGTAGGTGTACATGGTCAAAGCACCATTCTTGACGTCGCCTTTTTCATCAAAGGAGATGTCGCCGGTCACGCCTTTGTAAGTGATGCTCTTGAGTGCGGGCAGGTACTTGGCTGGATCAGCAGAGCCTGCGTTGACCATGGCAGTGGCCATGATCTTGACGGCGTCATAGACGTAAGGAGCGTACACCTGCACGTCAGCGTTGTACTTGGCCTTGAAGTCAGCGCGGAACTTGTCCATGCCAACTTTCTGCTCGCCTTCGACACCACCGGCTTCAGCGCAAACCACCGCTTCGTCTTTCATGGCGTCGCCGGCCAATTTGGCCAATTCAGCTGTACAGATGCCATCACCGCCCATGAATTTGGCTTGAATGCCCAAGGACTTCATCTGACGCAGCATCGGGCCAGCAACGGCATCCATACCGCCAAAGAACACGACATCAGGCTTCTTGGCTTTGAGCGTGGTCAGGATGGAGTTGAAGTCAGAAGCTTTGTCGGTGGTGAATTCGTGGCCCACGATGGTGCCGCCAGCAGCAGTAGCACCTTTTTTGAACTCTTCAGCCACACCTTGGCCATACGCGGTACGGTCGTCAATGACGGCAATGTTTTTACCTTTGAGGGTTTCCACAGCGTATTTGCCCAAGGTACCACCCAAGTGCACGTCGTCGGCCACCACACGGAAAGCACCTGCGTAACCTTGACGGGTGTACTTGGGGTTGGTGGCCGATGGGGAAATCTGAGGAATGCCAGCGGTGTTGTAGATTTGCGAAGCGGGAATGGTGGTGCCTGAGTTCAGGTGACCAATCACGCCGTTGACTTTGGCGTCAACCAGCTTCTGTGCAGCAGCGGTGCCTTGTTTGGGGTCGGCGGCATCGTCTTCAGCCAACAATTCGAATTTGACAGCCTTGTCGCCAATCTTCAGGCCTGCAGCATTGAGCTCTTCGATGGCCATGCGAGCGCCATTTTCGTTGTCTTTGCCCAAGTGGGCGATCGCACCACTGACGGGGCCGACGTGACCAATTTTGATCACTTGAACGTCAGCCACAGGGGCTTCTTTTTTGCCGCAAGCAGCCAAAACAACAGCAGCTACAGCGACAGCCACAACGGTCAATGCACGATTACCAGAAAATGTCATAGAAACTCCGAAGAATAAATTGCTTCAATCAAGCAACTTCCAAAGATACTTCAAAAACGACACCTTGTGGCTCAGGGAAAACCAAAATTCACACGAAGAAAACGGTTATAGGTGTCTATTTTGGTAACTTTCACTGCGCTTGCGCCAAAGTTCTTGGAGGGTTTGTTCCACCAATTGCGCCGTCAAGCGGTCCAACTCGGGCCGCAAGTTCTGAAGCAAGGTTCCTGACAAATCGAACAGCGCTTGTTTTTCCGCCATCCGGGCATCCAGTGCCAGCCCTAATGCCACTGGGAAAGTACCCACTTGCAGGCGGTCCGTCAGCAAAGGAATCGGCTCAGATGGCTGATGGGCGGCATTTTTTTCGATGCTGGTGGCGCTCATGTTTCAGACTTTTTTGAAAGATCGTGCTGTACCAGATCAAATCCCTGGGTTTTGTAATATTTCCACCGATTTCTCGCCTCTGAGCGGCCATGCTCGTCGTTGGCAACGACTTCGATCAAGCGTTCAAACCGTTCATAGGCCGCAGGCACTTGGTCGCCCAAATTGACCAAAACGGTCAAATCAGGCCTGTGCATGGCTTGTTCGCCCAAAAACAATGCGCTGGCTTCTTGCACCAAAGGCGGATCTTCAGCCGTGCAGTGCGCTAAAAACTCCGTCTCAGAAAAGGACCACAGCGCTTGATTCAAGCGTTGCAATGTGCTGGGTTCACCAACAACACCAACTCTAAAGCCTTGCGACCGGGCCTTGCGCAACAAACGACAGGTGTGCACCAGACGTTCCTGGGTATTGAAATGAAATTCAATGCGCGTCATTCGGGGTATGCACTCAGACAGCTTGACTCTGTTCAAGCGGATTTGGGCTTGACCTTGGCTTTGGCTTTGGCTGACTTTTGAGGGGTCGTTTTGGCAGCGGACACCAAATACTGCAAGAGCAGACCCACAGGGCGACCCGTTGCGCCTTTTGCGGCCCCACTGCGCCAAGCTGTCCCAGCGATGTCCAGGTGCGCCCAAGCAAACGACTTGGCAAAGCGTTGCAAAAATTTGGCCGCCGTGACCGACCCCGCAGCACGACCCGCCACGTTGGCAACGTCCGCAAATTTGGATTTCAAACCTTCGGCGTAGTCGTCGTCCAAGGGCATGCGCCAGCAAGCATCGCCAGACGTTTCGCCGGCTTGGAAAATCTCTTGAGCAAGTGGGTCGTTGCTGGAGAACAAACCTGAGCGGACCGCACCCAAAGCAATGACGCACGCGCCTGTCAGTGTGGCGATATCGATCACCGCCTTGGGTTTAAATCGCTCAGCGTAGGTCAAAGCATCACAAAGCACCAAACGACCTTCCGCGTCGGTGTTGAGGATTTCAATGGTTTGACCGCTCATGCTGGTGACCACATCACCCGGTTTAACGGCCAGTCCGTCAGGCATGTTTTCAGTGGCCGGAATCAGCCCCACCACGTTGATGCTTGGCCGGATTTCGCCCAAAGCTTTGAAAACCCCCAAAACACTGGCTGCACCACTCATGTCGTATTTCATTTCGTCCATCTCAGGCGCTGGCTTGATGGAAATACCGCCGGTGTCAAAGGTGATGCCTTTGCCAACCAACACAACGGGCGCTTGGGCTGCAGCGGCACCGTTGTAGCGCATCACGATAAAACGCAAAGGCTCGGATGCGCCTTGGGCCACCGCCATGAAAGCCCCCATGCCCAATTTGGCCACTTCTTTGGGGCCTAGCACTTCACACTTGAAAGATCGACCGGTCGCGATGTTTTGAGCCGCTTGGGCCAAGTGTGTGGGGGTCGCATGGTTGGCAGGACGATTGGCCCACTCTTTGGCCACTTCAATACCGCTGATCAAGGCCTGTGCGTAAGCCACACTGTCCACCGCATCGGCTTGTACCGAGGCCAAACTGACCTGCACTTGCTTGAGGCTGCGCAACTTGGGTTGACTCAAGGTGGTGCCATAACTGTAGGTGGCCTCGGCCAGACTGACCAGGGCCGCTTGAATGCTGTGCGCGGGGCATTCGCCAACCGCGTGAATGCCCAAATGCTTGATTTTGAAGGACTTCAAGCACGACCAAGCGGCTTGCATGGCAGCACGAACGGCTGCGGGCGTGTTGTCTGCACTGCAAACGACCACCACATGACGGGCTTTGATCTCTGGGTGAGCATAAAGAGCCAAAGTGCAGTTGGGTTTGAGCTCAAAATCTCCCTTTTTGCAGGCTCCCGCCAAAAGACGCGAAATGGGGTCTTTTGCAGCGGTATCCGGCAAAGTGGCTGCAGGCCACAAAATCATCAAACCGTCCAATTCGCCCTGTGTGACCGATAAGAGCGACCGCTTTTGGATTTCGAAGTTCATAATTGCGCTTTTCCTTTTTGCCAATGTTATTCCATTCCACCCTGCGCAAAGACCTTGCACGCAATTTTGGTGCTGCACTGGTGATTCTGGTGACCATTGTGATGACCATCACTTTGATCCGGACGCTGGGGCAAGCCAGTCGTGGCAGTGTCAACCCTTCTGATGTGGTGTTGGTCATGAGCCTGAGTGTGCTGGGACAATTGACCACAATAGCCACATTGAGTTTATTCATCACTGTGGTCGCCACCCTGTCGCGCATGTATGCAGACAGTGAAATGGTGATCTGGTTTTCCAGTGGGCGAGGACTGGGCAACTTTATTCGCCCCCTGTTTCGATTCACTTGGCCCATTTTGACCATGATTGCTGTGCTGGCTTTGTTCATTTGGCCTTGGAGCAATCAGCAAATTCAAGACCTCAAGCAACGCTTTGAAAAACGCAATGACGTAGAACGCATTGCGCCCGGTCAGTTCCAAGAGTCGGCGGGAGGCAACCGGGTCTTTTTTATCGACAAAGACAGCCCCGGACAACAATGGGGCAACAATGTTTTTGTATCGAGCCGCGATGGCAACACGGAAAGCGTCACCACGGCAACCCAGGGACGCATCGAATTGCTGGGTTCTGACCGATTTTTGCTGCTTGAAAAGGGGCAGCAATGGCTCACGGATTTGGTCACCGGAGAAACCCGCTTGACTCAATTTGAAAAATACCAATTGCTGATCGACTCCGGCGCTGTGGTGGCTGGGGACCGCAGCAACAGCCGTTTGAAATCCACACTTGAATTGATGCGTGACTTCACGCCTGTGCACCAAGGCGAGTTGTCATGGCGTTTGGGCTTGAGTCTTGCGGGCATCAATTTGGTGTTGGTCGCTTTGGCCATGTCGGCCGTCAATCCCCGAGCGGGACGCAGCTACCACTTGGGTTTGGCTTTGTTTGTGTTCATTGCCTACTACAACCTGTTGAATGTGGGACAAAACTGGATTGCGAATGGGCGTGTGGGCTTTGCCCCTTACATGATTCAACTGCATGGCGGCATGTTGCTGTTGGCCTGCATATGGCTGACTTTGAGGCACATGAACTGGACTTGGCGAAGCCTGTGTCGTCTTGTTGTGCCGACACGAGGTGCCGCATGAAAACGGTGCGAACCCTGTTGCATGGCGAAATTTTGCGTGCCGTTTTATTTGTGTTGGCTGGTTTTTTATCCTTGTTTTTGTTTTTTGACCTGGTCGACGAGCTCCAAGCCCTGGACCGGTATGCTGCTCAAGGCTATCGCATGCAGCATGCCTTGCTGTTCATTGCCCTCAAAACGCCCAACCATCTTTACGAGTTGCTGCCCATTTCAGTTTTGATTGGCAGCATTTTTGTGATGGCTCGCTTGGCACAAAGTTCCGAATTCACAATCCTGCGAACCGGGGGACTCGCGCCATGGACGGCACTGAACATGCTCTTCCAACTCGGTTTGATTTTTGTAAGTTTGACTTTTTTCTTTGGTGATTACGCATCGCCTTGGGCCGAACGTCAGGCCCAACTGATCAAAACCAAATTTCAGGGCAATTTGACCGTCGGTCAAACCGGTGCATGGCTCAAGGAAAAACAGGGCCAGCAACAATTTGCAGTCAATGTGCGACGGTTTGATGGCATTACCCACATGCAAGACATTCGTATTCATGCCTTCAACAGCCAAGGCCGCTTGCTCTCCATCACCACAGCGGCAACAGGGGAAATCTTGTCAAGCGAATGGCAATTGAAACAGGTGCAAGAAAAAACACTGCAACAAGAGCCAACAAGTGGACTGGAAAGATACCAAGCCCAGCAGCACGCCCAGTGGATGTGGAAGACCACCATCAGCGCAGACATGGTGGCCGCTGCCTTGCTCAGTCCGGACACCATGAGCACCTGGGATCTGTTCCATTACATGCGGCATTTGTCCAGCAACAACCAAAATGCTCAGCGCTACGAAATTGAATTTTGGCGCAAGGTCTTTTACCCATTGAGCTGCTTGGTGATGCTGGTCCTCGCCCTGCCCTTTGCTTACTTGCACTTCCGATCTGGCCAGATTGCCGGCCACGTTTTTGGTGGCGTACTTGCAGGCATCAGCTTTTCCTTGCTCAACAATGTTTTCGGTCACATTGGTAATTTACAAAACTGGCAACCGTTGCTGACTTCAGCAGCACCGGCTTTGATTTACAGCGCCATATCCTTGGCTGCTTTTTGGTGGATGGTGCTCAGGCGATGACTCAAAAAGACAACATCAAAACAGGCGTGATCTTGTTTGCACATGGTTCGCGCGATCCACTTTGGAGACTGCCCATGGACGCGGTGGCTCGACGCATGCTGGAGCAACATGCTGATATCGCCGTGGCCTGCGCTTTTTTGGAGTTGACCCAACCGGACCTGCCTGAAACCGTTGAACAGATGATGAAACAAGGCATCGAGCATTTGCGCATCGTTCCCATGTTTTTAGGCGTGGGACGTCACGCCAGAGAAGATTTGCCCTTGCTGGTCAAGGACTTGGTCCAAGCCTACCCCCAAATGGCCTTTGAGTTGATGCCGCCCATCGGCGAGCACCCCGCGATGACGCAGCTCATGGCCGACATCGCGGGTGGCTCTGGCAAGGACCAATAGACCCAATAAAGCATAATAGTGTGAATCAATATGACGATTAGCATATGAACCTTCACCAATTTCGCTTTGTTCAAGAGGCTGCCCGGCGCAATCTCAACCTCACTGAAACGGCCAAAGCGCTCCACACCTCTCAACCGGGTGTGTCCAAAGCCATCATTGAGCTTGAAGAGGAGCTGGGCATCGAAATTTTTGCCCGCCATGGCAAGCGACTCAAGCGCATCACGGAACCCGGTGAACAGGTGCTGCGCAGCATTGAACTGATCCTGCGCGAAGTCGGCAATTTGCGCAAAATCGGTGACCATTACAGTGCACAAGACAGTGGCACCCTGTCGATCGCCACCACCCACACCCAAGCGCGTTATGTTTTGCCCCTGCCCGTGGCCAAACTGCGCGACAAATACCCCAAGGTCAACATCAGCCTTCACCAAGGCGCACCCGACCAAGTGGCCAAAATGCTGCTCGATGACACGGCCGAGATCGGCATCGCCACCGAATCGCTCTCGGCTTACGAAGACTTGGTGACCCTGCCCTGCTACGAATGGCAACACGTGCTGGTGCTGCCGCTGGACCATCCGCTTGCTGCAAAAACTTCACTGTCTTTGGAAGACATTGCCAGCGAACCGCTCATCACTTACCACCCCTCATTCACTGGACGCAGCCGCATTGACCAAGCTTTTGCGGCCAAAAAAATCACCCCCCGCATCGCTTTGGAAGCCATCGACTCGGACGTCATCAAAACCTATGTGCGCTTGGGGCTTGGCATTGGTATCGTGGCCGAAATGGCCGTGCAGGACGACCCGGTCAAAGACTTGGCCGTGCGCCCCTTGGGTCAACTCCTGGGCATGAACGTGGCCCGCGTGGCCTTCAAGCGCGGGGCCTATTTGCGCCAATTTGTCTACCAATTTGCCGAACTGCTGAGCGATCGCCTGACCGCACCACTGATCGCCAAAGCCATGACCGGCCACGTCAACGATTACGAACTCTGAAAAACGCCTCATCCCTTTGCACATGAACGCCAACAGCCCCGCCCTCATTTCAAAAGCGCCCCACATGGGCACCACCATCTTCACCGTCATGTCGGCCTTGGCCGCCGAAAAAAAAGCCGTCAACCTCGGCCAGGGCTTCCCGGACTTTCCGTGTGACCCGCGGTTGACCGAGTTGGTGAACGACGCCATGGGTGAGGGCCTCAACCAGTACCCGCCCATGCCCGGTGTGGCCTCGTTGCGCGAAGCCGTGGCCACAAAAATCGAAACCCTCTACGGTCGACGCTACAACCCGGCCACTGAAATCACCGTCACCGCCGGGGCCACACAAGCCATCTTGGCGATCATCTTGGCCATCGTTCACCCCGGCGACGAGGTCATCGTGCTTGAACCCTGCTACGACAGCTACGTGCCCAACATCGAGCTGGCCGGTGGCCGCGTGGTGCGTGTGCCGCTGACCCCTGGCAGCTTCAGGCCCGACTTCGACCGAATCCGCGCCGCCATCGGCCCACGCACCCGCGCGATCTTGATCAACACCCCGCACAACCCCAGCGGCATGGTCTGGACGCGTGAAGAAATGCTGACCCTTCAAGAGATTCTGGCCCCCACCAACGTGGTGCTGATCAGCGACGAGGTCTACGAACACATGGTTTATGCCCCGCTGCAGCACTGGAGCGCCGCGCATTTTGAGGGCTTGGCCGCACGGGCCTTCATCGTCTCCAGCTTTGGCAAAACCTACCATGTGACCGGCTGGAAGGTCGGCACCGTGGCCGCCCCCGCCGACTACACGGCTGAGCTGCGCAAAGTGCACCAATTCATGGTGTTCACCGTGAATACTCCCATGCAGCACGCCCTGGCCCGCTACATGGCCGACCCTGCGCCCTATTTGCAGTTGCCTGCGTTTTACCAACGCAAGCGTGACCTGTTTCGAGATGGCCTGGCGAAAACCCACTTCAAGCTGCTGCCTGGCGAAGGCACCTATTTCCAGTGCGCCGACATTTCGGAGCTGAAAGTGCCCGAGAAAAACTTGAGCGAAGCCGACTTTTGCCAATGGCTGACGGCCGAGATGGGTGTGGCCGCAATCCCCCTGTCGGCCTTTTATGGCAATGGCTTTGACCAAAAAGTCATCCGGTTTTGCTTTGCCAAAACCGACGAAACCCTGAGTGCGGCACTGGACAAACTCAAAGGCCTGTGAAGCCAAGAGGTGTGGGGTTGACGATGGCCCCAGCTCAAAAATCAGCCACTGACCTGCTCATGACACACCTCAGTTCCCTCCAGATCAAAGCCAAGCACTTGGTCTGCGCTTGGGGCCTGCTGCTGTTGGCCGGCTGCAGCGCCACCACGCCCCCATCGCGTGTGGCTGTCATCGCCGACAAAATCACCCCCGCCCAAGTGCTGCCGGCCAGGCCCATGCACTTTGACTTGCCCGGTGGCCAAAGCCTGAGCGCACGGGTCTGGGCCACACCCACGCCCAGGCACATCGTGCTGGGCGTGCATGGCTTCAACGACTACAGCAAGGCTTTCGAGCCCCTGGCGCAGCACCTGGCGGGTGAACTCGGTGCCACGGTTTACGCCTACGACCAACGCGGCTTTGGGGCCAACACCAAGCCAGGCATCTGGCCCGGCACAGACACGCTGCTGGCCGACCTGCGCCACATCGCCACGCAATTGCGGGTTCGGCATCCCGGCTTGCAGCTGACGGTCATTGGCGAAAGCATGGGCGGCGCTTTGGTGTGGGTGGCAGCGGCTGAAACACCCGGCTTGGTGGCTGACCACATCGTGCTCAAAGCCCCTGCCGTCTGGGGTGCGAACAGCATGCCCTGGTACCAGCGGCTCAGCCTGCAATTCATGAATGCCGTCGCCCCCGACATGGTGTTCACCGGTCGGGGCGTGCAGTCTTTGGGCATCACCCCCACCAACGACCCCGAGGTCTCGCGCGAACTTGGGCGCGATCCGCTCTTCATCAAAGCCACCCGCGTCAGCAGCTTGGCCGGGGTGACTCAGCTGATGGGCCGCGCCCAAAACCTCAGCACCTCGCCGCCACAGCGCAGCTTGGTGCTGTATGGCCTGCGCGACCGCATCATCCCGCCATCGCCTGTGTGCGAGTGGCTGACCCACCTGAACGCCGCAGGCGCCCCCAGCGCAGCGCTGGACTTTGTGGTCTATCCCGAAGGCTGGCACCTGTTGACGCGCCAACTGCAAACCCGAGAAGTGCTGCAAGACCTGGAGCAGTGGTTGCAACAAAGCCCACTGCCCAGGCGGCAAAGCCTGCAGCAAGCGCAAGCCGCGGTGTGCACACAACGCCCTTGAAAATTCGCTCGCTGCGGAGGGTTGATGAGGGGCGTGTACCACGCCCATCGCCCGTAGCTTATTGATCCGGCACGCTGAAGTTTGAAATCTGTGAAAAATCTCATCTCGTAGGTCGGTGGCTTCAGCCCCGACATTGCTGGCTTTGGCGCAGGCTGCATGTCGGGGCTGAAGCCGCCGACCTGCAAAATCTTTGACCCTTGAAAACTTCACAGGGCCGAAACAATAGGCTCCAGCACCCGAATGTGCGCTTGGCATTTCGATCAAGCCTTCACAAGAACCTCACGATCAAGCACCACATCAGGCTCAATACACCATGGCCCACATCTCCAGGGGCGAGACCACCATGGCCTTCAAGGCCTGTGATTTGAGCCGCAAATCCCGGTCCTCGGTGACCACGAAGCAAGCCACATCTTGACCCTGAAAACGCTGCCCCAGATGCAGCTGTGCCTGCAACGCCTCCAAAATCCGGCCGTCCGCCCGGTCGCTGCCTTGCCCGCCAGAAAACCACACCCGCAAGCTCTCGGTCTCGCTCCAGTGTTGGTCATCCGGGCCATCAAACACAATGTCGGCGCTGAGCAGTGGGTGCAGCTCGGTCAGGCGCTGCACCCGCTCGATCAGCAAAGCCCGAGCCCGCGCATTGGGCCCTTGTCCGGCAGAAAAATACTCGGCCCCAATCAAGGGTTTGAGCTTGGGCAGCAGGTTGTGCCCATCGATGATCAGCCGAATCGGCCGCGCATGGCGCAGCCCGTGCTCAAAATACTGCTTGGGCGTGACAGGCGGGTGTTCGTCCTTGTGCACGCCAGTGGCCGGGTGGTGCAGGTCATAAATCTGCATGGCTCGCCTGTCCAGCGCATCGTAGGCCTGCTGGCACATGGCCATGCTCCAGGCTTCGGCCAGCATGCTGCGCTCCACCTGACGTTTTTTCTCCTGCAACTCGTCCATGTCGTGGATGGCCAGCAGCGCCTGCCCCAGTTGCCTTACGGGCTGGCGCGTGGGCTGGATCGTGGTTTGCGCCAGCCGCGACTGCAAGGCCTCGATGTGGGTGGCCAGCGCACGCTGCTCCTCGGCCAACTGAGGCAGGGGCCGCAAAGCCTCGGCCTGCGCCTCTTGCAGCGCCGCCAGCAAGCGCTGTGCCTCGGCCAGTTGCTGCCCCACGACGCTGCGCGTGCCGAAACGCTTGTCCTCTTGCGCCTGCCGCGCCAGCAATTGCCGGGCCCGCTCCAGCGGATCGGCCTGGTGAGACACCGGCAAGGCCAAGGCCTCACTGGCCGTCAGCCACGGCGCCATGCGCTTGTTCAAGCCATCGGCAATGCCCTGCGCCACCCGCGTGCGCCAATCGCCCTCTACCTCGGCCAGCCGCGCACGGGCTGCCTTCAGTTGCTCGTCCAGTGCCTGCACGTCCTTGCTCAGCTTGTCGCGTTGGCGCATCAGGCCATCGCGTTCGTCCTGCAATTCGTTGCGCTCGCGCTGCACCTGCTTGAACAAAGAACTGGCCCGGATCTCGCGCTCGGCTTGTTCGCGGCTTTGGGGCTGCGCCGCCGCAGCGGCGGGTAACTGGCGCGTGTTGGGGCGGGCTGTGGGCGGCTCGTAGGGCACATCTGCCAGCACCGGCTGCAGCACCGTCAGCAAAGGCTTGAAGCGCTGTTTGAAAGTTTCTCCCGTCTTGGGCTTGCCCAGCTTGGATTTGGTTTGGGCAGGAGCGCACGATTGGGCCAAGGCCCGCACCGAATCGCGCTCATCGAGCCACATCGCTGCCAGGACCGGCACGCGGCCAAAGCGCTCCATCAAGGCCGCCAAACCCTGCTCAATCGCCTTGTCGCTCAGCACGGCCAGCAGCGGCTCGGACAAAGTGGCACTTCTGAGCAACTCCAAAACCAAAGGCGGCAGCGTTTTGAGCTGCATCTTGGCCAACACGCGTTGGCGCAGCAAATCGGTGTTGGGCTTGTCTTGCTTGAGGCCCTGCATCAGCTCGGGCAACTGTTTGGCACCCGCCACCAAATCACTGTCGGGCATGGCCTGCACAGCGCTTTTCAAATGGTCCAACACTTCGGCATCCAGGCCCTGCCAAATGGCCGCACAATCGGGCGAAGTGCCATGGGGGCCAAGGGCTTGGGGTGGCTGCGGCACGGGGAATAAGTGGTTTTCTGCGTTCATGGATCGGGCGATCTTCTCATGCGCTCCTCGTGAGTGTCTTGAAGACCATCCATTCCAAAGGGCCTCGCCCAAACGCTGTGGCGCAGCATCCCAGGCTTGGCACTGCACTCAAACCGCACTCGCAGCGACAACAGTGACCGTGGCCGATGTCACCCGCCTGGATTTTTGAAATGATCGTCCAATTTCATGAGAGCTGGGTTTACAGTCAGTCCATGCGCCTGCACCCATTTGAAGCCAGATTTTTTCAAGTGTTTGCAAGGACAACGTTTCTTCAACCTCTGCGATTGTCTGCCGATGACGCCACACCTGATCACAGCCTTGCTTATATGGAGCCTGCTGATGCCCACCGCTGTGGCCCAGCGCATGTTTGACAGCAGCGGGCGGGCATTGGGGCGGGTGGATGCCGAACGTTTTTACAACGGATCGGGGCAGCAGTTAGGTCGGGTGGACGGCGAGCGCATTTATGACGCTGCGGGCCGGCAGCTGGGCCGCATCGATGGCACCCGCGTCTACAGCGCCTCGGGCAGTCCGATTGGACGCATTGATGGTGAACGGCTTTACAGCGCTTCGGGCTCGCTCATGGGGCGCATCGATGGCGATCGGCTGTACGATGCATCGGGTCGACCCATTGGCCGCGCCGATGGGCTTCGGCGAACGCAAATGATCGTGTTTTTTTATTTTTTCATGTGAGACCTTGGCCATGACTGTTCGAGAAATCCTCAAAATGGGCGATGTGCGTTTGCTGCGCATGGCCGAACCCGTGACCGCCTTTGACACCCCTGAGCTGCACGCGTTGATCGCTGACATGCAAGACACCATGGCCAGTGTCAATGGCGCAGGTTTGGCGGCACCGCAAATAGGGGTGAACCTTCAAGTGGTGATTTTTGGCAGCTCAAGCGTGAACCCGCGCTACCCCGGCCGTCCTCTGGTGCCGCGCACGGTGCTGATCAACCCGGTGATCACGCCGCTGGATGCGACGCAGGAAGAAGATTGGGAAGGTTGCCTGTCAGTCCCCGGCTTGCGGGGCGTGGTGCCTCGCTGGTCGCGCATACGCTACACAGGGTTTGACGAACAAGGCACGCCCATCGACCGCACCGTCGATGGTTTTCATGCTCGGGTGGTGCAGCATGAATGCGACCACTTGATCGGCAAGCTTTATCCCATGCGGGTGCGTGACTTCAACCGGTTTGGCTTCACCGAAGTGCTTTTCCCGGAAATCAGCGCGGCTGAAGACGATTGAAGCTCAGGGTTTTTGCCCCGTTAACAACAGCGCCAAACCTTCATCGCCAAGAACGGGCACACCCAGCGCTTGTGCCTTGTCAAGCTTGCTGCCCGCTTCGGCACCAGCCACCACATAGTGGGTTTTTTTGCTCACTGACCCTGCCACTTTGGCACCCAAGGCTTCCAGTTTTTCCTTGGCTTCGTCGCGGCCCATGCTCTGCAAAGTGCCCGTCAACACCACGGTGATGCCTGCCAAGGGCATTTCGGTGGGGGCCAAAGCCTCACCTTCTGCCCAGTTCAAACCGGCATCGCGCAAGGCCTGGACCACTTCTCGGTGATGAACCTGGTCAAAAAAGGTGCGAATGCTGTGCGCCACCACCGGGCCCACATCGGCCACTTGCAACAAGGCATCTTCACTGGCCGCCATGATGGCGTCGAGCTGCCCAAAATGGCGGGCCAACTCTTTGGCCGTGGCCTCGCCGACATGGCGAATCCCCAAACTGAACAGAAAACGCCCCAAAGTCGTGGTTTTGGATTTCTCCAAGGCCTCCAAAAGGTTGAGCGCTGATTTTTCGGCCATGCGGTCCATGCCCGACAAGGTTTCCAATTGAAGGTGGTAAAGGTCGGCCAAGGTTTTGACATGGCCCGCATCGACCAGTTGATCCACCAATTTGTCACCCAAGCCATCCACATCCATCGCCCGGCGGTGGGCAAAGTGCCAGATGGCCTGCTTGCGTTGAGCGCTGCAAAACAGTCCCCCCGTGCAACGGTGGTCCGCTTCGCCCTCTTCCCGTTCGGCCAGACTTCCACAAACAGGGCAGTGGTCGAGCATGGTGAACTGCGGCGCATCAGGGGGGCGTCGCTCCAGGACCACCGACACCACTTCCGGGATCACATCCCCCGCACGCCGCACGATGACCGTGTCGCCTACTCGCACATCTTTGCGGCGGGCCTCTAATTCGTTGTGCAAAGTGGCATTGGTGACCGTCACGCCACCGACAAACACCGGGTTGAGTTTGGCCACGGGCGTGAGCTTGCCGGTACGCCCCACCTGGACATCAATGGCCAGCACGGTGGTCATTTCTTCTTGTGCAGGGTATTTGTGCGCCACCGCCCAACGCGGCTCCCGGGTCACAAAACCCAATCGCGTTTGCAGTGCAAGATCGTCCACTTTGTAGACCACGCCATCGATGTCATAAGGCAAAGCGTCGCGCTCGGCGGCAATGCGCTGGTGGAATGCCACCAAACCAGATGCGCCCTGCACACGAGAGGTTTGTTGGGCAACCGGAAAGCCCCAGGCCTTGAGTTGCATGAGCATGGCGTAGTGTGTGGTCCATGTCGGCCCCCCTTCAGACGATGGGGTCATGTCGCCCAGGCCATAGGCAAAAAAACTCAGTGGCCGTTCGGCCGCGATGCCAGAGTCGAGTTGACGCACCGCGCCCGCTGCGGCGTTGCGCGGATTGACAAAGGTCTTTTCGCCCTTGGTGCCGGCTGCAATGCGCTGGCGTTGGCGTTCATTGAGTGCTTCAAAGTCATCCCGGCGCATGTAAACCTCGCCGCGCACTTCCAGCACTGCAGGCGCATCGGCAGGCAAGCGCAAAGGGATTTGTCCAATGGTTCGGATATTGGGCGTGACTTCTTCGCCCGTTTCACCATCGCCCCGAGTGGCCGCTTGCACCAGCACACCCGCTTCGTAGCGCAAACTCATGGCCAATCCGTCGAACTTCAATTCACCCACATAGCTCACTGGCGGCTCGGTTTCGGCCAAGCCCAGCTCTTTGCGAATACGGGTGTCAAAGGCTTCGGCACCACTGGCCTCGGTATCGGTTTCGGTGCGGATGCTGAGCATGGGCACGCGGTGTGTGACCTGCTGAAAAGCGTCCAACACCGCCCCGCCTACGCGTTGCGTGGGTGAATCCGCGGTCAGCAGCTCGGGATGTGTGGCCTCGAGGGCTTGAAGTTCCCTAAAAAGCCGGTCGTATTCGGCATCGGGTAACTCAGGGGCGTCAAGCGTGTAGTAAGCGTGCGCATGGTGGTGCAGCAAGTCACGCAACTGTTGGGCTCTGAGTTGTGGCGAGACGGTATCCGAGCGGGGGGCTGACTCGGTCATCGGCTCGTCCGAAAACAAGTCAAAATTTGAGGTGCTCATCCATCCACACCCTCAAGAAAACAAGCGACGCGCTTGAGGCGAGCCTGCAGACAGTTCACGGGCATTGAGCGCCTCGTAAAGCACCTGCAAATCACTGGCAATTTGGTCAAGCGCCATCTCGTTCAGGACTTGCCCATCACCGTCGGTGATCACACCTTCCATGTTGTCGGCCAGTGAGCGAGCCACTTCGCGCATGCGTTCAAAAGGACGATCTTCAAAAGCAATTTGGGGCACATCCAGGCTCAACGTGAACTCACGGATCGCCGACAAAGCCGGGTCTTCGGCCATCGCTGCCTGTGAGTCAAAACTCAGAGACAGCAAGGGGGCCCCTGCTTGCTCAGAAGTCAGCACCATGCGCCCAGGGATCAGGCCCATGACAAAACCCAAACGTGTTGCATGTTGCTGGATATAGCCTGAACTCCAGGCGGCCGATCGTGCACAAAGCGTGAAGCTCAATTGAACATCGTGAGCACTGGCGAATTGGTCGAGTTCTCGGGCACGGGCCACTTCCTCCATCATGTCGCTGAAGTGGGCGGTCCCCCCGATCGCATCCGCAAAAGCCTGAGTTTTGACTACAAACTCAGAAAATTCGATGTCGTTGAGTGCACCCATCCGATTGGCCAACTGCACACCCGCTTGAAAAGCCACATAACGTTTCCCCAGCTGAATAGGCTCCCACTGCCCATGAAGCTGACAACATCCCTCGATATGAAAGGCTTTGGTGCCCACGCGACGTGTGGGCGGCAAGGCGGCCAATACCAATTGGGCAGGCACGGCTTGCTCCACTTCAATGCTTGATATCACATCGATCAAGGCATCCAAATGCGGTTTTTTGTCAAACGTCGACAAAGCGACAAAATCATCGGTCAGGACCGGCTCAATCGCCTGGCCGTTGGCCAATGAACCGGCAGGTTGCAGTCCCGTCGGCTCGGTGTAGGGTTCGGCTTGTTTGGGGACATTTTGACGCGAAGTCCAATAGTTGTAAGCCACCACAGCCACCACCGTCAGCCCGCCAATGGCGGCCAAACTCACTTGCAAAGAACTCAAAGAATCCGCCATAACTTCCTCAGGCCACGTCGGCCAATGACGCTGCGGACTCCATGTCCACAGCCACAATGCGGGAAACGCCCTGCTCTTGCATGGTCACACCAATCAACTGCTCCGCCATCTCCATGGCGATCTTGTTGTGGCTGATGAACAAAAACTGGGTTTCCTTGCCCATGCCCTTGACCAACTTGGCATAACGCTCGGTGTTGGCATCGTCCAGTGGTGCGTCCACCTCATCGAGCAAACAAAAAGGTGCCGGATTGAGCTGAAAAATCGCAAAGACCAAGGCAATTGCAGTCAGGGCTTTTTCGCCACCTGAAAGCAGGTGGATCGTCTGGTTCTTTTTGCCCGGAGGCTGAGCCAGCACTTGGACACCCGCATCCAGAATCTCATCACCCGTCATGACCAGGCGGGCATTGCCGCCCCCAAATAACTCGGGAAACATCCGACTGAAGTGCTCGTTGACGATTTTGAACGTGCCGCCCAGCAGTTCACGCGTCTCGGCATCGATTTTCCGAATAGCATCCTCCAGCGTGTTCATGGCATCGGTCAGATCGGTGCATTGTGAATCCAGGAACACCTTGCGCTCTCGCGAGCTGGTCAACTCGTCCAGAGCCGCCAAATTGACAGGCCCCAAAGCTGTGATTTCTCGGTGAATGCGGTCGATTTCACCCTGCAGACCCGTCACGCGCACGGAACCCACTTCAATAGACTGCGCCACAGCTTGCAGATCTGCTTGGGCATCGGCCAACAATTGGCTGTATTGCTCCAAACCCAAACGGGCCGCTTGCTCTTTGAGTTGCAGGTCACTGATGCGTTGGCGCAAAGGGTCTAGTTCACGTTCAAAAGTGACTTTTCGCTCATCACTGGCACGCAATTTGGCCGTCAAATCATCGTAAGCGCTGCGGCAAGCTCCCAACGCTTGCTCACGATCGAGTTTGATGGCCAGCACGTTTTGCAGTCCTGCTTGAGCGGCTGCGTCGGTCAAACGGCTGAGTTCATCGCGAGCGCGTTGTGTTTCGGCCTCGATGCCGGCCACTTGTTGCTGGGCGGTGTCGATGGTGCGTTGGAGTTCCGCGCGACGTGCATCCAGGCTGCGTTGAGAAAACTGGGCTTCTTGGGCTCGGCGTTCCAAGCTGCGCTGTTGTTCGCGGCACTCAGAGAGTTTGCGCTCGCAGGCCATCACGCGCTCGTCCAATTGTGCATGGCGCTCTTGCGTGTCGGCCAACTGCATGTCGAGTTCTTCAAAACGGGCCTCGGCCGTCACACGACGCTCCTGCAACTCGTCAAGCAAGGCCTCAACTTCGGCCAGGTCGTTGCTGATTTGTTCACTGCGGGCACGTGTTTGGGCCACCAACTGAGACAGCCGCAGGGTTTCCACTTGCATCTCGTGTGTACGCGACTGACTTTCACTGGCTTCGCGACGCACGCTGATCAAGCGCTGAGAGGCATCGGCGTAGGTGGCCTCTGCGCGCACCAAAGCGCTGCGGCTTTCCTCTGAAATCAGCGTCTGGGCCCGCAGTTGCTTTTCAAGGTTGTCAATTTCTTGTGCACGCGCCAGCAAACCTGCTTGCTCGGAATCCTGTGCATAGAACAACACACTGTGGGTGCTCACGGCATGACCCGCTTGCACGTACAAGGTCTCGCTTGGCTGAAGTTCACTGCGCCAGGCCAAGGCGTCTTCCATGTGTGGGGCGGTCAAGCAACCGTGTAACCAGTCGGTCAACAAGGCAGACAAACCCGCATCGTGCACGCGCAAATGATCGGACAGGGGTTTGCAACCGGTGGGCAAACCGCTGCGGGGTGTGGCTTTGGAGGCCAAAGGCGAGGTGAAAAAAGCCAGCTTGGCCGGCGGTGCATCCAGCGCAAAGGCGCGCACCATGTCCAGTCGCGACACTTCGAGGGCTGACAAGCGTTCACGCAAGGCCGATTCGAGCGCATTTTCCCAGCCTGGCTCGATCTGAATGCGACGCCAAAGGCCCTCCAAACCGTCCATGCCATGTTTGGCCAGCCAAGGCTTGAGCTTGCCATCGGTGCGCACCTTTTCTTGCAAGGCTTTGAGGGCCTCTATGCGAGCACGCAAATCGGCCAACTTCGACGACTCTTGGTTCAGCGCCGCTTGACGCTGGCGGCGATCTTCGTCGAGGGCAGGCACAAGTTCCTGCAATTCATGCAAACGGGCCTCGGCCTCTTGCATCAAAGCTTCAGCCTCGGCCACTTGATCTTGCAAATGATTCAAACGCGCTTCGTCGGGGGCATCCAGTGCATTGCGGTCCGTCAAAAGGCGCTCACGGCGCTGGTCGAGTTGGCGCGATTGTTCCTGAATGTTTCGCTGATCGGCGGCCAACACGCCAATTTGCTGCTGCACTTGAACCACTGTGGCCCGTTGGGCCGTGGCATCGTTTTGGGCTTTGCGCAGGCTTTCCTCAAGATCAGGCAAAGCCATGGCTTGGTCTTCGACCTGCGCAGCCAATGTCAAACTTTGGTCTTCGGCCATGACCGCTTGCTCGGCCAGTGTTTCGAGTTCGGCTTGTGCGTCCAGGCTGCGTGTGCCCCATTGCGCGGTTTGCTCCAAAAGTTGTTGCAGTCGCTGTTCGGCACGTTGTCGGCCTTCGACCACATAACGAATTTCGGCCTCCAGACGGCCGACCTCCGCACTGGCCTCGTACAAAGCCCCTTGCGCTTGATTGACCTGGTCGCCCGCCGCGTAATGGGCCTGACGGATCGTCTCCAAATCAGCCTCGACATGGCGCAAATCGGCCATGCGTGACTCCAAAGCGTTGACCGCCTGATCCACATCCGCCTTCATGCGAGCTTGGTCGGCTTCGGCGTCACGCCGTTTTAAAAACCACAGCTGGTGCTGTTTCAAGGTGCTGTCGGCCTGCAAGCGGTTGTATCGGTGAGCCACTTCGGCTTGTTTTTCCAATTTCTCCAAATTGGCATTCAACTCCCGCAAGATGTCGTCAACGCGGGTCAAATTTTCACGCGTGTCCGACAGGCGGTTTTCCGTCTCGCGGCGGCGCTCTTTGTATTTGGAAACGCCAGCGGCCTCCTCCAAAAACAAGCGCAGCTCTTCGGGGCGCGACTCAATGATGCGACTGATGGTGCCTTGTCCAATGATGGCGTAAGCGCGTGGACCCAAGCCCGTTCCCAGAAACACGTCCTGAACGTCACGACGGCGCACGGGCTGGTTGTTGATGTAATAACTGCTGTTGCCGTCGCGGGTCAGCACACGCTTGACGGCGATCTCGGCAAACTGGCCCCACTGCCCCCCGGCACGGTGATCGTCGTTGTCAAACACCAACTCGACACTGGCCCGACTGGCAGGCTTTCGGGTGGTGGTGCCGTTGAAAATCACGTCCTGCATCGATTCGCCGCGCAATTCGGAGGCCTTGGACTCACCCAGCACCCATCGCACCGCGTCCATGATGTTGGATTTGCCACAACCGTTCGGGCCCACCACCCCGACCAGCTGCCCGGGCAGCAGGAAGTTGGTGGGTTCAGCAAACGATTTGAAGCCGGAAAGTTTGATGGAGTTGAGACGCACGGTGGTCTGATCGATCCAAGGAAAAGCCAAAAAAACACAAGGTCTTGCGAGAATTCGTCAAGAAGTCACCAAAACTCGCAAAAAACCACGAATCAAAGAACTCAATCTCCGATCCCGAATAATCTTAGATGTTAACTCAGCCATCACCCTCATTGGGCCCCTTGGGGAGCCATGCGCAGCAAATCTGTGTGTGCGACCCAACCTCGGCCTTCCTTCTGTTGTGCACTGTGCTGTGATGAACCCCTTGCGCCCACTTCATCAATTGTCAGGCTGGCAGCCTGCCGAATGCATTGGCACGATTTCATCCCGGATAATCGGGGGATGAATCCCCTTCTCGCCAAGCTGCAACCCTATCCTTTTGAACAGCTCAAACGGCTGTTCGCCAGCGTCACGCCCAACCCAGCCCTGCGCCACATCAGTTTGGGCATTGGCGAGCCCAAGCACGCCACGCCCGCCTTCATTCAGGAAGCGCTCAAGGCGTCGGTGGCCAACGGCTTGTCGGCCTATCCGGCCACAGCGGGCGAGCCTGCTTTGCGAAAAGCCTGCGCGGCCTGGCTGCAAACCCGTTACCAGCTGGTGCTGGATCCCGCCACGCAGGTGTTGCCGGTGAATGGTTCGCGCGAAGCCCTGTTTGCCCTGACGCAAACCGTGATCGACCCGACCCGCCCAGGCGCCACGGTGGTCAGCCCCAACCCCTTCTACCAAATCTACGAAGGCGCGGCCTTGCTTTCTGGCGCTGAGCCTTATTACGTGCCCAGCGACCCTGCGCGTAACTTTGGCAACGACTGGGACAGCGTGCCAGCCGATGTCTGGGCCCGCACGCAGCTGTTGTTTGTCTGCTCACCCGGCAACCCCACGGGCGCGGTCATGCCGCTGTCGGAATGGGAAAAGCTGTTTGCCCTGTCGGACCAGCATGGTTTCGTCATCGCATCGGACGAGTGCTACAGCGAGATTTATTTCCGCGAAGAAGCCCCATTGAGTGGCCTGGAAGCCGCCCACCAGCTGGGCCGCACCGACTTCAAACGCTTGATCTCCTTCACGAGCCTCAGTAAGCGCAGCAATGTGCCGGGCCTGCGCAGCGGCTTTGTGGCGGGTGACGCGGCCATCATCAAACAGTTTTTGCTTTACCGCACCTACCACGGCAGCGCCATGAGCCCCGTGGTGCAAGCCGCCAGCGTGGCCGCTTGGGGCGACGAGGCCCATGTGGTGGACAACCGCAATCAGTACCGCACCAAGTTCGCCCAGGTCACACCCGTGCTGGCCGAAGTGCTGGATGTGAAGCTGCCCGACGCCAGCTTTTACCTCTGGGCGGGCGTGCCCGCAGGCTGGCAAGGCGACGACGCCGCGTTTGCCCAAGCGCTTTATGAAGCCGAACACGTCACCGTGCTGCCCGGCAGCTACTTGGCCCGAGACTTCAAGGGCAGCAACCCGGGCCAAGGCCGCATCCGCATGGCCTTGGTGGCGGAAACCGCCGAGTGCCTCGAAGCGGCCGAGCGCATTGCCCGCTTTGTGCGTACCCACCCCAACAAGGCTTGAGTATGACCACCTGTCACGACACCCTGCGCCTGGCCGAGCAACTGATCGCCCGCCCCTCCGTCACGCCCGAAGATGCGGGCTGCATGGATGTGATCGCCGATGCCCTGAAGCCCCTGGGCTTTGTCTGCGAATTCATGGACTCAGGCCCCGACACCTTCCGCGTGCGCAACCTGTGGGCCAAACGTGCAGGTACTTCGGGCCAGACCTTGGCCTTTGCAGGGCACACCGACGTGGTGCCCACCGGGCCGCTCGCGCAATGGGACAGCGACCCCTTCACGCCCACTCACAAGGACGGCAAGCTGTTCGGGCGCGGCGCGAGCGACATGAAAACCTCGCTGGCGGCCATGGTCGTGGCGGTGCAAGAGTTTCTGGCGGCCAACTCCCACCCGGCATTGGGCATCGCCTTTTTGCTGACCAGCGACGAAGAAGGCCCCGCACTTGACGGCACGGTGGTCGTCTGTGAAAAGCTCCAGGCCCGTGGCGACGCACCACAGTTTTGCATCGTGGGCGAACCCACCTCAGTGCAGCAGACCGGCGACATGATCAAGAACGGCCGACGCGGCACCCTGAGCGGCAAGCTCACCGTCAAAGGTGTGCAGGGCCACATTGCCTACCCGCACCTGGCCGACAACCCGATCCACCGCCTCGCGCCTGCGTTGGCCGACCTGGTGGCCATCCGCTGGGACGAAGGCAACGCCTTTTTCCCGCCCACCAACTGGCAAGTGAGCAACATCCACGCGGGCACGGGCGCGAGCAACGTGATCCCGGGCGACTGCGTGGTCGACTTCAACTTCCGCTTTTGCACCGAGTCCACACCCGACAGCCTGCAGCAGCGTCTGCAAGCGGTGCTCGACCAGCACGGTCTGAAGTACGAGCTGGAATGGACCCTGGGTGGTCGGCCATTTCTGACCACACCCGGTACTTTGGTCCAAGCGATTGAGCAAGCCATCACCGACGAGACCGGACTGAAGACCGAGTTGTCCACCACAGGCGGCACGAGCGACGGCCGATTCATCGCGCAAATTTGCCCGCAAGTCATCGAATTCGGCCCGCCCAACGCGACGATTCACAAGGTCAACGAGCATGTGGCGCTGGTCGACATGGCACCCCTCAAGGCCATCTACCGCCGCACGCTCGAACAACTCAACGCGGGCTTGTCTGCATGAGTGCTTCAACTCTTTTAGGGCTGATCGAACAAGCCGCCGAACGGCTACAAGCTGCGGGCGTGGCCTTTGGCCACGGCACCCAGAGCGCTTTTGACGAAGCCGTCTGGCTGGTGCTCTGGCGTCTGGGCCTGCCACTGGACACCGATCTCGACGAGGTGGCCGATCAAGCCGTCACAAGTGAGCAGCAATCGGCCTGCGCTGCACTGATCGAAGAGCGCATCGGCACCCGCAAGCCTGCGGCTTACCTGACGCGTGAAGCCTGGCTTCAGGGGGTGTCGTTTTACATCGATGAACGCGCCATCGTGCCACGCAGCCTGATTGCCGAGGTGCTGGCCGACGGCACCATCGACGCTTGGTTGAGTGACCAGACGCGGCATGTGTTGGACTTGTGCACTGGCAACGGCAGCTTGGCCGTGCTGGCGGCACTGGCCTGGCCCGAGGTGCAGGTCACTGGGGCCGACATTTCTGATGACGCCCTGGCTGTGGCCGCCATCAACATCGAGCGTCACGACCTGAATGAGCGCGTCAAACTGCTGCACAGCGATGGATTATCCGACGCGCCTGGCCCTTTTGACCTGATTCTCTGCAACCCGCCTTACGTGTGCCAGGCCAGCATGGATGCCCTGCCTGCCGAGTACCTGGCTGAACCCGAATTGGCTCTGGCTGGCGGTACAGACGGCATGGACTTTGTGCGTCAGCTTTTGCGAGATGCGCCATCGCACATGAGCGAACACGCCGTGCTGGTGCTGGAAATCGGCCACGAACGCGAACACTTTGAAGCAGCCTTTCCTCAGCTGGAGGCCGCCTGGCTGGACACCAGCCAAGGAGAAGACCAAGTGCTGCTCATCACCCGCTCGGCTTTGCAGGCGCTGAACGCCGCATGAGTGCTTTACCCACTTTTGAGCAGTTTCGAGTCGAGCAAACTGCGCATTGGGATGCGTTTGTGGCCTTGATGCGCGAGTACGCGAGTAGCGACCTGAACAACCCGGGCCTGAGTTCCATTCACGGTGACATGCTTCACCCTCAAGAACGGTATTCAGGCGCAAATGGACAAGCTTGGCTGATTCAGTGTGCAGCGCAATGGGTCGGCTGCGGTGCATTCACGACCACCCGCGAAACCGGGCTTGCTGAACTCAAGCGACTGTATGTGCGTCTGCCCTTTCGTGGCCTTAACGCGTCGCGCCAACTCACGCTGCATCTGATCAAACAGGCCCGTGCATCTGGTTTTACCCGCATGGGGCTGAGCACCTGGCGCAGCAACACCGTGGCTTTAGCTCTCTACGAACGCATGGGTTTTACCGCCATCCCTGCATTCAAAAATCACCCGGACCCTGATCTGGTTTACCTTGGCATGAACTTGACAGCGCTGGACGCGGTCACCACACACACCCCATGATTGTTCTTAAAAACGTGACTCTCCGCCGTGGCACCAAAGTGCTGCTCGACCAAACTTCGGTCACCCTCAACCCCGGAGAAAAAGTCGGATTGGTTGGACGCAACGGTGCGGGCAAGTCCACCTTGTTTGCGCTGTTCAACGGTACCCTGCACGAGGACGGTGGTGACTTTGACATGCCCAAAGCCTGGCGCATGGGTCAGGTTGCGCAGAACATGCCCGAGACGGACCAGCCTGCCAGTGAGTTTGTGCTGGAAGGAGACACCCGCCTGGCCGAGTTGCGCCAACGCTTGGTGGCGGCGGAAGCCAGCGGCGACGGCATGGAAATGGCCCACGTTTATACGGACCTCGCCGACGCGGGCGATCACGACGCCCTGCCCCGCGCAGAAGCCTTGATTTTGGGCCTGGGCTTTCGGGTGGATGAACTCAACAACCCGGTCAACAGTTTTTCGGGCGGCTGGCGCATGCGCTTGCAACTGGCCCGGGCACTGATGTGTCCGTCCGACATCCTGCTGCTGGATGAACCCACCAACCACTTGGACTTGGACGCCCTGGTCTGGCTGGAAGCCTGGCTGCAGCGCTATGCGGGCACCATGATCGTGATCAGCCACGACCGCGAATTTTTGGACGCGGTCACCAATGTCACCCTGCACATCGACCATGCCAAACTGACGCGTTACGGCAGCAACTACAGCGGCTTTGAAATTTTGCGCGCCCAACAAATGGAGCTGCAACAGGCCTCATTTGCCAAGCAGCAGGACAAAATTGCCCACCTGCAAAAATTCATCAACCGCTTCAAAGCACAAGCCAGCAAGGCCAAACAGGCACAAAGCCGAGTCAAGGCGCTCGAACGCATGGAAAAAGTGGCCCTTCTGCTGGCCGATGCCGAATTCACCTTTGGCTTCAAAGAACCCAACAACCTGCCCAACCCCATGCTCGCCATCAGCGAAGCGAGCTTTGGATACATGGTGGACGATGAACCCAAATCCATCTTGCAAAACGTCAGCAAATCGGTTCTGGCCGGGCAACGCATTGGCATTTTGGGTGCCAACGGCCAAGGCAAATCAACCCTGGTCAAAACCATCGCCCGCACCATGCCCCAACTGGCAGGCACGCTGACCGAGGGCAAGGGTCTGAACATTGGTTACTTTGCTCAGCAAGAACTCGATGTGCTGCACCCGCAAGACAACCCACTCGAGCACATGATCCGCCTGGCCAAAGAGCTGGGACCCAACAGCGGTGAGCCCAGCCGTGAGCAGGATTTGCGCAATTACCTGGGGACCTTCAACTTCAGTGGCGACATGGTCAAGCAGGCCGTGGGCACCATGAGCGGCGGTGAAAAAGCCCGCCTGGTGCTGGCCATGATCGTGTGGCAGCGCCCCAATTTGCTGTTGCTGGACGAACCCACCAACCACTTGGATTTGGCCACCCGCGAAGCGCTGTCCATGGCGCTCAACGAGTTCGAAGGCACCGTCATGCTGGTCAGCCACGACCGCGCTTTGTTGCGTGCCGTGTGTGACGAGTTCTGGATGGTGGGCCGGGGCAAGGTCGAGCCGTTTGACGGCGACCTGGACGACTACCAGAAGTATTTGCTCGAAGAGTCAAAACGCCTGCGAGAAGCGGTCAAAAATGCCGCAAAAAATGGCCCCGCAGAAACCTTGGCCGTGGTTGTCGAGATGCCCAAGCCTGCACCTGTGGCTGCGGTCCACAGCCCGGCCACACCGGCGCTGAGCAGCGCTGAACAACGCAAACAAGACGCGCAACGGCGTCAGCAACTGGCCGTACAAACACGACCCCTGAAAAAAGAGCTGGAGCAAATCGAACAGCGCATGGCGGGCATCGAAACTGAAAAGAGCGCTCTGGAGCATTTGCTGAGCCGCCCTATTCCCGCGGCTGAAATTGCAGATGCGGGTCGCAAACTCAAAGCTCTTGGCGATGAGTTCTCGGCCATGGAAGAGCGCTGGCTAGAGCTGACACAACTGCTGGAAGAAACGGCCTGAAGCGCTCGTCGCCCCGCCCATAAAAATACAGCGTTCGTTCAGCCACCCACCACGGACCAGCCCGCGTGCTGGTCCGCCCTGTTGTTTTCGTATTCCCAAGATGTACCACAACGGTCGCAACGGTAACGGGTGATGGTGACCTGTCCAGTTTCTCGTGTTTCTTTGCGGTTGCTGCCTTGAACCAGTTCGGCATGACCGGGAGCGCGACGCCAGTTGCGCTGAATACCGGTGCAAGGTTCGCACAGCACCATTTTTTTCAATTCGTTGTGGATGTTCGATTCAACTGACATGTCGAGACGCTTTCCGATGGGTTTGCGTGAAATACGCCCATCCTTGAAGAGACAATGAAAAAAGCACTTTGTACCGAAATACAAAGTGCTTTTAAATTTGGTGGGACCAGCGGGGGTCGAACCCACGACAAACGGATTAAAAGTCCGCTGCTCTACCAACTGAGCTATGGTCCCGATGTTTGAGAGCAGTGCACTCAAGCAAGACTTAAATTATAGCGTCTTTTTCAGGGCTTCTCGAGGGAAGTTGCCAAAAAGTTCAAAATGACAGAGGCTGCGCACATGCCGAATGTGGCCGTTACGCTGACCACGGAGCCATACCCATGGCAATTGAGAGAGCCATCGCCCTCAAGCAAACAGGAAGCATCAGGAGGCGCGACAGACTCTCGGCTAAATATCCCTTGAACACCCATCAAATTGCCGTCCCGTGCACCCCCATGATGCTTTCGCAAACGGTAGCGCAATTGTGCCAACAGAGGGTCGTGCGTGATGCGGGACAAGTCTTGCACATCCACGAGGTGGGCCAATCGCTTACCACCTGCCGCCCCCACTGACACAAAACCGATTTTGTTTTGAAGAGCCCAGTGGGCCATGCTCACCTTGGCTCTGAGCTGATCGCAGGCATCGATCACCGCATCGGGCTGGGCGGGCAAAACACTAGGCCAATTTTCAGGCGTCACAAAATCATCAATGGCATCGACCTGGCATTCCGGGTGAATCAAGGCGATTCTTTCGCGCATTGCCTCGACCTTGGCCTGTCCCGTGGTGTGCGTCAGGGCATGGATTTGGCGATTGATGTTGGATGGCGCGATGTGGTCCATGTCCAGGAGACTCAGACGTGCCACACCACTTCGGGCCAAAGCCTCGGCAGCCCAAGAACCCACACCACCAATGCCCACCACCACCACATGGGATTGACGAATGCGCTGTGCGCCAGACAAACCATACAGGCGCTGTAAACCACCAAAACGCCGCTCTTCGTCCAGGGACATCATGCCAAGGCCTCTGCACGGCGCATTTGCCACTGAAAGGTCAGCCACGCACCCAAAACCATACCTGCCACAGCCAACATGCTGCCCCAACTCAGGGTCGACAAACCGGACAAACCTTGACCAAACGTGCACCCCATGGCCAAGACACCGCCCACCCCCATCAACACCCCGCCCAGCAAATGTGACACCAGATCAGGCGTTTGTGTGAACCCCTCCCAGCGAAACGAGCCTTCATGACTTGCACTCAGGAAGGACCCGAGAATCAAGCCCGGCACCCAAACCATGCCCAAAGTCAGACGTTTGCTCCCATCACTGAAGTACATCCAAGCGTCCCACCACAATGCCACAGGTGCTGTCATGCTGATGGCCTCCATGCGAGCACTTGCCGTGGTCAAAAACACGGTGTCCAGGGTTTCCGGGTGTTCGGACACAAAACCCAAAACGCCACTGACCCACCAAGCAACCACAACACAGCTGCCAACGGCCAGTCCAGGCCAGGCATCCCGCCATGAACGAAACGATGCATCCTTAAAGACCCACAGCAGCAGCAAAGCGCCGACAAAACCAGCTGAAACACCTGAAGCGGACGCCAGTGTCCAACCGGTCCAATGCGTGACCCACTGCCCCACAAAAGCCCCATGACTCAAAGGAAGAATGATGGGATCGAGCGCATGGACTCGCCATACCGCGGGCAAACCCCGCATGGTGGCCAATGCCGATACCCCCACAACCAAAAGAACCACCAAAGACTTTAAATTCCCGGCACCCAGTCGCGTCAAGGACTTGCTGATGCAGCCCGATGCCAGCACCATGCCTGACCCAAATAGCAAGCCACCCAAGCCCAAGGAAACAAAACTCAATGATGTGTTGGCGTAGATGGTGTTTTGCGGCGAGATCAAGCCCAAGCCAGCCATCGCTCCAAAACCCAGGATGGCCACGGCCACAGTCAATACCCATTGGCGCAAGCGGGTGGCGCTGCCCATCAGAAAAATGTCACTGAGGGCACCCATGGTACAAAAATGGCTGCGGTGCAAAACACCACCTGCCAACACGGCCAGAAAAAATGAAAGACCCAAAACCCAATGGCTTTGGGTCTGAACGTCAGCCAATGTGATCACTTTGGTCGAACCTTAACGCAGGCGAGACAAGCGATCACGGGCCGTCGCAGCTGTTTCGGACTCAGGATAAGACTTGACCAAGTCGGTCAGAGTGACGCGTGCTGCTTTGAGGTCTTTCAGTTCAATTTGCACGTTCGAAATCGCCAGCATGGACTCTGCTGCACGGGGATGGTTGGGCGCAAGCGTCAGCATTTTTTGGAAATTCGCCATCGACTCTTTGTAAGATTTGGTGGCGTATTGGGCGTTGCCCAACCAAAAAAGGGCCGAGGGCAGATAAACACTGTTGTGATGACGCGTCACAAAAGTCGTCAAGGCCACTTGCGCTGCCAAGAAATCACCTTGCCGAAAAACATCCATGGCTTGTTCAAAATCACGTTTTTCAGCGGGCTCCACCAAGTGCTCGCGGCCATCCACCGTGACTTTGACGGGCTCAAAACGCTTCAAACGGTCATCCACGGACAAAAGAACATCTTTTTGTCGCAATTGCAATTCGGTCAGGTCACGCGCGAGGCGTTCTTGCTGGCCCAGGCTTTTGGCAAGATCAGCCTTCAGCGCATCAATTTGGGTTTGCAAATCCAACAAAGAGCGCCGCAGCTGAGCATTCAGCTGGGCTTGAGACTGGTTGCTTTCCTCGACCAAGGCTTTTTGGGCGGTCTGGGATTGCTCCAATTTTTGACGAAGGTCCAATATGGCTCGCCTGGCCTCATCATCACCGAACAAGGCGGCATTGGCGGAGCCTCCCGCCCCTAACAAAGCCAGAGTCAGGGCGAGGCCGGCCGAAGCCGACCGTGTGTTAAAAATTGGCATAACGGTCATCAATAACGTATTTCAACGCGGCGGTTTTTGGCCAGATCCGTTTCGGCACTGCCTTGGGCTGCAGGCTTTTCCTTGCCGTAGCTGACCGCCTCGAGCTGGGCGTCAGACACACCGAGCAAAGCCAAAGCTTGGCGAACAGCTTCCGCACGCTTTTGACCCAAGGCCAAGTTGTATTCGCGGCCACCGCGCTCGTCGGTGTGGCCTTCCAAATTGGCTTTGCGTTGTTTGTTGGCTTGCAGGAATCGGGCGTGATTTTCAATGACTGGCCGGGCATCTGCACGAACTACAAAGCTGTCGTAGTCAAAGAACACAACATGTTCAACGCCTACAGGACCGATGCCGTTGCTCGATTTTTCGCTGATCACGTTGGAGACGCTGGTTTGTGCAGCGCTGCCAATGGGTTGAGCTTGAACATTGGCACCGGCGGACGTGGCTGAGCGGTCCTCAACAGGCACCTCGTCAAGCTTGACCCCCGAAGCACAACCGGCCAAAAGAGCCGAAAAAAACAGAGCTGTCAGAATTTTTGTACGCATATCTCACCTTTTGAAAAACAAATGACATGATTATTTTCTCATGGGTCCCCAATGAGGTTCTCGAAGATCACCGGCTTGACCGGCCAAACGGGCGCGGATGCGACCATCCAATGTGGTCGTCATCAAGGCTTCTTGTCCGCGTTGGACCGTGGCATACATGATCATTCGACTGTTGGGCGCAAAACTGGGGCGCTCGTCAGCAGACGTATCGGTCAAGGCGATGACTTGGCCCGAATTGACGTCCATCAACTGCAAAGAAAAGCCCGCACCCGTGCGAGAAACATAGGCCAACCAGCGCCCATCCGGGCTGATGGTGGGCGAGATGTTGTAATTTCCCGAAAAAGTCACACGCTCTGCAGGACCGCCTTGAGCGGGCATGCGGTAAATTTGAGGGCTGCCTCCGCGATCACTGACGAAGTAAAGCGCTGTGCCATCGGGTGAAAAAGCAGGCTCTGTGTTGATGTTGCCCTGGGTCAAACGTCTGGGTTCGCCACCTGCCAAGTCGATGCGATAAAGCTGAGATCCGCCATCACGGCTGAGCGTTGCAACCAGTGACCGTCCATCGGGTGCCCATGCCGGCGCACTGTTCGAGCCTTTGAAATTGGCCACCACCCGACGCTGGCCACTGGCCAGTTCGTGCACGTAAATCACCGGTTTGCGCGACTCAAAGGAAACATAGGCCAATTGCTGGCCATTGGGGGACCATGAGGGCGAAATGATGGGCTCAGGGCTGCTGAGCGCCGACTTGGCACCCTCGCCATCAGAGTCTGCAATCCATAGGCTGTAGCGACCGGCTGCCTTGGTCACGTAGCTGATTCGGGTTGCAAAAACACCCGGTGTCCCCGTCAATTGCTGGTAAACCCAGTCGGACAAACGGTGGGCCGACAAACGCAAATCACCCAGCACCACCGTGTCGCGAAAATCCGCTTTTTCTTGGCCTTTGACGGCATCCCAAAGTCGGGCGCGAATGTCAAAACGCCCGTCTGCCAGACGTGTGACCGAGCCGGCCACGAGGGCTTCAACCGATTGAGAACGCAGCGAAGACCAGTCGGGTCGGCTCATTTCATCGAGCGAAATGCCCGCTGCATTCAAAGCCTTGAACAAGCCACTGCGCTCCAGGTCGGATTGCACAATGGTGGCGATTTTTTGCGGCACCGAGGCTTCGCCTTTGAAAGGCGCAATGAGCACGGGCAACTGAGTCATGCCCACACCGGAGACCTCCACACGAAATTGTCCCCAGGCAGGCACACTCAATCCCAGTAAAACAATGGCCCTGAACAACTGGGCGATCCACAGCGGGGATTTGGAAAACAAAGTCATAGACCTCTCTGCGCTCAAGTGCCAATGAAGCTGCGATCGTACACCGACAGAAGGGCCTTTTGCTTTGCTTTGCCCTTGTCCTTGTATCAAAACGAAGCTACTGCACAGGCACTGAAGGGGGCTGCTTACAATCCACAAGACATGTCCGACCATCCACACTCACCTGCGCCCGAGCCGCAACAGCCGGGCATACGCCACAGACTGCTGCGCTTGTCCCCTTACTTTGCCAAACAACGGGGCGTTTGGCTTTTGGCCATTGGCGCGACCTTGGTCGCAGCACTGACCGAGCCTTTGATTCCTGCCCTGTTTCAACCTCTGCTAGACAGTGGGTTTGCTCAAAACAAGTTGCCTTTGTGGTCCATTCCTGTCGTGGTCATTGGCTTGTTCACTTTGCGCGGTTTGGCCCATTTTTTAGCCCAATACGCTTTAGCCCGAGTGACAAACGATGGCATGGAAAAATTGCGCAGTGATCTTTTTGGCAAATTGGTTCACGCCGACATGTCCTTGTTCAGCCGCCAATCGGCCAGTGCCTTGTCCAACACAGTGGTTTATGAGGTTCAAACAGGCGCTTCACAACTCATTTCTGCCTTGATTGGTTTGTCACGCGATGGCTTTACCTTGTTGGCCTTGGTGGGCTACCTGATGTGGCTCAACTGGAAACTCACCTTGGTGGTGTTCACTGTGGCACCTGGCTTGAGCTGGATCATGAAAGTCCTGTCGCGACGCCTCTATCGGCTGACCAAAGAAAGTCAACAAGCGACCGATGACTTGGCTTATGTCGTGGAAGAAAATGTGTTGGCCCACCGCATGGTCCGTTTGCACGGCGCACAAAGCCAGCAAATGACACGCTTCAACTCTTTGGGTCAGCGTTTGCGGCACTTGGCACTCAAATCGACCATTGCTTCAGCCGCCATGACGCCCATGACCCAAATCATGGCGGCAATCGCCTTATCGCTGGTGTTGATGATCGCCTTGATGCAAAGCCGGGATGCCGCCTCCGGGGCCACTGTGGGCGGCTTTGTCGCCTTCATCACCGCCATGCTCATGTTGATAGCGCCCATCAAACGCCTGGCCGATGTGGCCAATCCCATCACCCGAGGTTTGGCTGCGCTTGAAAGAGGCTTGGCCTTGATGCACGATTCGCCTCATGAATCACAAGGACAGCACCAAGTTGCGCGGGTCAGTGGTGCCATTGAATGGCAAGGGGTGAGCGTACAGTTCAACCCGGACAGCGCCCCAGCCTTGTCGCACATCGATTTGAGTGTCAAACCTGGCGAAACAGTCGCCTTGGTTGGCACCTCGGGCGCGGGTAAAACCACCTTGATTCAACTGCTGCCACGTTTTCTGAACCCCACCAGCGGGCAAATACTGCTCGATGGTGTGCCGTTGGGCCAATGGCAACTGGACAGCTTACGTGCCCAGCTGGCCATGGTCAGCCAAGACGTGGTCATGCTCAATGACACCTTGGCGGCCAATGTGAGCCTCGGCCACGACACGGACCGCGACAAAGTTCAACAATGTCTGCAGGCGGCCAATTTGTGGGCTCATGTGCAAACCCTGCCCCAAGGCATGGACACCCTGTTGGGGCACAACGCCAACCAGCTTTCAGGTGGACAGCGCCAACGTCTGGCCATCGCCCGAGCCTTGTACAAAGACGCGCCGATCCTGATTTTGGATGAGGCCACTTCAGCGCTGGACAACGAGTCCGAACGCCTGGTGCAAGACGCCTTGCAAAAACTCATGGAAAACCGCACCACATTGATCGTGGCTCACCGTCTGTCCACCATTGAGCACGCAGACCGTGTGGTGGTCATGGAGCGCGGCAGCATCGTCGAGCAAGGTGTGCCTGCTGAATTGTTGGCGCGGGGGGGGGCTTATGCGCGGTTGCACCATCGTGGGGAATGGGCCAGCGAAGAACCCTCTGCTTAATGCGGGTTCATTTGACGGCTCTTGGAATTCAGACCGAGCCAAGAGGCATTGCAGGATGTCCAATCCAGGCCAACAGTCACAACCATCATCGGTCACCGATACCCCCTGCATCGGGTTTCAAAGCAAGACGATGTCGTATTGCTCTGGCCCCATCGAAGACTCGACCTGCAGTGAGATCGGTTTGGCAATGAAGTCGGACAAACCTGCCAAATGTTGACTTTCATCGTCCAAGAGCAAATCGATCACGGCCGCAGTGGCCACGATGCGAAATTCACGCGGGTTGAACTGACGTGCTTCACGCAATATCTCTCGCAAAATGTCATACACCACGGAGCGGGGCGTCTTGACAATGCCTTTGCCCTGACAGCTCGGGCAAGGCTCACACAGCATGTGGGCCAAAGACTCTCGCGTTCGCTTGCGCGTCATCTCGAGCAAGCCCAAGGATGAAAAACCACCCGCCATGGTCTTGACTCGGTCTCTGGCCAATTGTTTGCGAAATTCAGCCAACACGGCATCTTGGTGCTCGGTTCGGGCCATGTCGATGAAGTCGGCAATGATGATCCCGCCCAGATTGCGCAGCCGCAGCTGCCTGGCAATCGCTTGCGCCGCCTCCAGATTGGTCTTGAAGATGGTGTCCTCAAAGTTACGTGCCCCGACGTAACCGCCCGTGTTCACATCCACCGTGGTCAGGGCCTCGGTCTGGTCAATGATGAGGTAGCCGCCCGACTTGAGCTCGACCCGTCGCCCCAGGGCTTTGGCAATTTCCTCGTCGATGGCATACAGGTCAAAAATCGGGCGCTCGCCCTTGTAGTGTTGCAAACGCTCGGCGGCTTTGGGCATGAACTCATGACCAAAGGCCTGCAACAAAGAAAACTGTTCTTTCGAGTCGATCCGGATGCTCTGGGTCGCATCACCCACCAAATCGCGCAGCACACGTTGCAGCAAAGTCAAATCCTGGTGCAACAAAGAAGTCGGCGGCAAGCGCAGTGAAGCCTCTTTGATCCGCGCCCACGTCTTGCGCAGGTAAGCGATGTCGTCTTGCAGCTCTTCGTCGCTGGAGTCCTCTGCATTGGTGCGCAAAATAAAGCCGCCACCGGCCGGTCCGGCCAAGGCCTGCACGCGTTTGCGCAAAGCATCGCGCTGCTCAGAGGGAATTTTTTGCGACACGCCAATGTGATCGTCTTGCGGCAAAAAGACCAAATGGCGGCCCGCGATGCTAATTTGCGTCGACAGGCGGGCCCCCTTGGTGCCCATCGGGTCCTTGATGACCTGCACCATGATGGCGCGGCCCTCAAACACCTGCTTTTCGATCGGCACCAGTGGCTGGCCCGTGCGGGCCGATGCAGCCTCGCCTTCGGCGTGCTTTTGCCACACATCGGCCACATGCAAAAAAGCCGCTTTGTCCAGACCAATGTCAATGAAGGCCGATTGCATGCCGGGCAAGACGCGGGCCACCTTGCCCAAGTAGACATTGCCCACCAAACCGCGCTCGAGCGTGCGCTCAACGTGCAACTCTTGCACCGCGCCAAACTCCACCACCGCCACCCGTGTTTCCTGGGGTGACCAATTGACCAAAATATCTTGTTGCATGGTGGGTAATCAGAAGGAAAGAGTTGAAACCAAGGACATCCGCGAAACGGCGCACACCCGCGCTTGATCACCTCACAACCGTACCGTCAGGAAGACACGGCAAACGGTCATGACAGGCTCAACAGCGCACCCCCAGCGAGCGCAACAAGGCAGCGGTCTCAAACAGCGGCAAGCCCATGATGCCTGAATAACTGCCCCGAATCTGCTCAATGTGGGCAGCTGCCCTGCCCTGCACCCCATAGGCCCCGGCCTTGCCCAAGGGCTCACCCGTGGCCACATAGGCCTTGATCTGCGCGGCGGTCATGGGTGCAAAACGCACCCACGATTCGGAGACCGCGGCCACCCTCTGCTTGCCTTTTTGTACCGCCACAGCAGTCAATACCCGGTGTGATTGGCCCGCCAGCAGCTGGAGGATGCGCACCGCATCGGCTTCGTCAGCCGGTTTGCCCAAAATGTCACGGCCCAAGCACACGGTGGTATCGGCGCACAACACCGGCGCAGCGGGCAGGCCTTGGCGTTTCAAACGTTGCACAGCCGCATCGAGTTTGAGACCCGTGACCCGCGCCACATAACGCCCAGGCGCTTCTGCACCGCGCACCGACTCCAAAGACTCCGCGTCTTCATCAGGACCCGCCAAGAGCAGTTGGTGGGCGACGCCGATTTGGTCCAGCAATTGGCTGCGCCGTGGGCTTTGGGATGCCAGATAAATGAAGTCGCTCATTCGCGGTGGTAGGGATGGTTGGCGTTGATCGACCAAGCGCGGTACAGCTGCTCAATCAAGAGCACCCGGGCCATGGCGTGGGGCAAAGTCATGTCTGACAAGCGAATGCGCTCGTGGGCCGCTTGGCGGAACTCGGGCTCCAGACCATCGGGACCACCAATGACCAAGGCCACATCGTCACCACTGAGCTGCCAACTGGTCAGCCGTGTGGCCAGGGCTTGGGTGGTCAGGTGGGTGCCACGCTCGTCAAGCACCACGATGCGGGTGCCGCGCGGAATGGCGGCTTCAATGCGCTGGCGCTCGGCGGCGTACAAAGTGGGCAAGGTTTTGGAGCCCCGGGGCTCGGTTTTCACGGCCTTGAGCTCGACCTTGAGCTCAGGCGGAAAACGTTTGGCGTAGTCATCCCAGGCGGTTTGCGCCCAGTCGGGCACACGCTGGCCGACCGCAACGATCAGCAGCTTCATGCAGGATCAATCGGCTTTGCGACGGGTCGCAGCCTGCACGGCCTTGCGTGCTGGAGCCTTTTTGGCAGCCGGTTTGGCTGCCGATTTCGCCGCAGTCTTGGTTGCTGGCTTGCCGACTGTTTTCACGGTGGGCTTGCTGGTCTTGGCCGCTGCCTTGACGGCTGTCTTAACGGCTGTCTTTGCTGCACTTGGAGCGCTGGTTTTCGCCCCAGTCGTCTTCGCTGCAGTTTTGGATGCAGTTTTGGCAGCCGGCTTGGCGGCGGATTTGGCAGCAGGTTTACCCGCTTTGAGCGGCGCTTTCAAGGCAGGCTTGGCTTTGGTTGCGGTTTTGGTCGCAGCTTTGGTCGCGGTTTTGGGCGCAGCAGTTTTGGCTGTAGTGGTTTTGGCGCTGGCTTTTTTGGCGACCGAGTTCTTGATGTGACCTTTGACCTCAGCCGTGGCCGCTGGCTTGGGCGCACCGAACTTCAGCCGAACAGGCGTGCCGCCCCAGATTTCTTCGAGGTTGTAATAAGTGCGGATGGTGGGCTGCATGATGTGCACCACTGCTGGGCCGCAGTCCACAATGATCCATTCACCGTTGTCTTCACCTTCCATTCGAGGTTTGCCGAAACCGGCTTCGCGCACTTTGTCACGGACACTGGCAGCAAGTGCTTTGGTTTGGCGATTGGACGTGCCCGAGGCAATGATGACCCGCTCGAACAACGAGGACAAATGTTCGGTGTCAAACACTTGAATTTCTTGGGCCTTGACGTCCTCCAAGGCGTCCACGATGGCTCTCTGGAGTTTTTGAATGTCTTTTTTGGCTGCGATTTCGGTCATCAATGGGGCCTGTATAGGTGGTGTTCGTTTATGTAGCGCTCGACGGCGGGGCTTACCAGACCTGTCATGGTCTGCTCTGTGGCCGCCAGAACACGGATGGCCGTGGCACTGTGAGGCATGAGCGGCATGTCCAGAGAAAGAATGCGCGCTTGCAGCGTGTCAAAAAGACGGGTTGAAGGTGCGGGCTTTTGCGGATCTTCACTCCACGCACGCACGGCCTTATCACGGCTTGCGGCACAGATTATAGCGATGCGCCCAATTTCATCGATTTGGTGCCATGAGGGCAAGGAGCGGCGCTGATCATCTCCGATCAATAAAAACAATTGCGCCCTTGGCCACTGGGTTTGCAGTTCGTGCAAAGTGTCCACCGTGTAACTGGGCCCTGTCCGGCCAATTTCACGGTCATCGACCACCACGCGCGGTAAATGCGCGAACGCCAAACGTGTCATGGCCAAGCGGTGCACAGGCGGAGTCAAATCACGGGGTTTATGCCAAGCCTGCCCCGTTGGCAACACATGCACCAAGTCCAGCTGGAGCTGTTCAATGGCCGCTTCGACCAAAGCCACATGGGCTTGATGGGGGGGATCAAACGCTCCACCGAAGACACCTGCTCGCTGAACACCTTCGGCCTTGGGCCAACCGATCTGGGGGCTCAAGGCTTGAGGTTCGGGCTGGGGCTCCATGGGCAACAAAGGGTTCAAACCCAGTCCTTGGGCACGAGAAAGTGGCTGAGCAAGCGGGCTTCTGGTGAGCCAGGCTCGTCCTGACGCTGGTACGACCAACGCACCTCGGGGGGCATGGACAACAAAATCGATTCGGTGCGCCCACCGGACTGCAGTCCAAAATGGGTGCCCCGATCCCAGACCAGGTTGAACTCCACATAGCGACCACGGCGGTAAAGCTGGAAATCACGTTCACGTTCGCCGTAGGCCATGTCCTTGCGTCGCAGCACAATGGGCATGTAAGCACTGAGCAAAGCGTTGCCGACGCTTTGCATCATGGCAAAGCTTTGGTCCATGCCCAGCTCGGAAAAATCGTCAAAGAAAATGCCACCCACGCCACGCTGCTCACGGCGGTGTTTGTTGCAAAAATAGTCGTCGCACCAAGTCTTGAAACGCGGGTGCAAAGCCTCGCCAAATGGGGACAAGGCGTCTTTGCAGGTTTGATGAAAATGAACGGCGTCTTCGTCAAAGCCATAGTAAGGCGTCAGATCCATGCCACCCCCAAACCAGGCCACAGGAGCCCTGCCCTCAGGTTTGGCGGCAATCATTCGAACGTTCATGTGCACCGTGGGCACATAGGGATTGCGGGGATGGAACACCAAAGACACCCCCATGGCCTCAAATGCAGAACCCGCCAATTCGGGTCGGTGTTGTGTGGCCGAAGGCGGCAATTGCGGTCCAGTGACATGAGAAAAACCACAACCGGCCCGCTCAAAAATGGGGCCACCTTCCAAAATTTGGGTGATCCCGTTGCCCTGAAGTTTTTCGCCAGGATCTTTTTGCCAAACATCGGTCAAAAAAGGCGTGCCATCCAGGTCGGTCAATGCCCCGGTGATGCGAGACTGCAGATCCATCAGGTATTTTTTGGCCGTGCCGAGTTCAAAACTTGTGCTCATGGTGTGTGAAGACTTTTAAAAAATTCAGGGATTCGCGACATTGACAGGGGGTGTCGTTTCGTCATTGACAGGTGCTCGCCAAGGCGTGATGGGCCCCATTTGGTGCTCATGGTAGCCTTTCACACCCTCAAACACACGGGCCATGTGGGTGTAATCAGACTCAAGCTGGCCGGTCAAGTGGTAAAAATCCACCACGCTGAAGCAGCGCTGCCCCCAATCGAGCTTGACCAAGGCCAAAGGTACTTTGGCACCCAAGGCCAGCTGGTAAAAACCACTTCGCCAACCCGGGGTGAGACTCCGCGTTCCCTCTGGGGCCAAGGCCAACCAAAGAAGTTGTTCTTGTTGTTTGTGCTGCTCGAACACATGCACCATTTGTCCCACCACACCCTTGGGCGAACTGCGGTCGATGGGAATGCCCCCCACCCAACGCATCCAAGCCCCCAGCAGCGGAATTTTGAACAACGAATCTTTGCCCCAAAAATGCGCTGGAATGCCCAAGGCCCATTTGGCGAGCATGCCTATTGGAAAATCCCAGTTGCTCGTGTGTGGATAAACAATGGCGACCCCCTGAAGCGCAGGAAACCCTTCAAAGTCCAAACGCCAGCCCAGCAATTTCAAGACCCAACGGGCCAAACGAGAACCCCGAAATTGAACTGGATGGCGCATCGAATCAGGCATAAAAGATCAAACGCTGGAGGTTTTGATGGCTCGGTGACCAATGTCTCGGCGCATTTGCTGGCCATCAAAGGCGATCGGCAGGGCTGTTTGGTAAGCCTTTTGCTGAGCCAGCTTGACCGAATCGGCCAGCGCAGTGACACACAAGACGCGTCCTCCTGAGGTCAAAACTTGACCCTCGTGTTCTGACGTGCCCGCATGGAAAACCATGGCATCTTCACTGTCTTTGGGCAAGCCACTGATGGCATCGCCTTTGCGCGGATGGAGCGGGTAGCCCTGTGCAGCCATGACCACACCCAAAGCCACACGGCGATCCCACTCCATTTCAAAGGTGTCAAGGCCCTGCGAGGTGGCCGCCAACAAGACTTCAAAGAAATCAGATTTCATGCGCATCAAAATAGGTTGGGTTTCTGGGTCACCCATGCGGCAATTGAATTCCAGCGTTTTGACACGGCCATCCGGAGCGATCATGAGTCCCGCATACAAAAAGCCGGTGTAGATGATGCCTTCTTTGTCCATGCCACGAATGGTTGGCAAGATGACTTCGCGCATGGCACGGGCATGAATCTCGGCGGTCACCACTGGCGCAGGCGAGTAAGCCCCCATGCCACCCGTATTGGGGCCTTGATCACCGTCGAGCAGGCGTTTGTGGTCTTGGCTGGTGGCCAGGGCTGCCACGTTTTTGCCATCACACAAGACCATGAAACTGGCCTCTTCACCCGTCAAAAACTCTTCGATCACCACCCTGGCCCCGCCGGCGTTATGGGCCACACCCAAGGTGTTGTCCAGCAGCATGAAGTCAATCGCTTCATGGGCTTCGGCCAAGGTCATGGCCACGACCACCCCTTTACCAGCGGCCAAGCCGTCGGCTTTGACCACAATAGGCGCCCCCTTGCTGTCCACATAGGCATGGGCCAAGGCCGCGTCGGTAAAAGTTTCAAATTCGGCCGTAGGAATGCCATGCCGCTGCATGAAGGCCTTTGAAAACGCCTTGGAACTTTCCAATTGAGCCGCTGCTTGTGTGGGGCCAAAAATGCGCAAGGCATGCGCCCGAAAATCATCCACGATGCCTGCTGCCAATGGCGCCTCTGGGCCGACCAGCGTCAAACCAATGCCTTGCTCAATCGCCCATTGGCGAAGTTGCTTCACGTCCGTGATCGGCACATTGATCAACTGACTGTCTTTGGCCGTCCCCCCATTGCCGGGTGCTACAAAGACTTGTTGGATTTTGGGCGACTGGGCCAATTTCCAAGCCATGGCGTGTTCACGCCCCCCTCCGCCGACGACCAATACTTTCATCAAACTTCCTTAATCTTCAAATTCCGCATTGTGGAAAACGTTTTGCACATCATCCAAGTCTTCCAATATATCCAATAATTTTTGCATTTTGGCAGCTTCTTCCCCAGACAAAGTGACGGCATTCTCTGGACGCATGGTCACCTCGGCCATGTCTGCCACCAGTCCGGCAGCTTCCAAGGCGTTTTTCACTGATTCAAAGTCTGCATAGGCGGTCAAAACTTCGATAGAACCTTCTTCGTCGGTGATCACATCCTCGGCTCCTGCCTCCAAAGCCACTTCCATGACTTTGTCTTCATTGGTGCCGGGGGCATAAATCAGCTGGCCGCAATGCTTGAACTGAAAAGCCACGGAGCCCTCGGTGCCCAAATTGCCCCCGTACTTGTTCAAAGCGTGCCGCACCTCGGCCACGGTGCGCACCCGGTTGTCGGTCATGGTGTCCAAGATGATGGCCGCCCCGCCGATGCCATAACCTTCGTAACGGATCTCCTCGTAGCTCACGCCTTCCAGATTCCCTGTGGCTTTGTCCACGTTGCGCTTGATGGTGTCAGCCGGCATATTGGCCGCTTTGGCTTTTTCGATGGCCAAGCGCAAACGAGGATTGGCGCTGACGTCACCGCCACCGGTTCGGGCTGCCACCATGATTTCGCGGACCACCCGGGTCCAGATACGCTGGCGTTTTTCGTCTTGACGCCCCTTGCGGTGCTGAATATTTGCCCATTTACTGTGGCCAGCCATCGGGAATTCCTTGAATGTTGATTTAATCTAGAGCTTGGATTTTACTTTTCACAAGCGGGAGATTTTTGAAAATGGCCGAACCCATGCTGATCGCACAAAACGCACAAGCCCAATGCCACCTGCTGCCCGGTCTGTCCAACCGTCACGGCCTGATCACAGGTGCAACCGGCACGGGCAAAACAGTGACACTGCAAACCCTTGCAGAGAATTTTTCTCGTTTGGGTGTTCCGGTGTTCATGGCCGACGTCAAGGGCGATCTGACGGGCATCAGCCAGCCGGGCAAGATCGGCGAGAAACTGACTGCCGTTCTCAAAGACCGAGGCATTACCATCCCCACACCACAGGCATGCCCAACGGCTTTGTGGGACGTTTTTGGCGAAAGTGGTCACCCCGTTCGCGCCACGATTTCTGACATGGGGCCGCTCTTGTTGACCCGCATGCTGGGGCTCAATGACACACAGTCAGGGGTGCTCAATTTGGTGTTCAAAATTGCCGATGACAACGGCCTGTTGTTGTTGGACATGAAGGACTTGCGGGCCATGCTGCAGTTTGTGGGTGAAAACGCCAAGCAATTCACCACCGAATACGGCAACATCAGTGCCGCCAGCATCGGTGCCATTCAACGCGGTTTGCTGCAAATCGAAAGCCAAGGCGGCGACAAATTCTTCGGTGAGCCCATGCTCAACATCGAGGACTTCATGCAGACCGACGCGCAGGGTCTGGGGGTGGTGAACATCCTTTCGGCCGACAAACTCATGAACTCCCCACGGCTGTATGCCACCTTCTTGCTCTGGATGCTGTCGGAGTTGTTTGAAGTGTTGCCTGAAATTGGAGACCCGGAAAAACCCAAATTGGTGTTTTTCTTTGACGAAGCGCACTTGCTGTTCAAGGATGCTCCTGCGGCCCTGGTTGAACGCATTGAACTGGTGGTGCGCTTGGTACGCTCCAAAGGCGTCGGGGTGTATTTCGTCACACAAAACCCCTTGGACATACCCGACAGCGTGCTGGGCCAACTGGGCAATCGGGTGCAACACGCTTTGCGTGCCTTCACACCCAGAGACCAAAAAGCGGTCGCCGCCACCGCACAAACCATGCGCCCCAAATCCGGGCTGAACATTGAAGCCGCCATCACGGAGTTGGGTGTTGGTGAAGCATTGATCAGCCTGTTGGATGCCAAAGGACGCCCGACCGAGACTGAGCGTGTGTTTGTGATGCCCCCCGCCAGCCAATTGGGGCCCATTACCCCCGAACAACGCCAAATCCTGATCCAAAGCTCATTGGTAGCCGGTGTTTACGAGCAGGCACTGGACCGTGAATCTGCCTTTGAAAAAATCAAAGGTCAATCGGCCTCTGCCCCCAACACGGCTTCAACCCCAAACCCTGCCGCAGAAAAAGAGTCCGGAGGCTTCATGGGGGGCTTGTCTGACATCCTTTTTGGCAGCACAGGCCCACGAGGTGCTCAGCGTGATGGGGTTGCACAGTTGGTGGTCAAAAGCGCGGTTCGAACCGTGGGCTCCGCCATTGGCCGAGAAATTGTCCGAGGCGTGCTCGGCGGGCTTTTGGGCGGCAGTCGTCGCAGATAAGACCTGCTTGATGAGCAGGTGCTGAGCAAACGCCACAAAAAAAGGCCCATCAGGGCCTTTTGGAGTGCATTGCAGGCCTGAATGAACAAGGGCCTGCAAATGGTTAGCTCGCAGTCGCCTCTTCTGGCTCAGTGGGTTCCGACTTTGATGCACGGCCTTCCTTTTTGGGATGGGCAGAAATGTCCAAAAGAACCTCGTCTTTGGCGTCCATGTCCACCGTCAAACGTCCACCATCGGTCAGGCGACCAAACAGCAATTCATCGGCCAAAGCTTTGCGAATCGTATCCTGAATCAAGCGCTGCATTGGGCGTGCACCCATCAAGGGATCGAAGCCTTTTTTGCCCAAGAACTTGCGCAAGGCATCGGTGAAGGTGACTTCAACCTTCTTTTCAGCCAGCTGGGTTTCCAGTTGAAGCAAGAACTTGTCCACCACGCGCAAGATGATTTGTTCATCGAGCGGTTTGAAGCTGACCATGGCATCCAAGCGGTTGCGGAACTCTGGGGTAAACAAGCGCTTGATGTCGCCCATCTCATCCCCGGCCGCACGCGGATTGGTAAAGCCGATGGTGGCCTTGTTCATGGTCTCGGCTCCCGCGTTGGTGGTCATGATGATGATCACGTTGCGGAAGTCGGCCTTGCGTCCGTTGTTGTCCGTGAGCGTGCCGTGGTCCATGACCTGCAGCAACACGTTGAAAATGTCCGGGTGGGCTTTTTCGATTTCATCAAGCAAGAGCACGCAGTGCGGCTTCTTGGTCACGGCTTCGGTCAACAGGCCGCCTTGGTCAAAGCCCACATAGCCGGGCGGCGCACCAATCAAGCGGCTCACGGCATGGCGTTCCATGTACTCAGACATGTCAAAGCGAATGAGCTCAATGCCCATGATGTAGGCCAATTGCTTGGCCGCTTCGGTCTTGCCAACGCCTGTAGGGCCGGAGAACAAGAATGATCCAATCGGTTTGTCGGTTTTGCCCAAGCCGGATCGAGCCATCTTGACGGCAGAAGCCAAGACCTCCAGGGCTTTGTCCTGCCCAAACACGACCGACTTGAGGTCGCGCTCAATGGTCTGCAACTTGCTGCGGTCGTCGTTGGACACGTTGGCTGGGGGAATGCGTGCGATCTTGGCAACAATGTCCTCGATCTCGGCTTTGCCAATCGTCTTTTTGCGCTTGGATGCGACCAAAATGCGTTGAGCAGCGCCGGCCTCGTCGATCACATCAATCGCCTTGTCGGGCAACTGGCGGTCATTGATGAACTTGGCCGACAACTCGGCTGCGGCTTGCAAGGCGGCAACGGTGTACTTGACGCTGTGGTGGTCCTCAAAACGACTCTTGAGGCCCTTGAGAATATCCACGGTCTCTGAGACCGTGGGCTCGACCACATCCACCTTTTGAAAGCGACGTGACAGGGCAGCGTCTTTTTCAAAAATGCCACGGTACTCGGTGAAGGTGGTGGCTCCGATGCATTTGAGCTGGCCACTTGAGAGTGCAGGCTTGAGCAAGTTGGACGCATCCAGTGTCCCCCCCGATGCTGCACCTGCGCCAATCAATGTGTGGATTTCGTCAATGAAAAGGATGGCATGTGGCTTGTCCTTGAGCGACTTGAGCACACCCTTGAGGCGTTGCTCGAAGTCGCCGCGGTATTTGGTGCCTGCGAGCAATGCGCCCATGTCCAGCGAGTACACCTGGGCTTCGGCCAGAATTTCAGGCACTGTCCCTTGGGTGATGCGCCAAGCCAAGCCTTCGGCAATGGCCGTTTTTCCCACACCGGCTTCGCCCACCAAAAGAGGGTTGTTTTTGCGACGGCGGCACAAAATTTGAATGGTGCGCTCCACCTCGTACTCTCGACCAATCAAGGGGTCGATTTTTCCCTCTTTGGCCGCTTGGTTCAGGTTGTTGGTGTATTGCTCGAGTGGCGAGGCTTTCTCGTTCCTCTCACCACCCGTGGATTCTTCAGCCTCTGAATTGGAGGGGGCATCCGATTTGGCCGCCTCCGGCGGATCGGTCTTGCGAATACCGTGGGCAATGAAGTTGACCACATCCAAACGGGTGATGCCTTGCTGGTGCAAGTAATACACCGCATGAGAGTCCTTTTCCCCAAAGATGGCCACCAGGACATTGGCTCCGGTGACTTCTTTTTTGCCATTGCCGGTCGATTGCACATGCATGATGGCACGTTGAATGACCCGCTGAAAACCGAGCGTGGGCTGGGTATCCACCTCCTCGGTTCCGGCCACTTGAGGGGTGTTGTCCTTGATGAAATTGCTCAATGCCTTGCGCAAGTCATCAATATTGGCGGCACAGGCACGCAAAACTTCTGCTGCGCTGGGGTTGTCGAGCAATGCCAACAACAAGTGTTCGACCGTGATGAATTCGTGGCGTTGCTGCCGAGCCTCAACGAAGGCCATGTGCAGACTGACTTCCAATTCTTGGGCAATCATGTGATTTCCTTATGCCTTGCTGAGAGATTGATTGGGGAGTGATAAAGATGAGATATGGAGAACATGCCCATTTATTCAATGGGCTCGCTGACGCATTGCAGGGGGTGACCTGCATGTTTGGCAGCTTCAAGAACTTGATCGACTTTGGTGGCTGCCACATCGCGTGAGTAAACCCCACAGATGCCTTTTCCATCCAAATGGATTTTGAGCATGATCTGAGTAGCGGCTTCGCGATCCTTGCTGAAAAACTCTTGGATCACCATCACCACAAACTCCATGGGCGTGTAGTCGTCGTTGAGCATCGCCACCTGATACATCTGGGGCGGTTCAATTTTTTGTGCGCGTCGCTCAAGCACCACAGAATCACCACCATCGGGTGCTCTGGGCGTCAAGGTCGGCAGCGTGGGGTTCACATTTTTTTTCGTTGCCATGATTTCATTCTATCGAGGCTTTCAAGTCCTTTAGGGCCAAGGCTTGAAAAGTCTTGTCAAGGCATGCCCCAAGAACAGCCCCGGGAAAACCTTACATTGACAAAACTGGTGGTAATTACTCAAACTGACACCCATAAAAACACAAGGAGACATCGCATGCCTACAGGCACGGTCAAATGGTTCAACGATGCCAAAGGTTTTGGCTTTATCCAACCCGACGGGGGTGGGCCCGATGCTTTTGCTCATTTTTCAGCCATTCAGGCCGATGGATTCAAAAGTCTGAAAGAAGGTGCGAGGGTCAGATTTTCGCTGACAGAAGGTGCCAAAGGCATGATGGCCACGGACATCCAAACCGACACCCCCTCTGATCCACCTGCCAACACTGCAAATATAGAGAGTCCAGACACACAGACCTGACTGCTTTATGCTCTGTGTTTGGTCAACAACGGCCAGTCACATTGATCTACCATGAAGTTCATCTCCTTGTTTGCTCCAGTTTGGGCGTGCTTGCAACGTCAATGGCCTCTCAAACATCATCTCAAGCCCCTGCGCCGAGGCTCAACGGTCCTATTGCTGGGCACAGCGCTGTCTTTGAACGCCTTGTCGCAGCAAGCTCCCCAATTGCAATTGCCCCGAACCAAGCTCAACGCAGGCATGCACATGCTCGATGTTCAGTTGGCACAAACACCCGAACAACGTCAAATTGGCCTGATGTGGCGCAAGGAAATGCCCCAGCATGAGGGCATGCTCTTTGTCTTTCAACAAGCCGCAACCCAATGCTTTTGGATGCGCAACACACTGATCCCGCTGTCTGCAGCCTTTTTGGCCGATGACGGGACCATCGTGAACATCGCGGACATGAAACCTCAAAGCGATGATTCGCACTGCTCAGAAAAACCCGTCCGCTTTGTCCTGGAAATGAACGTGGGCTGGTTTGCCAAGCGTCAACTCAAAGCCGGCTACCAACTGGGCGGCACCGTTTTCAAGCGCTGAGCAAGGTGTTTTTGAGCCTCAAACGCCCCACATCAAATCGGCATTGTCGGTCACACACCGTTTGAGCATTTGAAGCATTGGGGCCGCACGTTGACTGAACTGCACAGTCTGCAAAAAATCACCCTCTTCTGGATTCTCCAGATCCGCACTGGTGGCCCGAAGATGTGCTTTGGAACGCTCGTCCTTGGCCGACTCCTGCGCCAAAGCTGACTCAAGTTTGGCAATGGTGGCAGGCAGGTCTTTTGCCAAGACTATGCCCTTGACCGGATCATCACCCAACATCATTTTGAGCAAAACCCGTGCGTCGGGCTCCAACATGATGAGATCGCTGGTGGCTTTGGATTTGAACTTGAACAACATGGCAGACTCCGGTAGGTGGAAATTCAGCGCCCTACCGTCTCCACACCTTCGTCGTCAACGGCATCGCCCTGAATCAAGGCCTTGAGTTTATGGCTGGCATGGAAGGTCGCAACACGACGTGCATCAATAGGAATCAATTCTCCTGTGCGTGGATTGCGCCCTGGCCGCGCCGCTTTGGTGCGGATTTGAAAATTGCCAAAGCCAGAAATCTTGACATCGTCACCCGAAATCAGGCTGTCCACCATCAGATCAAAAAAAGCATCGACCATGTCTTTGGACTCGCGCTTGTTCAAACCGATTTGTTCAAACAACAAATCAGACAGCTGAGCCTTGGTCAAGGCGGGCGTTTCCAATGTTTCAAAACTGATTTGCATGACCGCGTTCCGAATAGGTATGAAGGCGCATCAGCTGCGCAGCCGAGCTGACAAGTCTGAGCCCAACTGTGCCATCACGGCTTGCATCACCGTGTCAATTTGAACGTCGGTCAAGGTGGACTCCTCACTGAGCAAGCTCAAACGCACCGCCAAGCTCTTCTCGCCTGCCGCCAAGCCGCCTGTCGATTCGGCCTTGGGACGGTAAATGTCAAACAGCACCGCATCGCGCAGCAAACCCTGTGTGGGTGCCGCATGGATGGCCGCCATCAATTGGCCGTGCGTGACCTGTTCATTCACGATGACCGCGATGTCGCGCTCCACTGCCTGGTGTTTGGCCACCGCTTGCGCCACTGGCACTTGACGGGCGATGACGGCATCCAGCGACAACTCAAACACCACAGGCGCACTGCTCAGCTCCCAAGCCTGTCGCCAGCGGGGGTGTAACTCACCCACATGGCCAATCATCACGCCATCAAGCCACACTTGGGCCGAGCGGCCCGGGTGCATGGCGGGGTGTTCAGCGGCCACAAACTCCGCCTTGCGCGGGGCCAGCAGCTTCTCCACATCGGACTTGACGTCGTAAAAATCGACATTGCGGGACTTGCCCTGCCAACCCAAAGGCTCCACTGGGCCCCAAGCCACGCCGGCCACGCGCATGGGCTGCTCGAACCCCTGAACGGTGGTGTCGGTGCTTTGAACGGTGTCATTGCGCAAAAACACGCGCCCCAGCTCGAACACACGCACGCGGTCAGCTTTGCGGTCGGCGTTGAACTTGACCACCTGCAGCAGCGAACCGATCAGGCTCGAGCGCATCACGCTCATCTGGCTGGCGATGGGGTTGAGCAGGCGGATCGGGCTGGCATTGCCCGCCAAGTCTTTTTCCCACGCTTCTTCGACAAAGCTGTAGTTGATGGTTTCCTGGTAACCCAAAGCGGCAATGGCGCGGCGCACAGCGGACGGGCTGCGCTCGGTTTCTGGGCGCACTTTGGCGGTGATGGGGGCCAGAGGTGGGTTGGTCGGCAGGTTGTTGTAGCCCACCATGCGGGCCACTTCTTCAATCAGGTCTTCTTCGATTAGCAGGTCAAAACGGAAGCTCGGTGGCGTCACGGTGACGGTGCCCTCGCCTTCAGCCACTTGCAGACCCAGACCCCGCAAGGCGTCGGCGCATTGCTGCTGCGTTAAAGGCATGCCAATCACCTTGACCGCACGGGCCACACGCAGCGTGACGGGGGTGATCGCTGGAATGTTCAAGGTCTGGTCGTCGATGGGGCCAACCTTTGTCTCTGGCGTGCCGCAAATGTCGAGCACCAGCTGGGTGATGCGCTCGATGTGCTCCACCGTCAGCTGCGGGTCCACACCACGCTCAAAACGGTGACCGGCATCGGTCGAGAAGTTGAAGCGGCGCGAACGGCCAGCAATCGAAGTGGGCCACCAGAACGCGGCTTCGATGTAGATGTTTTGGGTGTCGTCAGACACGGCTGTCGCGTCGCCACCCATGATGCCGGCCAGCGATTCGACTTGGCTGTCGTCGGCGATCACGCCCACCTTCTCGTCCACGGTCACGGTGTTGCCGTTGAGCAGCTTGAGCGTTTCACCGGGCTGGCCCCAGCGCACCTGCAAGCCGCCGTGGATCTTGTCGAGGTCAAAAATGTGCGAAGGCCGGCCGAACTCGAACATCACGTAGTTGGAGATGTCCACCAGCGGGCTCACGCTCCGCTGACCGCAACGGGCGAGGCGGTCGACCATCCACTGCGGGGTTTGGGCCTTCGTGTTCACACCCTTGACCACGCGGCCGCTGAAACGGCCGCACAGGTCGGGCGCCTGCACCTTCACGGCCAGCTTGTCGCTGGTCTGCGTGGCCACTGCCGGGAAAGTCGGGGCCTTCAAAGGGGCACCGGTCAGGGCTGACACTTCACGAGCGATGCCGTACACGCTCAGGCAATGCGCCAAGTTAGGCGTGAGCTTGAGCGTCATCAGGGTGTCGTCCAGATTCAAATACTGGCGAATGTCCTGGCCCAGAGGCGCGTCTGCAGGCAATTCCAGCAGGCCGCCATGGTCGTCGGCAATCTTCAGTTCTTTGGCTGAACACAACATGCCCTGGCTTTCAACGCCACGCAGCTTGCCCACCTTGATGACGAATGGTTTACCGTCTTCACCCGGAGGCAATTCAGCCCCGACCATGGCGCAAGGCACGCGGATGCCCACCCGGGCGTTGGGTGCACCACATACGACGTTGAGCAGAGCGCCCAGCCCCACATCCACCTGGCACACGCGCAGGCGATCGGCGTTGGGGTGCTGCACGGCTTCCTTGATTTCACCGACCACGATCTTCGTGAACGGCGGGGCCACGGGCTCGAGCTCTTCCACTTCGAGACCGGCCATGGTCAAGGTATCAGCCAGTTGCTGGGTCGTCAGGGACGGGTTGCAGAACTCGCGCAACCAGGATTCAGGAAATTGCATGTGCAGAACTCACTTCGTTTTGCTGCACGGCACACGCCGCGCAGCAGCATTCGGGAATATCAGGAGAGGGATTACTGAAATTGGCTCAGGAAACGCACATCACCGTCAAAGAACAAGCGCAGGTCATTCACGCCGTAGCGCAGCATGGTGAAACGGTCCATGCCCATGCCAAAGGCAAAGCCGATGAAGCGCTCGGGGTCCAAGCCCATGTTGCGCACCACGTTCGGGTGCACCTGGCCGGAGCCGCCCACTTCAAGCCAACGACCAGCCAGCGGGCCACTTTGGAACTGGATGTCGATCTCGGCACTGGGCTCGGTGAAGGGGAAAAAGCTGGGACGGAAACGCAGCACCAGATCGTCGCTTTCGAAGAAGGTGCGGCAAAAATCGGTGACCACCACCTTCAAATCCTTGAAGCTCACGTTCTCGCCGATCCACAGGCCTTCGCACTGGTGAAACATGGGCGAGTGGGTGGCGTCGCTGTCCACGCGGTAAGTGCGGCCAGGCGCGATGACACGGATCTCGGGCATGCCTTGACCCGCGTCGAGTTGGTTTGTGTAGCGCTTGACGTGCTGCACTGCATGGCGGATTTGCATGGGGCTGGTGTGTGTGCGCAGCAAATGACCGCCTTCGACGTAAAAGGTGTCGTGCATGGAGCGCGCTGGGTGGTCTTCTGGTGTGTTGAGCGCGGTGAAGTTGAACCAGTCGGTCTCGATCTCTGGGCCTTGGGCCACTTCAAAGCCCATGGAGCCAAAGATTTGCTCGACACGCTCGAGCGTCAGCGATACGGGGTGCAAACCGCCCAGGTTTGCACTGCGCCCCGGCAAAGTCACATCGAGTGCTTCGGCTTTGAGTTGCGCTTGCAGCTCTGCGTCGGCCAGCGCTTGGCGGCGATCGTTCAGCGCGGCCTCAATGGCCTGCTTGGCCAGGTTGATGGCCGCACCGCGCGTTTTCTTGTCTTCCACGCTCAGAGCGGCCATGCCCTTCATCAGCTCGGTGATGCGACCGGCTTTGCCCAGAAATTGGGCTTTGGCGTTTTCGAGGTCTGCAGGTGTCAGTGCCTGCGCAAAACTCTGGCGTGCGGAGTCGACCAGGGTGTCCAGCTCGTTCATGGTGTGGGAGATCGGGGATCTGAGTAAAAAGGAATAAAAAAGGGATTGAAGCTTTTGCGAGCCTCAATCCCTTTGATCGAGTGCGTGGCACAGGCCCAAGGGCCCATGTCACTCATGGACTCAAGCTGCGGCCAGTTTGGCTTTGACTTGGTTCACAATGCCAGCAAAAGCGGCCTTGTCGTGCACAGCGATGTCCGCCAGCATCTTACGGTCGATTTCGATGGCAGCCTTCTTCAGGCCGTTGGCGAACTGGCTGTAGGTCAGACCGCATTCACGCGCAGCGGCGTTGATACGGGCAATCCACAACTGACGGAACACACGCTTTTTGGTGCGGCGGTCACGGTAGGCGTACTGGCCAGCCTTCATCACCGCCTGTTTGGCGATGCGGAAGACATTACCGCGGCGACCACGGAAACCTTTTGCAAGGGCCAAAACTTTCTTGTGACGGGCGCGTGCCGTTACACCACGTTTAACGCGAGGCATATTTATTCTCCTTGTTCGTCAGTAATTACAGGCCAGCCATGGGCAGCATTTGTGCGATGTGACCCATATTGGTCTCATGCACAGCCACTGCACCGCGAAGGTGACGCTTGTTTTTGGTGGTCTTCTTGGTCAGGATGTGACGTTTGAAGGCTTGGCCGCGTTTAACGGTTCCACCGGGACGAACACGGAAGCGCTTTTTAGCGCTGCTTTTGGTCTTCATCTTGGGCATGTCAATGCTCCTTTAATTGTGCTCGTGAGGCGTCTGCAATATCTTTGCAGCCTTGTTGGCCCCGAGCCACTTTTAACAAAAGTCACCCGAAAGTGACTTTCGACCCAACCAACCCGAAGGCCGGTCAAATTCTTTTTTTACGCCGACTCAGCAGAAGCTGCCGCGTCTGCTGGTTTGCCACTGGTCGGTTTTTTGCGACCCGGTGCAATCATCATGATCATCTGGCGGCCTTCCAACTTGGGAAACTGCTCCACGATGATGGAGTCGGCCAACTCATCACGAATCCGGTTCAGCAAAGCGATACCCAGTTCTTGGTGGGTGATTTCGCGGCCACGGAAACGCAAAGTGATCTTGCATTTGTCACCATCGGCCAAAAACCGGCGGATGTTGCGCATTTTGATGTTGTAGTCACCATCGTCTGTACCTGGACGGAACTTGACTTCTTTGATGTCAATGACCGTTTGCTTGGCTTTGGCTTCTGCCGCTCGCTTTTGCTCTTGGTACTTGAACTTACCGTAGTCCATCAAGCGACAGACAGGCGGATTGGCAGTGGCGGCAATTTCAACCAGGTCCACATCCATTTCACCCGCAAGTCGCAAGGCTTCACCCAAAGACAAAATGCCCATGGGTTCATTTTCAGGGCCGGAAACACGAACCTCTGGGGCCATGATTTCACGGTTCAAACGGTGTTTACGTTCTTCGCGGTGGCGACGATCACGAAATTCGGTAGCGATGACTCAATCCTTTACGGAACAAAACTGCAACATGCAGCCCATCCATCTTTGTGCCCACGGGCCAAAGCTTGCGGCGAAATTCACCTTCAGGCTTTAGAAGCGATGTCAGCTGAAATGTGTTCAATGAACGCATCGATCGACATCACACCGAGGTCTTTGTTGCCTCGGGCGCGCACTGCGACGGTACCTGCTGCCTTTTCTTTGTCACCTGCGACAAGGATATAGGGCAGCTTTTGCAACGAATGCTCGCGTATTTTATACGTGATTTTCTCGTTACGGAGGTCCAATTCGACCCTAAGGCCTTGATTTGACACTGACTTTTGCAGTTTTGCAGCGATTTCGCGACAGTAGTCAGACTGTGCATCGGTGATATTGAGCACCGACACTTGAATGGGGGCCAACCAAGTGGGCAAGGCACCGGCATGCTGTTCGATCAAAATGCCAATGAATCGCTCCATGCTGCCCACAATGGCACGGTGCAAAATCACAGGCCGCTGGCGCGTACCGTCTTCGGCCACGTATTCGGCATCCAGACGCTCGGACAAATTGAAGTCCACCTGAATCGTGCCGCACTGCCATTCCCGGCCAATCGCATCCTTCAGGGTGTATTCGATCTTGGGTCCATAAAAAGCACCATCGCCCTCTGAAATCACAAAATCGCATCCCGAATGGCGCAAGCTGTCCATCAGGGCTTTTTCGGCCTTGTCCCACAACTCGTCGGAACCAATGCGAGCCGCAGGACGCGTAGACACCTTGTACAAAATGTTGGTGAAACCGAAATCGGCGTAGACATTTTTGAGGACCTTGGTGAAGGTGTCGCACTCTGGCAGGATTTGGTCTTCGGTGCAAAAGATGTGGCCATCGTCTTGGGTGAAGCCACGCACACGCATGATGCCGTGCAAACCGCCTGACGGTTCATTGCGGTGGCATTGGCCAAACTCACCGTAACGCAAAGGCAAATCACGGTAGCTCTTGATACCTTGCTTGAAGATCAGGATGTGACCCGGGCAGTTCATGGGCTTCAAAGCGTAATCGCGCTTCTCGGACTCGGTCGTGAACATGTTGTCGCGGTACTTGTCCCAGTGACCGGTTTTTTCCCACAGCGATTTATCCAAAATCTGGGGGCCTTTGACCTCTTGGTAACCACTGTCACGGTAAACCTGTCGCATGTACTGCTCCACGGTTTGCCAAACGGTCCAGCCTTTGGGGTGCCAGAACACCAAGCCAGGGGCATGCTCGTCAATGTGGAACAAATCCAACTCGCGCCCGAGCTTGCGGTGGTCACGCTTTTCGGCTTCTTCAAGACGGGTCAGATACAGCTGCAAGTTCTCCTTGCTGGCCCAAGCCGTACCGTAAACGCGTTGCAGCATTTCGTTTTTGCTGTCACCGCGCCAATAGGCCCCCGCCACTTTCATGAGTTTGAAATGTTTGAGCTTGCCTGTGCTGGGGACGTGCGGGCCACGGCACAGGTCTTCAAAAGCACCTTCGCGGTACAAACTCACTTCTTGGTCAGCAGGGATGCTGCCAATGATTTCGGCTTTGTAGTGCTCGCCCAGGGCTTTGAAATGCGCCACAGCCTCATCGCGAGGCAAAACACGGCGGACCACAGGCTCGTCCTTGTTGGCCAGCTCGGTCATGCGCTTTTCAATGGCCACCAAGTCCTCAGGCGTGAAGGATCGGCTGTAAGAAAAGTCGTAATAAAAGCCGTTGTCGATGACGGGTCCGATGGTGACCTGAGCCTCAGGAAACAAATCTTTGACGGCGTAAGCCAACAAGTGTGCCGTTGAGTGGCGAATCAGCTCCAGACCTTCGGGGTCTTTGGCGGTGACGATGGCCAAGTGGGCATTGGCCGACATGCTGAAACTGGTGTCCACCAGTTGGCCATTGACTTTGCCGCCCAAAGCTGCTTTGGCCAAGCCTGCGCCAATAGAGGAAGCGACTTCGGCTACGGTGACCGGGCCTGGAAATTCGCGCAATGAACCGTCGGGGAGCGTGATCTGAACCATGAAATTCAATACAAAAAGCCGGACATTAACCGTGCTGGATTAAAAAAGTAATCAAAGCTGATTTTCCCACAAAAACACCGTCGAAATTTGAACCACCACCAAGGTGCCCCTACCCGAGTGCCCGCCCCCGAACAGCCAAAAACACCGGACAAACACCAAGGATTTCGTCAGCCAGTTGTGGGTTTGCTTGGTTTAAGATAGTGGTCTCACTTTTCATCCTGTAAAAATCAGTACCACGATGACCACGCCTACAGCCCGCTCCAAAATCATTTACACCTTGACGGATGAAGCCCCCTTGTTGGCAACAGCATCCTTTTTGCCCATCATTCGCACCTTCACTCAGCCCGCAGGCATTGAAATTGAAACCAGCGATATTTCTGTGGCTGGCCGCATTCTGGGCGAATTCTCTGACCTGCTCCCCCCTGAGCAAAGAGCACCCGACAACCTGTCGATGCTCGGCAAGTTGACCCTCTTGCCCAGCACCAACATCATCAAACTGCCCAACATCAGCGCCTCGGTTGGCCAGTTGGTTGCAGCCATCAAAGAACTGCAGGCCAAGGGCTACGCCCTGCCCGACTACCCCGAAAACCCCAGCAACGACGAAGAAAAAGCCATCAAGGCCCGTTATTCCAAGTGCACCGGATCGGCCGTGAACCCCGTTCTGCGCGAAGGCAACTCCGACCGTCGCGCCCCCCGCGCCGTCAAAGAATTTGCCCGCAAAAACCCCCACAGCATGGCCGAGTGGAGCCAGGCGTCGCGCTCGCACGTCTCGCACATGCACGCAGGCGACTTCTACCACGGTGAAAAATCCATGACCCTGGACCGCCCCCGCGACGTGCGGATGGAGCTGATCACCAAAAGCGGCAAAACCATCATCCTCAAACCCAAAGTCTCTTTGCTCGACCGTGAAGTCATCGACAGCATGTACATGAGCAAAAAGGCTCTGTGCGAGTTCTATGAGAAAGAGATTGAAGACGCCCGCAAGACCGGCGTGATGTTCTCGCTGCACGTCAAAGCCACCATGATGAAGGTGTCGCACCCCATCGTGTTCGGTCACTGCGTGAAGATCTTCTACAAAGAAGCTTTCGAAAAGCATGGTGACCTGTTCAAAGAACTGGGTGTGAACGTGAACAACGGCATGGCCGATCTGTACAGCAAGATCACCAGCTTGCCCCAGTCCAAGCAAGACGAAATCAAACGCGACCTGCACGCCTGCCACGAGCACCGTCCCGAGCTGGCCATGGTGGACTCGGCCAAAGGCATCACCAACTTCCACTCGCCCAACGACGTGATCGTGGACGCCTCCATGCCCGCCATGATCCGCAACGGCGGCAAGATGTGGGACGCCAACGGCCGCCTGAAAGACGTCAAGGCCGTGATGCCCGAGTCGACTTTCGCCCGCATTTACCAGGAGATGATCAACTTCTGCAAGTGGCACGGCGCCTTCGACCCCAAGACCATGGGCACGGTGCCCAACGTGGGTCTGATGGCTCAGCAAGCCGAAGAATACGGCTCGCACGACAAAACTTTTGAAATCTCTGAAGACGGCGTGGCCAACATCACCGACATCAACACCGGTGAAGTGCTCTTGTCCGAAAACGTCGAAGCCGGCGACATCTGGCGCATGTGCCAGGTCAAAGATGCCGCAATCCGTGACTGGGTCAAGCTGGCCGTCACCCGTGCTCGCAACTCCGGCATGCCCGTGGTGTTCTGGCTCGACCAGTACCGCCCCCACGAAGCCCAGCTGATCACCAAAGTGAAGATGTACCTGCACGAGCACAACACGGCCGGTCTGGAAATCCAGATCATGAGCCAAGTGCGTGCCATGCGTTACACCCTGGAGCGCGTTGTGCGCGGCCTGGACACCATCAGCGCCACCGGTAACATCCTGCGCGACTACCTGACCGACCTGTTCCCCATCATGGAACTGGGCACCTCGGCCAAGATGCTGTCGGTTGTGCCATTGATGGCCGGCGGCGGCATGTACGAAACCGGTGCAGGCGGCTCTGCCCCCAAGCATGTGCAACAGCTGGTGGAAGAAAACCACCTGCGTTGGGACTCGTTGGGTGAATTTTTGGCGCTGGCCGTGTCGCTGGAAGACCTGGGTATCAAAACCAGCAACAGCAAATCGAAGGTTTTGGCCAAAACCCTGGACGCGGCCACCGGCAAACTGCTGGACAACAACAAGAACCCCTCGCCCAAGACAGGCCAGTTGGACAACCGTGGCAGCCAGTTTTATCTGGCCATGTACTGGGCGCAAGAGTTGGCCGCGCAAACGGACGACCTGGAACTTCAAGCCAAGTTCGCGCCGCTGGCCCAAACACTGACCGAGCAAGAAATGACCATCGTGGGTGAGCTCAATGCCGTTCAGGGCCAAGCCGTTGACATTGGTGGCTACTACTTCCCGTCCCAGGAAAAGCTCCAAGCCGTCATGTGCCCCAGCCCCACCTTCAATGCCGCTCTGGCTTCAGCGGCTGCCCATTGATCAGGCCTTATGAAGTTTGCAAGAACGGATTTTTTGTGAGAACGGCGCCCTCGCCGCGATAGAGCCTCGCAGACCACCCCCCTTCGCCCCGAGGGCGGGGCTCCCACACTGATTGCGGTGCCCGAAAAAAGCCGTTCACTTCAATCTTCACGGGTCTGTATTGATAAACCGAGTCATCTCGCCCTCTAAAAAAACCATCCCTCGGGATGGTTTTTTTTCGATCAACTTGCCCATCGTTCGATCAACATTTGAACGGCTTGTTCCAAGGACATTGCGCTGGTGTCGACAGTGATATGGGTTGAGTCGGGTAATCCAAAGGTGATGTTCAAGCGCAAGACCTTGGTTTTGCGCTTTTGCTGGGTTGCGTCAAAAACTGTTTCACCAAGGGTACACAAGGCCCTTGGGCATCGAGAATGGCCCCATTCCCTGCAGCAACACATTGGAGCGACGCATTCACCGCCTCGAGGGTGCACTCACGCTTGGCCTGCAAGCGCGGGCGCACCACAGGACTGCGGGCCAAGTTGGTCAGTGCGGGGTGCCGGGCCAATTCAGTGTAGGTCGTCACCGCCGCCGCCTCGGCACGAGCCGGTTCGTGCAGACCTGCAGCCTTCAAAGCCAGTTGCACCGCCTGGGTGTACAGCGCGTCGTCGTCCAACAGCACCTGAATGAAGTGCAGCCACTGGTGCAGGTCTTTTTTATCGGGCGGGGCCAGGTGGTCCGCATGCAGGGCGGGCGGCAGGTCGAACAAAAAACCCCCACCATTGAGCTGCTCCTCTATGCCGCCCGACTTCATGGCCAGCACAGGCACGCCAGCCAACAACCCCTCGGCCACCACCCGGGCCGAAGCTTCAAACCACAGCGAAGGCACCAGCAACAGCGATGCTTCGCCATAGATGCGGGCCATGTCGTCGGTGCGTGGCTGCCAGTCCACCGCGTCCAACAGCGCCGGGTCCACGCCAAGGCGTGCCCAGTCGGCCCGGCCCCAACGGCTTTCCAGGGCCCGAAAGCGCAGCCCGGGTGCCAGCACCCGCGCCTGCTCCACCAAGTTCAGAAAAAACAGCCCGCCTTTGGCCGGTTCAGGGTTGATCAGCGTCACAAAACGTTGTGCCTTGCGCGTGGCCACCCGCGCGGGCGACAGATTGAGCCGACCTTCCAGCGGTGGGCGTACCAAGTCACGCACCACCTGCGCCCTGATCCCCAGCTTTTCGCGGTACAGCGCCACCATGGCCTGTGAAGGCACCACAAATGAGTTGATGAACCGAAACGCTGGCGATTCGGCTCGGGCATAGCCCGGGTTGGCCACATAAAACACCGTGTGTGCCCCCTGCTGCTGGGCCTGAGCCAGCAGCGGCTGCAGCGCGGGCGAGCTGTAGGTCAGCACCACGTCGGGCTGCAGCTGCGTCAGGGATTGCTGCGCCACCTCAATGAACGCCCTCAAGGCCCCAGGTCGCACCGCTTGATGCACGGTGGAATGGGTCACATACAAAGTGTGTGTCACCCCCTCATCCTCTTGCACCCAAAGGCTGCCAACGGGCGGCAGAGGCGACAAATCAGGATGCACTTGGGCCAGCGGGTACTCCTGCTGGCCATCGAACAAGGTCATGGTCAGTGCATGGGCCTGCCAGCCTGCGCGGGCCAAGGCCTTGAGCTGCGCCCGCACGCTTTGGGCGGCGCCGCTCTTGCGGTCGAACAAGCAGGCCTCAGATAAAAACAACATGGTGGGCACAAAACATCTCCACAACACCTGTAAGTCACACCCACTGGGCAGGCCATGGCTTGAAAAAAAACGCCGCTGGAGAACCAGCGGCGTTGTCCAGTCAACGGCAAGGCAAAACCTGCACAGACAAAAACTGCAAGGGGGCGAATCTGAAACACCCCATTGCGGGCTGGCATTAAACCGGAATGACAGGCACCGCCGGCTTGAAATTGGCCAACTGGAACTCCTGACCCAAGGTGTTAACGGTGGCCAGCAGGTTCAGCTCGTAGGCCTCGAGCGTGTTGTCACCTGTAGACGATTGGGTATGCGCCCAGATGGCGGTCACGTTCGGGTTGTCAGCGGCTGTGACCGCAAACACCGTCGTGTTGATCTCGCTGTTGTTGGTGGTGCCACCCAAGACTGCATCGAAGTCAAACAGGCTGTTGAGCACCGCAGCCACATCCGTGCTGGAGCTCAGCGCAGCCGCGTTGATCGTGCTTTCAACCGAGGTCACCAATCCAAATTCGGTGGTGGACAGGTCCAACGCAGCCACGTCGCTGAACGCAACCCAACCTTTGGCTATCACGGGGAGAGAGCTGACCGTGGCCGCAGTCGCAGTGTCGAGCAACAGCAGCACATGATCGCCATTGTCCTTCAGTGTGTACTTCGCAATGCCCGATGTATTCAGTGTCTCCAACAGCGCACCGAGGTTTTCGTATGTGCCCGCCGAGGCCGTGCTGCTCACAACACCCGCCGCCTGCGCCTCAAGCAGCAAGTTTTGACCGAGCGTGATCGGGCTCGTGAGCAGATCAGAAGGCGTACCGTAGTCTGCTGACACCCTCCATGCAAGCGCATCAAGGAGCGCACCGCCTGATGAGACCAGATTTGGAGTTGTTCCATCGGTATCACTTGACAAGAAGTAGATGTTGACATCCAACACGGTCCTCGTGACCACAACACCATTCACATACCCCTCCACCGTGCTGGCCAGCAGCTCGCCTTCCAGCGCCACAAAGTCATAGGCCGTCTGGAAGTTGTTCACCACATCGGCCACTGCGCCGCCGGTGGAACGCACCATCAACAAGGAGTCTTTCCATTCAAACGGAGCAAAGCCTGTTGTGTCGGTTTTCACCACGAAGGCGTCGGCCTCGCTTGTGCTGTTGGTCAAGCTGCCTGCATCTTTACCGGCTGTACCACCATCTGTTGAAATGCTGCCGTTGCCCAGGTCGATGCGGTCAGTCGGGTTGTTGCCCACGCCATAGCCGTAGACCTGCGTGTCACCTAACGGCGTGCCCGTGACCGTGCCGCCGTTGAGCGAGGTGGTGTTCAGGCCAGTGTCGGTGTACTTGCCCGGGTCGGAGCCGTACAGATCGCCATTACCGGGGTTGGGGGTACCAAAGGTGTTGTCTGGCGAGTCTGGCGGGGCGATGAAGCCATAGCCCGGATTGGTAAAGGTTTGACCGACACCGCCATCCAGAGACTTGACGATGATCGAGGCATTAAAACTTTCGCCAGGTTGAAGAGCACCACTCACAGTCCCGTCGCTCAACTGAGAAACTATCCCGCCAACATAAAGATTAAAGAAGTTAACGTTAAAGTTCTCAGTATTACCAGGCGATACCGTGACCCCCTCCACGGCAGTCATAGTCACCTTGCGCGTCGAGGCGTCGTAGGTGATGGAGCCGAGCTCACGCCCGACTCTGTCCTCAAACAAAGACAGCACATCGTTCATCTTGGACACGGCCGTTTCGAAGTTGTCGCCGAGCGAAAGACCCAACGCCGGATCGACTGGCTCATTTCCCAAACTAACAAAAAAATTGTTTACTAAAAAGCCTTCAAAATAATAATACTGCCCGCCATCTGAGAACGTCAATCCGATTTTCAGAAATACAGAGTCTGGATTTGCAGAATCGGCATTCCACTGCGCCTCCCGGAACATGGTCACTTCGATGGCATTGCCTTGGCTGAATGCACCGCCCAAAGCGAAGGCCTCGCCGGCCTGAGAAGAAGGGTCATCACCGAAGAAACCAGCGTTGACGCCGTTCAAGGTGTCTAGGCCGTCACCCGGATTCACGAAGTCCTGCTGCAGGCCGGCTGTGCCCGTGAGCGCGCTGTCACCGAACAGGTCTGAGTTGTCGCCCGGGTTGGTGATGGTCTGCTTCACCGGATCGGCATTCACACCGGTGACGGCATTGCCCTCACCTGTCGCGTCGTTGAGGGTGATGCCCTCGCTGCTGGTGGAAGCCGGTGTGTCATTGACACCAGGCGCCACCACTTCCAGCAGGGCCGCAGTTTGGCTGGTGCCCGTGCCGTCGTTGATGGTCACCGATGCCGTCACTTCATCCAGCAGACCCACGCCCCGCTTGCTGGCCTGGAACGACAACAAATTGCCCAGCCTGGCTGTGGCCGCCGCCGTGAGGTCAAGGCTGGTAATGCCTGCCTGTGTGTGATCGGCGATCACCTTGTCCAGCAGTTTGCCCACGAGATACTCCGACCGGTCCAAGCTGCCCGCGCTGTCGAGCAAAGCCTGATCCACCTTGAGTTGGGTGGTGAGGCCATTGAGCGTGATGCTGAGCGTTTCACCCAAGATGGCGGCCGCGTCCAGCGAGGTGTTCGAAAACAGGATCGTCACCTTGTGAAGGCTGCCATACACCTCCGGTGTGGTGATGGAGAACGAAGCCAGGTCAACCTTCAGAGGGTCCACGCCAGCAGCAGCTGCCGTCAGCACCAGCTTGTCCTCGATCACCGCGACCGTGCCAACGGCGGCGGCAATGTTGTCGTCTTTGACTGCACCCACACCAACGCGCAAGGCTTCGATCCGAGCGGCCAGGCTCTGGAGTGTGGCGGTCTCGGTGTCGCCCATGTTGGCTGTGACCTTGGTGCCCGCGATCGAGATGCTGACCGTGCCCTGGTTACCGGCGTCGTCTGTGGTGTAGAAATTGTCATCGTTCAGACCGCCGAACACGATTTCAGAGACCTGCTTGACGCCCGGGTAGCTGATTTCGGCTTTCGATATGTCGAACGCGTGCTCGGTCTTTTCTTTGGAGGTCAGCGTGATCGCGCCGTTGGCATCCACCGACACCTCGCGGAGCACGGTGGCCAGACGACCGTCTGAGCCGGGAACGGCCTCTAAACCAGGGGTGTATCCAGTCGAAGATTTTGCATTGATCGAACGGTCGTCGAGCAGGCCTTCGGCAATGTTGTTGAGAACCCTCTGCACGGTCCATTGGAAGACCATGTTGACGTCTGGGCCAGTCGCTCTGGACGTGATGACAATATCGCCATCAACGATGGCAACATCAAAGGCCTTGGCAGTTTCACCCAAGTCATCCAGATAGGTGACAAACGCTCCGAGGTTTTTGAAGGCGGTAAATGCCTCGATAGAGTTCCAACTAGGTGGAGAGCCGGGTGTATCTCCAGGAATTAAAGAACCCGAACCATTGGCTGAGAATAATACATTGGTGGAACTTTGACTTTCAACTCTCAGACTCCAGGCATTGAGGAAAAACGTTTCAAGTAAAGGAGATCCATAGTTGCCAAAGTTAGGCTTAAAGTCCAGGCCGTCAATGTCGACAGTGATGACTGCAGGCGTAGCCTCTGTGCCCTGTTGGACCTGCAACTCCGCCCCGATGGCATTTTTGAGCGCGAGGATGCTGGCTGCAGCGTCACCTGCGACCATGTCGGCTTTCACCACCACATCGTTGGCCGTGTCAGTCAGATCTTTGGGCGTGGTGTCCACCGTCAGGCTCAGCGTGCCGCCGGCGTAGTAATCGGCGTTGGTGGTGCTGTAGGTGGCTTTGGCCTGCTGCGTCTGGCCCTGGTAGTCCAGCGTCACGTTGCTGACAGTAAAGGTTTCTCTGCCGGCGTTTTTGGCGGTCAGGGTGATCTGGCCAGTGGTGCTGTCGTATGCGGCAGAGGCAATGAGACCTTCGAGGTCTCCACCAACGACGGTTTGGGCGTTGATGGCTTCCACAAGGGCCTTCGAAGTGGCTTGGGCACCCACAATCGCTTCACCGGTGAGAGTCGTACCAGTCGGGAAGATCGATGTCGAATCAATAAGGATCTCTAAACCTTGATCTTGTTTGATGATTAATTTATTGAACAAACTTTTGGCAGTAATGACGATGTTGCCACCTTCCAGCGTTGCGGATTCGATAAAAGGTTGATTAGCTATTTCATTAATAAAATCATCAACATTCATCCCACTAACAATAATATCTTGACCTTTACCCCCCGTCGCCCCAAAAGCAATAAGAGACATCGTCAATCCGCCTAAGAGCGACGCTCCCGTGATGTCATTCGGCAGATCGATGGTGATCGTGGCGGGCTTGGAGGTCACCATGCCTGCTGACACGGTCACAGGCACGTCATCGTCCGTGCGCATCAAGCCATCCACGCCCGCGCCTCTGATGGTGACGTAAGCCTTGCCGCCGTCGTAATACACATCCGCGCCACGGCCGTAGCTGGCGACGTCAGAGGTTTTGCCGTCGATGAAAGTGCTGCCGTAGGGGATGCTGCTGCTGTCGAGCTTGACGGAGGCCAGCTGCTTGACGCCCTGGTAGTCCAGCGTCACGTCGCTGATCACGAAGGTTTCTTTGCCGTATTGCTTCGCGTTGAGGGTGATGCTGCCGTCTGTCATGAGCTCGGCGCCTTGCAGCACCTGCGAGAGCACCGGGTCCGGATTGCTGAGGGTAGCGTCTTGGCCATTCGTTATGGTCGGTGAAGAGACTATGTAACTATTAGCGGACGACCCATTAAGGGTGATCTGGATGTTTGCCGCCATCACAGCGCTGGTCCCCGTCGCGACGCTAGTAATCGTCAAAAGAGTGCCAGCCTCATTCAGCGTAGCGGATGCAATGTCTACCTTATCGGTAAAGACTTTGAGCAAGGCTTCAGGAGTCGTCGGAGATCCGCCAGGGTAGACATAAGTGTCGCCAATTTTGATATAACCGCTGACAAACACCGATTGGCTGTTTGCAAAGCGTTCGGTCAATCCAGAAAGTTGGATCGTGAGAACCGCCGGGGAATCTTCAATCAAGCCACCCTGTGCCCTAGCGTTGATCGCGTCCACCAGGTTCTGGCTGGTGGTTTTGGCGTCTGTACCCATGAGGGCGTCTACGGTCACAGACACGTCATCGCCCGTGCCCAACATGCGATCTGAACCCGCGCCTCTGATGTTGACGTAGGCCTTGCCGCCTTGGTAGTACACATCAGCACCCCGGTCGGTGTACATGCCATCGCCATACTGGGCGTAAGCACCATCTGGCCCACCGGTTTCCAGCCGCAGTGTGGCTTGCTGCTGCTCGCCTTGGTAGTCTTGGGTGGCGTTTAACAACAGGGGGGCGGTGGCTTCGGTGGATGCCACCAGCACCAGGTCCGTCGTCGGGACAGGAGCCCCAATGTTGATGTTTTCGGGGGCAATGGTAAGGGCCTTCCCACCAGGTTTTTGTGCCACCGTCAACAGGCCACCCGTGTAGGTCACGTCGTACACATCAGTGAGCAGCGCGCCTGTGGGGCTGCCGTTGAGCTTGAAGGAAGCGATGAAAGCCTCCACGCTGGCAAACTGCACGTACCCTGCTGTCGTGACTTCATCGTTCACGGCTTCGTTGATGAAACTGCCCTTAATCCGCGACAGACTGGAATCCACTTTGTACTCAGACACGAAGTTGCCAAAGTAAATGAGCGGAGAAATTCCTCCAAGCTGACTTTTCTCAACAGCGACGAGCAAAGGCCCACTTTCGTTCAAGCTGTAGCTCAAGCTGAAGGTGTCGGCACTAACTGATTGGCGCGCAACCTGGCTGATTTCGACCGTCTGGGTCGCCTGCTCGGCGCGCTCCAGAACCGCGGCGATGGCCGCGTTGGGCTGTGTTGTGATGATCAACGGTGTGCTCAGCTCGGATCCATACACACTGTTACCGTCAAGGGCGAACTCGATCCGAGCATTCTTGTAAAACGGTTCGAGGGCTGTGGAGCTGACGCTGTTGTTGCCTGATGTCAAGAATGAGATGGTGTCGTTAGCACCGTCAAGGCTGAACACCGCCACACCGTCGAAAGCCGTGTTCAGCTCTTCGAGCAGTTCGCCCACTGTGGTGGCGACTGCATCACCTGTATCGCTTCCAACGTAGGACTTGTAGTAATCAACATCGCCAATCTTGATGTCAATCACGTACTTGACGACGCTAGAGGAAGTCGATTGAAGCGTAGTGGCGGAATCGATGTCTATTGTCAAGAACACAAACCCACCGGCTTTTTCACCGAACGCCGCTATGTCGACAGCGTACTCAAGGGCACGCACCGAGGCGATGGCGTCGCCAGCCACCATGTCGGCGGTCACCGTCTGGTCTGCGATCTTCACGCTGAGCTTGCCACCCTCGTAGTAGTCGGCGTTGTCGCTGCTGTAGCTGACCTTGCTGACCTGCTGCACGCCGTTGGTGTCCACCGATGCGGCATCGACCTTGAAGGTGGGTGCAGGAGTGTCGGTATCGGGTGCGGTGGCACCGGTCAGGGTGAGTTGGGTGCCTTTGATGGTGACGCCGTTGACGGAAGCCAGCTCGCCATCAATGCTACCTCCCGCGTTGGCTGTCTCGATGGCGGTCTTGAGGGCAGCCACCGACAGTGCGGGGTTGGGCTTGCCGTCTTGGTCAAACACAAGGTCAGCACTGATGGTTTTGCCGTCGATGGTGACGCTGAGCTTGCGGGTGAACTGGGTGGTGTTGGTGCCGTTGGTGGCGGTGGGCCAGTCGGCCACGACACTGGAAAAGTCCACAGTGACCACGGTGACCTGGCCATTGTTATCGATGGCGGCTTCCACGTCGCCACCGGCCTTCAGCACCAGTGCTTGGCCGTTTTTGCCATAAAAGTTCAGGGTGCTGCCGTCGGTCGTCACGCCGCTGAGCACGTCGGCCGAGGAAACACGCAGGTCGGCCACCGTCATCGGGGGCGTGCTGGCGGCCAAGGCGTCGCCAATTGCGGTCTGCACAGCCAACTCGGTTGCCATGACCAACATGCCGTTCGTGGGGTCGATCAGTCGGGTGTCGAACACCGACAAGCTGTTGTCGGGGTAAAAGCGTTGGCCTGCACCCACACCGGCAAGGGCAAACAAGATCGCCGAAGCCTGGGGTGTGTCGAGCAAACCTTGCGGTAGCAACAGCAAGGAGTCGGCGGGCATGACACGGTAACCCGCTGGCACCAGGTAGCTGCCGTCGGCCAAGAGGTCTGCCACGGTCAAGGCGATGGGGGTGAAGGTGCCTCCTTGGGTGAGGCCAATCAGTTCGGCGATGCTGGCGCGATAGCCGATGACGGCCGTCGAGATGTCCACGGCCACAGTTTTGTCTGCAATGGCTCGGGCGAAAGCGGCCAGTTCGGTCTGCACCGTGCCGAAGTCGAGTTGGTCGCCTTTTTTCGTGGAAACCGTGTGGCTGTATTCCTTGCCGTTGATGGTGACGGTGAGCACCGAGCCAGGGCGGTAGTCCTGCGGATTGTTGGAGAAGGTGACGCTGGAGAGCGGCAGCGACTGGCCGTCGGTGACACGCTGATAAACCACCGTGTCGCCAGAGCCGTCGATGCTGGTCAAGTTGATGGTGTCGCCACCGGCTTGGCCCACGATGGTGTCGTTGCCACGGCCTGCGTCGATGGTGTCCTTGCCTGCACCGGCTTCCACACGCAGGTTGACCCTCTGGTCAAAAGATGTGAAGCGCATGGCGTTGTCCAGCTCGTCGCCGATGGCAGTGACCTGGGTGGCGCCGCGCACCACGGTGGCGGTGCCCGACACGAGCATGGCGGCCGACACGGTGGTGTCGTAGTCGCGCAGGGCATAGGTCACGTTGTTGGTCAGGTCAAAACCGGCTTCCACCAACGCGGCGGCTTGGGCCACGGTCAGCGGGGAGGTTACGGTCAGCAGCACGTCGGCCGCGTTGCGACCCTGGATGGCGTCGAGGAAGGCCTGTGCAATCGTTTCGCCGGCGCTGGCACCGTCGTAGAGCCACACGGATTCGGCGGGGACGGTGTTGGCGGCAATGTAGGCGTCAATGTAGGCGTCAACAGCAGGCACCCCCTCAAATGTGAGCGCTGCACGAAGAATGTCTTCGCGCAACACCACCAAAAGACCTTGATAGTCCAAAGCGAGCTTGTTGGAGGGATCAAACAAGACCCTCTCACCACCGAACGCCGGCACCACCAGACTGGGGTCCGCTCCAAGAAGAAAGATCGAAACAAAGGTGTCGGCGTCTACAAAGATTCCACCATCAGGCACGGTGAAGTAGCCATCGCCATTTAGATCAGACAAGAATACAAAGTTGTCCGGCGTCGGAGGGAATGATTGGGGGTTCAAGACACCAACCACCACATTGCCGGCGCTGAACTGGCTGCCGAAGATGGCCCCGGCTGTGAAGCTCAACGAGAGGGGACCGTTGACGACCACGAGGGCTGTTGAGATGACATCGGAGGTAACCATCGCAAGATTGCCGGCTGCATCGGTGACAGCACCGCCTTCGTAGAGTCGCAGCGCATTGACACCAGCGCTGATGCCGTTGACGTCAGCCTGGCTGGCGGTGAGTGTGTATTCAAACACCAGCTTGTCAGTGCCCGCGCCGCTCATATAAGCGGCCTGCACGGTATTGGCGCCCACCTCCAGTGCGAAAGTCGGCGCGCCTTTGAGGAGCACAGCTTCGTCAAAAGACACCTCGACACGCACCACGTCACCGGCGCCAAAGGCGCCAGCGGCGTCTGGGTTGGTGGCGGTGATGGCGATGTTGGTGATGGCAGGTGCGGCCTTGTCCAGGCCGGCTTCGAGCGCAGTGATGCGGTCTGTCAGCCCTTTGAGGTCTGCGTTGGCGGCTGACGACAGTAAGTCCAGTGCGGCCTTCAGGCCGGCAATGGAGTTCGTCGTGGGCTTTTCGGTTGTATTTCCGACCGCGCTGGTGTCGTCGAGGATGAGCGCGATTGAGCTGACGTTGGTGTCAATGCGCAATGCCAGTGCGTCGATTTTGCCTTGCAGGTCGTTGGTCACCGCTGTGATCGCCTTGTTCAGCGCATCCTGTGCAGTCGTCAGCGCCAGGCTCTGCGCCCCATTGTTGTCGTCGACCACACCGCTCAGAGCCGTCAGCGCTGCTTTCAGGCCAGCAATCGAGCCGGTGGTGGGCTCACCGCCTTGCACTGCGTCGTTGAGCAGTTTGGCGATCGCGTCGGCGTTGGTTTTGTCACCCAAGGCCATCGCGTCGTTCAGCAAGCTGGCCTGGTTGTCGATCTTGACGCTCAGGTCGTTGGTTGCCGCTGTGATCGCCTTGTTCAGTGCATCCTGTGCAGTCGTCAGCGCCAGGCTCTGCGCCTCATTGTTGTTGTCGACCACACCGCTCAGCGCCGTCAGCGCAGTTTTCAGGCCCGCAATCGAGCCGGTGGTGGGCTCACCGCCTTGCACTGCGTCGTTGACCAGTTTGGCAATCGCGTCGGCGTTGGTTTTGTCACCCAAGGCCATCGCGTCGTTCAGCAAGCTGGCCTGGTTGTCGATCTTGACGCTCAGGTCATTGGCCACCTTGTTGATCGCCTTGTTCAGTGCATCCTGTGCAGTCGTCAGCGCCAGGCTCTGCGCCTCATTGTTGTTGTCGACCACACCGCTCAGCGCCGTCAGCGCTGCTTTCAGGCCCGCAATCGAGCCGGTGGTGGGCTCGCCGCCCTGCACTGCGTCGTTGACCAGTTTGGCAATCGCATCGGCGTTGGTTTTGTCACCCAAGGCCATCGCGTCGTTCAGCAAGCTGGCCTGGTTGTCGATCTTGACGCTCAGGTCGTTGGCCACCTTGTTGATCGCCTTGTTCAGTGCATCCTGTGCAGTCGTCAGCGCCAGGCTCTGCGCCTCATTGTTGTTGTCGACCACACCGCTCAGCGCCGTCAGCGCTGCTTTCAGGCCCGCAATCGAGCCGGTGGTGGGCTGCCCGCCCTGCACTGCATCGTTGAGCAGTTTGGCAATCGCGTCGGCGTTGGTTTTGTCACCCAAGGCAATCGCGTCGTTCAGCAAGATGGCCTGGTTGTCGATCTGTCCTTTCAAGCTCAGGACTGCAGTAGACACTGCGTCAGCGATGGTTTTGTACAAGCCGGTGGCGTTGCTGGGGTCTCCCAACGTTGCCGTGTTGGGCGCGCCCAGCGCTGCCTGAAGTGCGGTGATTTCCACACCTGTGACATCACCAAGGTCGGTCAGCGCCCCCGAAAGCGTGTTGAGCTGATCACTCAGCGCCTTGATGGACCTCAAGTCGCCCAAGCTCAGGGCGCCTGTCAACTCTGTGCGCAAACCGTTGATGGCATCTGCAATGAAGAAGTAATCGCTCAAGCTCATTTGCGATTCGGTCAGGAAGCTGGGCACCTTGTCCGCCACGTTGGTCGCACCCGCCAGCAGCAAGATCGAGGTGCTGAGAACCGGGTTATCGGCAGCAACGGCCAAGCGCAGGCTTTGGATCGTAGCTTCGGTGCTACCGGCTTCGTCCACACCTGAGGCCGCCGCCAACAGCTTGCCGTAGTCGTTGGCTGTCAGGTTTGAAGCACCCGTGTTGGAAACCACAGCCACGGGTGCTGCGCCCGTCACCAGGTCATCCACCAGACCCAGCGCGTTTTTGACCTTGTCGTTGGCCACAGCAACTTGCTCGGCCGTCACGCCCTGTGGCAGGGTGGTCGAGCCAGACACTGAGAGTTCCCGCACTGCGGCTTCGGTGAACACGTTCACGTTGACATTGACCACCTGACCGTTGTTGATGTAGGCCATGGCCCGCAAGACGACGGTGAGATCCTTTTGTGCGCCAGTGGCTTCGTCCCAGTAGTCAGGGGCAGTGCCGTTTTCGTCCGTCACCACAACGAGCACCGCGCCGGTGTAAGGTTGCTGCAGCTCCAGCGTGAACGATCCGTCGTTCTGGATCGTTGCAAGGCCCAGTACATTGCCGGCAGCGTCATACACCGTAGCTACCAAGCCGGAGCCTTCCAACACCGGCCCCATGACAAAGTTGCCCAGCAGCACTGCAGGTTTGACCACCACCACCGCCGCAGTTGCAGCACCGCCGCCACCGCCTGCCACCGCGAGGCCCGCACCGCCCGCGGCCAACCAACCCATTGAGCCAAACTCGGCCGGTGCCTTCCACACAACCGGTTCACCGGCAGCGGTCACCGCAGCCGTGGTGGTCTCGGCGGTCACTGCGCCAGCGCTCGAGGCCATCGCGCTGGCGGGGATTTCACCGCTTGGATAAAAAGCCACGTTGGGCGAGCTGTAGAAGTCCACCAACGAGGCCACCTCGCCCTGCCCCTCGAGCTCCAACACCAGGTCATTTCCTTTGCGCTTGGCGAGCAAGCCGGTCACGGCTTTGCCGCTGACTTGATCGACCAGGGTGATCTGCGCACCGGCGGTCAACTTGAGCTGGCTCAAGGCTTCCAAGGTGTAGCTTTGCTGGCCGTTGGCGAGCTTGACGATGGCTTTGATGTTGGCTTTTGCTGTTGAAGTCATATGGGCTTTCTTGGGCTGGAAGAAAAATCAAACAGAGAAACTTTTCGGACACACATACGACGTTCACGCGAGCCTTGCGCTTTGACCGGGGAGCCTCAAAGTGAGGCTCGACCGATTCAGTCCGGGTTGGCCTCTGGCCGCGACACGGACACTTTGCAGCAAGCGCATGAACGTCATTCATGAAATCTGTTAAATCTGTTTTTTTATCGTAGTGACGTCAAATCTACAAAACCAACAAGCTCCAACAGTAACCAACAAACACCAACAACATACGCTGTTCAGACCTCTCCAAAAGGGATGCGTCAGCTGTCCACAGAAGTCCTCTTACACGCCCACACGGGGCGATGGGGGGGGTAGTCTGCGAGGCTTTTCGCGGCGGGGGCGCCGCTCCTACAGGGGAATGCTTGCCTTTTGTAGGAGCCCCGCCCTCGGGGCGATGGGTCGTGGTCTGCGAGGCTTTCGCGGCGGGGGCACCGCTCCTACAGGGGAATGCTTGCCTTTTGTAGGAGCCCCGCCCTCGGGGCGATGGGTCGTGGTCTGCGAGGCTTTCGCGGCGGGGGCACCGCTCCTACAGGGGAATGCTTGCCTTTTGATAGGGGTAGGAAAGGCCAAGGCCTCCCCTCCCTCCGAACCGTGCGTGCAGTTTTCCCGCACACGGCTCTCCAGTCAGTGGTTTCCTCATCGGGATTGGCTCGCTTGCATTCGGGCCTGCGTCATGGTGAACAGCCCCAACTGCGCGAAGTACTCGTTTGGCCAGCGTTTGTGATCAACTTGGCTCTTCCCCATCCCCGGGCTCTTTTGCTGCTTGCGCAGCATCGCCCTCAACCTCCT
>NZ_CXON01000021.1:0-69237 GCF_001269405.1 Limnohabitans sp. 2KL-3
TGGCCCGCATGTCGTTTTATCCACCAAAACAACGCATGCGATGTGTTTCAGGCTTCGCCTTCTCCCAGCCAGCTCGCCGCCACTCCCTGCCGAATCGAGTTCGCTTTACTGCGCACCGCCAGTTCGCCTCCGGTTGCTCTCCACCCCGCTTCGCAGCGACGCAGTTACCTTCGACTACGGGGCCTTGGCTTACCCCGACATGGACTCTCACCATGCTGTGTACGCGCCTTCACGGGCGCACTAGGAGCCCCGCCCTCGGGGCGATGGGTCGTGGTCTGCGAGGCTTTTCGCGGCGGAGGCGCCACTCCTACAAAAAATCCGCTATTACGAATTCAATGAATTGAATGAAATAAAAATCAAATGAATTGAATTTATCAAATCCAACAAAAACCAACAAGTCTGTTGTTACATTGATATCAGTTCAGCGTTGTGCTGACCTTGGAACGAGGTCGCCATCTTATGCCCATCAAGATTGACCGGACATTTTTTTTCAGAACAGTCCTGCTCTGGGTTTTGCTGCTTTTGCAAGCCTGCAGCGGTGTCGCTGATCGCTCGGGCGACAAAATTGAATTGATTGAGTCCAAATCATGGTGGGTGGACAAAGGCGGCCAGGCGCAATTGCATGAGGTCATGGCGGTGACCGATTGGCAAGAATTCAAAAACTGGAAAAGCTTTGGCTTTGGCAGCGAGGCGATTTGGCTGCGTGTCAAGTTGAAGGCGGCGCAAGAAGCTTCACCTGCGCCCTGGGTTGTGAGCGCTGGTCCCGTGTTTTTGGATCACTTGACGATTTTTGACCCGGCAGCGCAACTGGTGTTGAGGGGGGGAGACGCCATAGCGCCGACCAAGGAGGATTTGCAGTCTCTGAATTTCAGTTTCCAAATTCCAGCACTGGCGCAGGAACGCGACCTTTTTGTGCGCGTTGAAAGCTTGAGCACAAGGCCTGTATTTGTCGATGTTCAGCCCTTTCACGCCGCCATGATCGCCTTGAAAATGAATGATTCGCTTTGGGCTGTGCTGTTGGTTGTATCCACAGTCTTGGCACTTTGGGGTGTTTTGCAGTGGTGGCACACACGAGAAAAAGTCATCGGCGTTTACGCCATCAAACAATCGGTCACCACAGTTTGGTTGTTTTTCTTTTCGGGGTATGGACGCTTGTTTCTGGGGCCTTGGCTGGAACCTGACGTGCTGACGGCGATAGCAGCGGCTTTAGTTCCTTGTCTCATGGCCAGTATGTTGATATTCCTCAGCGTCTTGATTCAGACTTACAAACCTGCCAAATTTTGGTTATACCTTTCTTATGCGTTGGCAGTGCTGTTTGCCTTGATGCCCTTGGCACAACTTTTTGGGCTGACACGAGAGTCACTGAAGTTGTCCAATACCTTGGCCCCTGTAGCTTTGTTGGTATTGCTGATCAAAGCACTGAGCGCAGTGCCTTCAAAGGTCAACAATCCCATCAAGATTGAATATTTGGTGCTTTATATGCTGGTTTATGGTTTTTTGACCGCACTGGCTCCGATGACAAATTTAGGGCTCCTACAAGAACTACCTAACATCTTGAAGAGCTCTTTGCTCCATGTGATCTTGGACAGCACGATCATGTTTGCCCTGTTGCAAATCCGAGCCAGGGCTTTGCAGCGTGCACAACATGAATTGAGTCTGAAGCTGGTGAGCAGCACGCAACGCATTCAGGCAGAACAACGCTTGCGCGAGGATCAAAGCAAGCTTTTTTCGATGCTGGCACATGAAATAAAAACACCTCTGGCCACGCTCAGCATGTGGATGGAAACAGGCACCCTGAGCCCAAGCAAGATTTCCAGGTCGATATCGGACATGAATCTCATCCTTGAGAGAAGCGTGCAATCAGGGCAACTGGCCGACCAATCTTTGCAACCCGCCACGGAGCATCTGGATGCCAAGGCGATCACCCAGGCCTGTGTTCAGTGGTGCAGAACACCTGATCTTGTGGATGGGGTCTGCCCAGAGGGCCCGGCCTACCTGACAGGAGACGCCCACATGTTGCAGATCGTGCTGAGTAACTTGCTGGACAACGCGTGCAAGTATGGCCAGTCAACGGAACGGATTTCACTTGAACTAACGCCTTGGCTGCTCAATGAGCGCCCAGGTTGGCGCTGGCGCATCAGCAACTCGATCAGCCCGGGTGACGCTCCCGAGGCGAATCGTTTGTTTGAAAAATACTACCGCAGCCCGCAGGCGCGTCGTCAATCTGGATCGGGCTTGGGCTTGTTCCTGGTCAAGGGTTTGGTGGATTTGATGCAAGGCACCATCACTTGTGAGCTGAAAGATGAGCGCGTGACCTTTGAGATTTGGCTTCCTTCACAAGCGCCATGGCCGAGGATCAGCCCATGAAGTCGTGTCCATTGAAAATTTTGGTGGTCGAAGACAACGAAGACTTGTTGCAAGCCACTTTGGTTTTTTTTCAGCAACAGGGACACACGGCCCGTGGGGTCATCATGGCAGAGGAGATCAACGATGCTTGCCATGATTTCTTACCGGATGTGTACGTGATAGACGTGAACCTGCCCGATGAGGATGGTTTGAGTTTGACGCGGCGAATACGAGACTTTCAACCCAGTGTGGGCATCGTGATCACGTCAGCCAGGTCACAAATTGGCGACAAGGTCTTGGGCTATGACAGTGGCGCAGACATCTACTTGACAAAACCTGTCCACCCCAAAGAACTGATGGCTGGCATTGAGTCTTTGGGCAAAAGAATGAGCAAAGCCCACCCCATACACGAACAATTGAGCTTGAAAGTTTCTCGGCGCGTTTTGACAGGATCGAACGGAAAGGTTGAACTGACAACAGGAGAGGCAGTGGTTTTGGCGGCCTTGGCGCGTGCGCCTGGCTTGAAGATGGAACGGTGGCAATTGATGGAGTTGATCGGCGCGGGTGGTGCTGTGGCAACACCCGCGTCACTGGAAATGCGGATTGCACGCCTGAGGAAAAAACTGGACCAAGTTGGTGCCGATGCACCTTCCATACAGTCGATTCACAAAACGGGTTATGTTTTGTGCCAGACTATCTTGCTGGAGAACTGAAACGGGGCAACCGTTAACCGCTTTACTTGATCACTTGGAGATTAATGAGTTAATTAAAATACAAATTTTTTTATAAATATAAAATTGTAATTAAAATTCTTACAAATCACTTTGATATTTTTGGACATTAAAATCAACACATAATTTAAGGCAATCAATATATAAACAAAAGTGTTGAAAAATATCAAATCATTTATTGTTTTATGTTTGTGTTGCCTCACCTTCGGGGCAATGGCCAAACCTCTGACTGCACAGACTCAACAGCTTGATCAGTCGGCCAAGGTCGAGTTTTTAGAAGACCCTAGCTTGACGCTGAATCTGCAAGATGTGCAGGCCATGAGCGATCGGTTCCAAACTTGGACATCGGTCGATGCAACATCCGCCCCCAGTTTTGGTTTCACCCCATCGGCCTATTGGCTCAGGTTCACCCTGCAACGTGAGCCAGATGCTCCCGCCCATTGGCTCTTGGAAATCCCTTATGCCAAACTTGACCAGTTAGATTTTTATCCCTCGAATGGCCAAGCGGTCTTGACCGGTGCCGGCCGTGATTTGGCAACACGACCTGTGTTTAGCCGTTTTTTTGTGTTCCCTCTTCAGGTGGGCGAAGAGCCGACGCAGGTTTATTTACGGGTGACTTCGCGTTATGCGCTCACGGTGCCCTTGACGGTTTGGGCACCCGATGCTTTCAAACGTGATGAACTCTTGACCGAGCTTTCGCAGTTCATGTATTTCGGGGGGCTGGCCATTTTGACTTTGTATGGCTCGATTCTGTTCATTGCCTTGCGCGACTCACGGTTTTTGTTTTTTGGGCTCTACACCTTGGTCCTTGGGCTCGGGATTTTTGCCGGCAACGGGTTCGGTCGTTTGGTGCTCTGGCCCTCGTCGCCTGCCTTTGACGATGTTTCTCAAAGTGCTTTTTTATGTTTGGCCGCTATTTTTTCAACCAAGTTCGCCCGAAAGTTCTTGGCCGTGCCCGGCATGACTCCGTGGATCTTGACGTTTATCCGTGGGTGTGAATGGCTGTTTGGAATCATCTTTGTTTTGATCGTGCTCCAGTTCGTCATGCAGCATGGCTTACCCAACGTCAACCAGTTGCTGTTCATCAACTCTTTTGTCATGGCCTGCCTGGTCAGCTGGGCCAGCTTGAGAGCCTATCGCCGCCAACAGCCGGGGATTCGGTTCTTTTTCTGGAGTTGGGCGATTTTGTGGTTTGGCGTGATGATTGCGGCTTTGCGTGTATTCGGAGTTTTGCCCAGCAATGTGCTCACCATGTACTCTGTTCAAATTGCCACCACATTTGAGACGGTGCTTTTGGCCATGGCCTTGGCCGATCAGCTGCGCCTGGATGTTTTGGCCCGACGAGAGGCGCAGCAAGAGGTCTTGGCGACCAAGCAACAGGTGCTGGAGATGACGCTGGATTCCGAGGCCAGGCTCAAACAAGCCGTGGCAAATCGCACGCAAGAACTGGAGGCGTCTTTGGCCACGGAAACGCTGTTGCGTGAACAATATGTGCGCTTTGGGGCCATGGTGGCCCATGAGTTTCGCACGCCCCTGGGCATCATTCAGACTCAAATGAGTGTGATGCGCAAGGAACTTGAGCGTGGCATCGATCAGATGGCTCAACGCATGCAGGCCATCCAAAGTGCCACAGAGCGTTTGTCGGTGATGTTTAACCGGTGGCTGGACAACTCTGCCATGATCAATGCGTCGTTCACTTTGTCAAAAAAACCGCAGATGTTGGAGACATGGTTGCAAGCGCAACTGCCCCAACTGCGGCACTTGACCGTGAACCACCGCCTGGACGTGCGTCTGAACGGCTCCAAGGCCAATGCCATGGTCGATGACGACCATTTGGGCCTGGTCTTGAGCAATTTGATGGACAACGCATGCAAGTATTCACCAGCTGGAACCCGTGTGACCCTTGAAGTGGTGCACAAACCGGATTTTGTCGGCATCTCCGTCAAAGACGAGGGGCGAGGCATTCCAGAGGACGCTCACGCCACGGTGTTTGCTGAGTTTTCGAGGTTGCCGCTGGTTGAGCAGATCCCGGGCGTGGGCTTGGGATTGGCGATGGTGCAGCGCATCATGCTGGCGCATGGCGGACACGTCACTTTGGACAGCAAGCCGGGCCAAGGTGCCACGTTTTGTATTTGGCTGCAAAGCTTGACAGTTTCAGGACAAGAATGAATTCCATGTTGAATGACACCCCAGTTCGTGTGTTGATCATTGAGGATGACCCGGCTTTGAGGGAGCCATTGGTCAGTTTTTTAATGCTCGAAGGCATGCAAGCCCAAGGGGTGGACAGTCTGGAGGCCGCTGACCATGCGATTCGGGGTCAAGAGTTGGATGTGCTGCTGCTGGACTTGGGCCTGCCCGATGGCAATGGCTTGACTTGGTTAAGCCATAGAACCGATTTGAGCGACAAAGGGGTGATCATCACCAGTGCTCGCAGCGATGCGCTGAGCCGCGTCAGTGGCATCAGGGCCGGGGCCGATATGTATTTGGTCAAACCGGTCTTGCCCGAAGAAATTGCTTCCTTGATTCACAATTTGATGAAGCGCTTGCGTGTTCAAAAGTCACAAGCTTGGGTGCTGGACACCAAGAGTTGGCAACTGCAGGCCCCGGATGGGAAAAAACTCAAATTAACCCACTCAGAGCATGCCTTGGTTCAGACTCTGGCCAAAGCCAGCGGGCGTGTGGTGACCAAAGAGACTTTGGCCACCGGTTTGGGGCATGTGCCAGAAATTTACGACTACCGCCGCCTGGAGGTCATCATTCGCCGTTTGCGCAACAAAGTGCGCGAGACTTTGGGTGTGACCTTGCCCCTAGAGACTGCGCATCGAATGGGGTATTCATTCACCGCAGACATCAGAGTGGGCCGAGTTGGATGATTCGAATCAATCACCCCAAATGGATGACGATTGGGCGAGTCACAGGAAAGTAGTTCATGGACCATCCATGAAATAAAAAAACCCGGTCAATCGATGATTGACCGGGTTTTTTAATCCTACCAAATTTGGTAGGCGCGACTAGATTCGAACTAGCGACCCCCACCATGTCAAGGTGGTGCTCTAACCAACTGAGCTACGCGCCTGTTGAAGCCTCAAATTATAGCGCCAAAAAACCGCTTTTTGAGACACCATGCAAAGAATGCACTGAAAAGTGTCACTTCATCGTCTTTTGGCGGCTCTGACCCCTTTGACGGCACGCACACTGACCAAAACTTTGCTCAAGCTGACCGCATCACCAATTTCGACGGTGAACGTCATCCACGCTGTGCCCTTGACGGACTGGGTTTGCACACCAATCACGTTCATCTTTTCTTTGGCAAAAACTTCCGAGATGTCGCGCAGCAATCCCTGCCGATCAAAGGCCTCTACGGCGACATCCACCGGGTAGACGGGGCCGTCTGCGCCTTTGCGCTCACCCCAACGTACGTCGATCACGCGCTCGCCGTTGCGTGACGCCAATTCGCGAAAGTTGCTGCAGTCCAGGCGGTGAATGCTCACGCCTTTGCCCCGGGTCACAAAGCCGCCAATGACATCAGGGGGTGCGGGTTTACAGCAGCGCGACAATTGGGTGAGCAAAGAATCCACGCCCACCACCAGCACACCCGAGGGCGATTTGCGGGCCACGGCACCTTTGAATTTCTTTTGCAAGTACTCGTCAGGTTCGAGCGCAGGTTCTGGGGGATTGAGCAAGACCTCGATGTTGCGCAGCGAGTATTCGTCTTTGCCCACCACCTCAAACAGGTGATCGGCTGTTTTGAAACCCAGCTGGCTGGCCAAATCATCCAAGCGAATGGCCGTGCGCCCCAAGCGTTGCAAGGCTTTTTCGACTGATTCGCGGCCACGGGCGATGGTTTCCTGGCTCACCTGGGCATTGAACCAGGCTCGCACCTTGGCCCGCGCCCTCGGACTGGCCAAAAAGCCCAGCTCAGGGTTGAGCCAGTCACGCGAGGGGCCGCCTTCTTTGATGGCGATGATGTCCACCGTTTGACCATTGGCCAAAGGGGTCGACAGCGGCACCATGACCCCGTCGACTTTGGCGCCCCGACAACGGTGCCCCAAATGGGTGTGAACTGTGTAGGCAAAGTCGATGGCGGTGGCGCCTTGCGGCAACTCGACCACGGCAGCGTCGGGCGTCAGCACATAGATACGGTCTTCAAACAAAGCGCTGCCGGATGCTTTTTCTTGCGCCGCACCCGACAAATCGCGCTCCCAAGCCAGCAACTGGCGCAGCACGGCGATTTTGGTGTCGTAAGCGCTGTTGGCCGACACCCCGGCATAGCCTTTGGCTCCGGCTTCTTTGTAAGCCCAGTGGGCGGCCACACCATGCTCGGCGTGCTCGTGCATGGCTTGGGTGCGAATTTGCACCTCAATCGGGCCGCCGTCTGTGTCGCGCACAACGGTGTGCAAAGACTGGTAGCCGTTGGCCTTGGGCTTGGCAATGTAGTCGTCAAACTCCTCCGGGATGGGGGCAAAGTGCTCGTGGACCCAGCTGAGCACTTGGTAGCAATCGGCCACTTGGGGCACCACCACGCGCAAGGCCCGAATGTCAAACACCCGGTCAAAGGCCAGCGATTTGCCACGCATTTTGCGCACGATGCTGTAGATGTGTTTGGGCCGTCCATCGACTTGGGCGGTGATGCCCTGCCCGGCCAAAGCTTGCTGCAGGCGTTCGCGCAGGGCCTGCATGTAACGCTCGCGTTCGGTGCGTTTTTCATCAAGCAGGCGGGCAATGTCTTTGTATGTGACCGGCTCTAAAAACCGGAAAGACAGGTCTTCCATCTCCCACTTGATCTGCCAAATGCCCAAGCGGTTGGCCAATGGGGCAAACACCTGCAAGGACTCGCTGGCCAAGGTGGGTGGCACGGGCAGTTTGGTGGCCGCGTAATGGCGCAAGGTCTGCAAACGCGAGGCCAGACGCAGCATGACGACCCGCAAGTCGCGGCTGAAGGCCAGCAGCATTTTGCGCACGTTTTCGGTCTGCACCTGCGGGCTCAAGGGCGTGTTGTCGGCCCCATGAAGATGAGATTCAGCGGCACGCGACAGGCGCTGCACATGCACCAGGTGATTGGTCTGTATGGCCAATTGCGCCAAATGCGGCCCAAACGCTTTGGCAATCACCTCTTCGGGTTTGTTCAGGTGGGGGCAGGTGTAAACCAAATAGGCAGCCGCTTGCATGGCCACCGAGCCGCCGATGTCCGACAAGATGGCGGCCATGGCATCGGCATGGGCGAGGATGTTTTCCCCGGTGTCGAGCCATCCACCCGAGATCAAGGGCTCGGCAAAAGCACGGGCTTTGGCCAGGGTTTCGCCTTGTTCGGCCTCAGCGGTGGCCAACATGACGGGGGGCAACTCGGCAGCTTGGACCCATGGAAGTGATGGCGCGACAACAGACGTGGCCGGGGCATGCATGCGCCCGGGTGAGGACATGGGGCTGGCCGAGTGGCTGATGGTGGGACTGACCATGGACTCAATCGCTCAACAAGAAAGAGGCCAATGCCCGAATTTGGTCTTCGCCGGTCAAAGTGAGGGCATGGCCAAAACCGGCCCATGTCTCCAAGCGAGCGTGTGGGCCGCGTTGGGTCATCTCGAGGGCCGTCTCGGGGGTCAACAAATCGGAGTCTTGACCACGGATGAGCAAGGTTTGCGCTTGAACTTGGTCGTACAAAGCCCACAAAGTGGCCTCACCCGCAGCGGCCATGTCGGGCGTCATGGCCCGCAAGGGCACGCCAATGGCCGGGTCGTAATGCAAGGTCAACCCCCCTTGGGTGCCTGGTCGGGTCATGTGCGACGACATTTCTCGCCAGACCTCGGGCAAGACTGGGCCAAAGCCTTGCGACAACGTCCACAACTGCGCAGCGGCTTCATCCAGATCGCGGTATTGGCCATATTGGCCCACATAGCTTTGCATGCGCTGCACCGAGGACCAGGTGATGGCCGGCCCCACATCGTTCAACACCAATCGGCGAATGGGGGCTGGCAAAGGCAAACCGGGCTGGCCACACAACACCAGGCCGATCAGCCCCCCCATGCTGGTGCCCACCCAGTCCAGGCTTTGCATGGGCAAGGCCCCGAGTTGCGCCTGCACCTGGCCCAGCATGGCCAGCATGTCGGCCGCATATTGGGGGATTTGGTAAAGCGCAGGGTTGTTCAACCACTCGCTTTGGCCGCGCCCGGCCACATCGGGGCAAATGACTTGCAGGGCTTCGGTGCTTTGGGCCACCAAGGCTTGCGCCAAGCGGTCGAAATCGCGCCCCTGACGTGTCAGGCCATGGGCACACACCAAGACCCGTTGCGCTTGCGCGTTGCCCCAGCGCCAATAGGCCATGCGGTGATGGCCTTCGGGGTGCGGGCAATCGACGAATTCAAGCTGAGGCTGATCATTAAGAGAAAGGTGTGTAGCGGTCATGACAATCGGAAACAATCTGGGAGCGTTGCAATTCAAACTGGGCTTTGGCAGCGCCATAATGGACTTTTGAACATCCTAATTCATCTTTCTCATCTTTCGGAGTAGACATCATGTTGCAAGGTAAAACAGCGTTGGTCACCGGTTCCACCAGCGGCATCGGTTTGGGCATTGCCAAGGCTTTGGCAAAACAAGGCGCCAACATTGTGCTCAACGGCTTTGGCGATTCACAGGGCCCTCAAGCTGAAATTGCCGCCTTGGGCGTCCAAGTGGCCTACCACGGTGCGGACATGAGCCAAGCCTCTGAAATCGAAGCCATGATGAAGTTCGCCGCCGACACCTTTGGTCGGGTGGACATTTTGGTCAACAACGCCGGCATTCAGCATGTGGCCAAAATCGAAGACTTTCCGGTGGAGCGATGGGACGCCATCATCGCCATCAACCTGACCAGCGCCTTCCACGCCACCCGCTTGGCACTGCCCGCCATGAAAGCGGCCAACTGGGGCCGAATCATCAACGTGGCTTCGGTTCATGGTCTGGTGGGTTCCGCAGAAAAATCGGCTTATGTGGCCGCCAAACACGGTGTGGTGGGTTTGACCAAGGTCACCGCCCTCGAAAACGCGACCACCGGCGTGACCTGCAACGCCATTTGCCCCGGCTGGGTGCTGACCCCGCTGGTACAAAAACAGGTCGACGCCAAAGCGGCGGCCATGGGTTTGTCCAACGAAGAGGCCAAAAAAGTCTTGCTGCAAGAAAAAGAGCCCTCGATGCAGTTCACCACACCCGAAGAGTTGGGTGATTTGGCGGTGTTTTTCTGTTCACCCACCGGCAACAACGTGCGCGGCGTAGCCTGGAACATGGACGGCGGCTGGGCAGCCCAGTAAGAGCATGAGCACTTCTGCACGTCTGGACAAAATTGTCATCGTGGACGATGACACCCGCATTCGTGATTTGTTGCGCCGATTTTTGTCGCAAGAAGGCTTTGACGTCTTGCAGGCCGAAGACGGCCGCGCCCTGGACCGCATTCTTCAGCGAGAAACCATCGACCTGATCGTTTTGGACCTGATGCTGCCCGGCGAAGATGGCCTGAGCATTTGCAAGCGACTGCGCAAAACCGGCACCAAAACACCGGTGATCATGTTGACCGCCAAGGGTGAAGACGAAGACCGCATCAGCGGCCTGGAAATTGGCGCGGATGACTACCTGGGCAAACCCTTCAACCCCCGGGAGTTGCTGGCCCGCATTCATGCGGTGCTGCGACGCCGCCCCGTCACTGAGCTGCCCGGCTCACCGTCCACCGAAGACGAGGTCATCACCTTCAGCAGCTTCAAGCTCGATCTGGGCGCACGCTCACTGAGCAAAGATGGCGTCGACATGCCCTTGACCACCGGGGAATTTGCCATGCTCAAGGCCCTGGCACGTCACCCCCGCCAATCTCTCACCCGAGACAAATTGGCCCAGCTGGCGCGAGGGCGTGAGTTTGAGCCCTTTGACCGCAGCCTCGATGTGCAGATTTCCCGACTGCGCAAAATGATCGAGCTGGACCCCGGCTCTCCCAAAATCATCCAGACCGTCTGGGGCGTGGGCTATGTGTTTGTCCCCGATGGTCAATCGTGATCGATGCGAGCCCCATTTCAGGTGAGTTGCCCGACTCCCTGAAGCCCCCACCCAGGCTCAAGCTGAGCCTGTTTTGGCGCACCTTCATTTTTTTGGCTTTGCTCATCTTGTTCAGCAGCTTGGCTTGGCTGCAAATGTTCAAGACCCAAGAATACGAGCCCCGCATTTTGCGCAACGCCCAACAGATTGCCACCGTGGTCAATTTGACCAAAACGGCGCTCATTCACACGGACGCCATTGCCCGGGTGTCCTTGCTCAAAACACTGGCCGACGAAGAGGACGTGCGCATTCAGATCCGCGAACCCCAAGACGCTGTGGATTCATTTGCCAACTCCGGCATGGAAGGGCAATTGGTCCAAGAAATGATCAAGCGTCTGGGGCCAGGCACCACCATTGCATCCCGTGTCAACGACGAAGAGGGCTTGTGGATCGGGTTTGACATTGAGCGAGACAGTTACTGGCTGCAAATGGACGCAGCCCGGCTCAAACCGCTGGGCGGCAGTGCATGGCTCATCTGGTTGAGTGTGACCTCCATCTTGTCCTTGTTGGGTGCGGCTGTGATGGCCGGACTGATCAACCGCCCGCTCAAGCGTTTGTCATATGCCGCCAGTCAGGTGCGTGAAGGCCATTTCAACACCTCCACGCTGGATGAAAGTGCGGCCACCAGCGAGATTCGGGAGGTCAACATCGGCTTTAACCGCATGGCCGAGCGCTTGGCCAAAATCGAAGCCGAGCGGGCCTTGATGCTGGCAGGCATCTCACACGACCTGCGCACCCCCTTGGCTCGACTGCGGCTCGAAACCGAATTGAGCGTGGCAGACCCACAAGCCCGCGAACTCATGGCCGCTGACATCGAGCAGTTGGACGAAATCATCGACAAGTTCCTTGACTACGCTCGCCCCGATGCCACGGATTTGGGGCCTGTTTTGCTCTCGGGTGTGATCAGCCGTTGCATTGCACCTTGGCGGCACAACCAACGCTTTGAAATCGCGGTCGATGTGAGCGAAGACCTGCATGTGCAAGCCGAAGCGGTCGAATTGGGCCGTGTGATGTCCAATTTGCTGGAAAACGCCCGCCGCTACGGCCAAAGCCCGAGCGACGGCATCACCCGTGTCGAAATCGTGGCCCGGGTCCATGACGGCTGGGTGCTGCTGCGCGTGCGCGACCAAGGCCCGGGCGTGTCCGAAGACACCCTCAAAAACCTCACCCAACCCTTTTACCGGGGCGACACCGCCCGCACCTCGGCCACCGGTTCGGGCTTGGGCCTGGCCATTGTCGAGCGCTCGGTGCAGCGCATGGGCGGTACGTTTTCGGTGTTCAACAACAGCGCAGGCGGCCTGATGGCGCTGATGAAATTCAGACAAGCTGCGGCGGAGTGATGGGCTGCGCCCCCAATGCGGTGGACAAACGGCGCGGGCGGGCTCAGCAGGCCTTGTGCAACAACGCCACGGCCCTCGCCTCCATGCTTTGGCCCATGCCCACGGGGCCGAGCTTTTCGGCGGTCTTGGCTTTCACGTTGACTTGATCGGTGGCAACGCCCAGGGCTTGGGCCACCGAAGCGTTGATCGCCGCCATGTGCGGCGCCAGCTTGGGAGCCTGGGCCACGATGGTGCTGTCCACATTCACCAATTCCCAACCACGCTCACGCACCCGGCGCATGGCCTCGGTCAGCAACACCGACGAATCAGCCCCCTTGAACTGCGCATCGGTGTCCGGAAAATGCCGTCCGATGTCGCCCAAACCCGCCGCGCCCAGCACCGCATCGGTGATGGCGTGCAGCAGCACATCGGCGTCTGAATGGCCCAGCAGGCCCGAGGTGTGGGGAATCTCGATGCCGCCCAAAATGAGCTTGCGCCCGGGCACCAGGGCATGGACGTCCCAGCCTTCACCGATTCTGAAATTCATGCCAGCGCTCATGTTCTGCTCCTGATGATGGCCTCGGCCAGCGCGAAATCGGCCGGGTAAGTGACTTTGAAATTCTGTGCCGAACCTTCCACCAAGCGCGGCTTCAAACCCAGCCGTTCGATGGCACTGGCCTCGTCGGTGATGCCTGCAAAACCACTGCCCGCCACATCGGCCAGCGCATCGTGCAGCACTTGCAAACGAAACATCTGCGGGGTTTGCGCGAGCCATTTGTGCTCTCGCGGCACCGTGGCCGCCACGCGCCCGCCCTCTTCGGTTTTGAGCGTGTCGGGCAAAGGCAGGGCCAGCAGGCCACCGACCTCGTCATCACGGCAAGTCTCGATCAAGCGGCTCACCGACTCGGGGGACACCAAACAACGCGCCGCGTCATGCACCAGCACCCAATCTTGCGGGTCAAGGCCTGCGGCCAACATGGCTTGCAGGCCGTTGAACACGCTCTCGGCACGGCTGGCACCGCCGCAAGCCAGACGCTTGAAACGCTGGGGCCAGCCTTGCTCGGCCCAGACATGGTCATCGCCGGGCGACAAAATCACCCAACCACTGGCCAGTTGCGGCACCTGCGCCAAAGCCTGCAGCGTGTGCATGACCATGGTCTGTCCGGCCACCTGTTGGTATTGCTTGGGTTGCACCGTGCCCGCACGGCTGCCCGTGCCCGCACAGGGGATGAGGGCGTGAAAACGCGTCGAGGTGCTGTGGTTGCTCATAGGCTGAGATTGTAGTTTTGCAGGTCTGGGGCTTCGGCCTCGGCATTGCCCACTGCGCCACAGGCCGAATGTCGGGGCTGAAGCCACCGACCTACAAATACCGAGGCTCCCCGTAGGTCGGCAGCTTCAGCTCCGACATGGCCCACTGCGCCACAGGCCGAATGTCAGGGCTGAAGCCACCGACCTACCAATACCGTGGCTCGCCGTAGGTCGGCAGCTTCAGCTCCGACAGGGCCCACTGCGCCACAGGCCGCATGTCGGGGCTGAAGCCACCGACCTACAAATACCGAGGCTCCCCGTAGGTCGGCAGCTTCAGCTCCGACATGGCCCACTGCGCCACAGGCCGAATGTCGGGGCTGAAGCCACCGACCTGCCAATACCGTGGCTACCCGTAGGTCGGCAGCTTCAGCTCCGACATGGCCCGGTGCGCCACAGGCCCGGTGACGAGACCCAAGCCGACCCACCGACGACTGTGCTCAACGACTACCATCGACCTGCCCAAGGTCACAAAGACTCTAAAATCACCTCCTGCTTCCATTTCCACACCCCCCTCCATCCCGGCGGGGGGTGTTTTGCTTTATCCATCGCCCACGCCATGCAACTGCCCAGCCTCATCACCGGCAAACGTTTCACCCTGCCCCGCCCCGTGGGATCGGCCGATGCCGTGCTGCTGGCCCAGCTGGCGCAGCGCGAAAAAAAGGCTGGCAAGCTCACCGCCATCGTGACCGCCGATGCCTCAGACGCCCAACGCCTGATGGACGAGCTGGTGTTTTTTGCACCCGATCTGCGCTGCGTGATCTTCCCCGACTGGGAAACCCTGCCCTACGACACGTTTTCGCCGCACCAAGACCTGATTTCTGAGCGCTTGGCCACGCTGTGGCGCATCAAGCAGCGCAACCACGCCGAGAGCGCAGACGTGGTGCTGGTGCCCGCCACCACCGCGCTGTACCGGCTGGCGCCGCCCTCCTTCTTAGCGGGCTACACCTTCGAGTTCAAGGTCAAGCAAAAGCTGGACGAAGCCCAGCTCAAGGCCCAGCTCACGCTGGCGGGTTACTCGCACGTCAGCCAGGTGGTCAGCCCCGGCGAATACGCGGTGCGCGGCGGCTTGATCGATTTGTTCCCCATGGGCTCTTTGGTGCCTTACCGGGTGGACCTGTTTGACGACGAAATCGACAGCATCCGAACCTTCGACCCCGACAGCCAGCGCAGCCTCTACCCCGTGCCCGAAGTGCGCCTGCTGCCCGGACGCGAGTTCCCGATGGACGAGGCGGCTCGTGCGCGATTCCGAAGCCGCTGGCGCGAACTGCTCGAAGGCGATCCGACCAAGAGCCGCATTTACAAAGACATGGGCAATGGCGTGGCCACGGCGGGCATCGAGTACTACCTGCCGCTGTTTTTTGAAGAAACCGCCACGGTGTTCGATTACCTGGGCGCTGGCCAGGCCGATGCGGCCACCGTGGTACTGCACGGCGATCTGGAGCCCGCCTTCCAGCGCTTTTGGCAAGACACCCGCGACCGCTACCGCCTGGTGCAAGGCGACCCCGAGCGGCCGGTGCTGCCGCCGGATGCGCTGTTTTTGAATGCAGAGCAGTTCTACACGCTGACCAATGGCCATGCGCAACTGGCTTTGCGCCCCGGCACCAGCGATGTGGCCGACAACGCCTTGGCCCAGCCGCTGCCCGAGCTGACGGTGGTGCGCGGTGCCGAAGACCCTTTGTCACGCTTGCAAGCCCACATCCACAGCGGCAAGACCCGCGTGCTGATCCTGGCCGAAAGCGATGGCCGCCGCGAGAGCCTGCTCGACTTCGTGCGCTCCAGCGGCCTCACGCCACCCGTCTTTGACAGCCTCGAAGACTTTTTGACCAGCGACGAAAAAGTCGGCATGGCCACCGCCGCCTTGGTCAGCGGTTTCCATTGGTTCGAGCACAACATCGACCTGGTCACCGAAACCGAACTCTTTGCCGCAGGCCCCACCACGCGCCGCCGCAAAAAGCAGGAACAAGTCAGCGACGTTGAAGCGCTGATCAAAGACCTGAGCGAGCTGAATGTGGGCGACCCGGTGGTGCACAGTGCCCACGGCATTGGCCGCTACCGGGGTCTGGTCAACATGGACATGGGCCAAAAAAACCCCGATGGCACGCCCGCCCTGCAAGAGTTTTTGCACCTGGAATACGCAGACAAGGCCACGCTGTATGTCCCCGTGAGCCAGTTGCAGCTGATTGGACGCTACACGGGTGTGAGCGCCGACGAAGCGCCGCTGCACAAGCTGGGCAGTGGCCAATGGGAAAAGGCCAAACGCCGCGCCGCCGAGCAGGTGCGCGACGCCGCCGCCGAGTTGCTCAACATCTACGCCCGCCGCGCCGCCCGCGAGGGCCACCCTTTCCGCTACAGCCCGCAAGACTACGAGACCTTTGCCAACGACTTCGGGTTTGAGGAAACCGCCGACCAAAAGGCGGCCATCCACTGCGTCATTCAAGACATGATCAGCCCCCGCCCCATGGACCGCCTGGTCTGCGGCGATGTGGGCTTTGGCAAGACCGAGGTGGCCCTGCGTGCCGCCTTTGTGGCCGTGACCGGCGGCAAACAAGTCGCCCTGCTGGCCCCCACCACGCTGCTGGCCGAGCAGCACTATCAGACGCTCAAAGACCGTTTTGCCAAATGGCCCGTCAAGGTGGCCGAAGTCTCGCGCTTTCGCTCAGGCAAAGAAGTCACCGCCGCCCTCAAGGGCATTGCCGACGGCACGGTGGACATCGTGGTGGGCACACACAAGCTGCTGAGCGAGTCCACCAAGTTCCACGACCTGGGCCTGCTCATCATCGACGAGGAACACCGCTTTGGCGTGCGCCACAAAGAGGCCATGAAAGGCCTGCGGGCCGAGGTCGATGTCCTCACGCTCACGGCCACGCCCATCCCCCGCACCATGGGCATGGCCTTGGAGGGCCTGCGCGATCTGAGCGTGATTGCCACCGCGCCACAGCGCCGCTTGGCCATCAAGACCTTTGTGCGCAACGAAGGCACGGGTGTGATCCGCGAGGCGGTGCTGCGCGAACTCAAGCGCGGCGGCCAGTGTTACTTCTTGCACAACGAGGTCGAGACCATCGAGAACCGCAAGCAAAAGCTCGAAGAAATCCTGCCCGAAGCCCGCATCGCCGTGGCCCACGGCCAGATGCCCGAGCGCGAGCTGGAACGGGTGATGCGCGACTTTGTGGCCCAGCGCTACAACATCTTGCTGTGCTCGACCATCATCGAAACAGGCATCGACGTGCCCACGGCCAACACCATCGTGATCTCTCGCGCCGATAAATTCGGCCTGGCCCAGCTGCACCAGCTGCGCGGGCGCGTGGGCCGCTCGCACCACCAAGCCTATGCCTATTTGATGGTGCCTGAGATTGAAGGCCTGACCAAACAGGCCGCCCAGCGGCTGGACGCGATCCAGCAAATGGAAGAACTGGGCAGCGGCTTCTATCTGGCCATGCACGACCTGGAAATCCGCGGCGCGGGCGAGGTGCTGGGCGAAAACCAGAGCGGCAACATGCTCGAAGTGGGCTTTCAGCTCTACAACGAGATGCTGTCCGAAGCGGTGCGCAGCCTCAAAGCAGGCAAAGAGCCGGACTTGCTCAACCCGCTCACCGCCACCACCGACATCAACCTGCACGCCCCCGCCCTGCTGCCCAACGACTACTGTGGCGACGTGCACCTGCGCCTGAGCTTTTACAAAAAGCTGGCCACCGCCAAAACCAGCGACCAAATCGACGCCTTGCTCGAAGAGCTGGTGGACCGCTTTGGCAAACTGCCGCCGCAAGCGCAAACGCTGGTCGATGTGCACCGCCTGCGTGTGCTGACCCAGCCCTATGGCGTGATCAAGGTCGACGCCGCACCGGGCGTGATCCAGATCACCTTCAAACCCAACCCGCCCGTGGACCCCATGGCCATCATTGGTTTGATCCAGAAAAACAAACACATCAAGCTGGCGGGCAACGACAAAATCCGCATCGAACGCGAACTGCCCGACCCGAAAGCGCGGGCGCAGATGGTGCGGGATGTGTTGCGCTCATTGGGCCAGCCCAAAACCGTGACTCATTGATGGCGTCATGACTGGTTATGGAGACAGCCCGATGAAGTTTGCATGAACGCATTTTTTTGTGGGAGCGACGCCCTCGTCGCGATCAAGCCTCGCAGACCACCCACCATCGCCCCGAGGGCGGTACTCCCACAATGCCACCATCGCTGATCACTTTCCCCAAGGCAAGCCTTGCACTTCAAACTTCACAGGGCCGGATCTATAGTTAGGTCACCAAAGACCCCATAAAACGCCACCTCGATGACCGTGTGCGGACCGATTCGGTCCCCAAAATGGCTTTGCTGTTCAAGCTTGAAGATGCAAGACCAGCAAGAGCACCTGCGATGCCCCTTGTTCACGCAAAAGCGCCGCTGCAACGGTCGCAGCCCATCGTGTGCGCACTTGAGTGGCCACCAACAACACCGGCCCCGGCGGCAGCGCGACCTCGGTTTGCAAATCAATGACCGACTCCAGGTGAGCGACCACTGGGGTTGAAGCCGCATCGTCGGGCGCAGGCCCACCCCGCCAGCAAAACACATCGTGCAGTGGCAAACGGCCTTTTTGCGCAATGTGGGCAGCCAAGCGCTGGTTCGACGCCATGTCCGGCGCAGGCAAGGGCACCACACACACTGGGCGGGCGGGCCAGGTCTTGGCCCAACGGCCCAGCGTGGCCACCGCACCAGCCAACAAATCGGCAGGCACATCACCATCGGCGGCAGTGCGCAAAACCTGCAGCTCGGCCACCCAACCCGGATCGTCCGCAAACGCCACGGCCCGGCCTGCATCAAAGCCGCGAATCGAACCCTTGCGACGCACTCCAGCAGGCCAGCGCTTGCGCGGCTCGATGTCCACGTCCACACCACGCAAAAAGTGGCGTGCAGCGAGCAACTTGTCTTCAGAGGGCAAGAGCCCTGGAAAAGGCACACGGCCCGTGCACACCGAGCAGCGCCCACAAGGCGCGGGCGACGGGTCGTCCAGCGCGGTCTGCAAATACGCCATCAGGCAGCCCTGACCATGCGCGTACTGGCGCATGATGCCCGCCTCTTGCTGGCGAACCTGCGCCAACGACGTCCATTTGGCACTGTCATGCACATAGGGCATTCCGGTGGCTCGCCAGGCTGTGCCCGCCTTCTCAACCACACCTTCGACGGCCAGAATTTTGAGCAAGGCCTCCAGTCGTCCCCGGCGCACGCCCGTGTCGGCCTCGATCTCGATCAGGCTGCGTTCGTCACCGCCCAGGCTTTGCAACACCTTGGCTGCCGTCAACGGGTCCGGTATCGAAGCGGTGGCGAAGTAATCCCAAATGCGTTCGTCAGCATCTGACGGCAGCAACACCCCTTCTGCGTGCGCCACCGCCCGCCCTGCCCGACCCACCTGCTGGTAATAAGCCACCGGGGTGGAGGGCGAGCCCACATGCACACAAAAGCCCAAATCCGGCTTGTCGTAGCCCATGCCCAGCGCCGAGGTCGCCACCACCGCCTTGACCTGGTTGTGGCGCAAACGGTCTTCCACTTTCAGGCGGGTGTCAGCGTCGATCTGCCCGGTGTAGGCATCGACCGCATGGCCGCAGCTGCGCAAAAAAGCCGTCAGCCGCTCGGCCTCGGCCACCGTCAGCACATACACAATGCCCGAGCCCGGCAGCTGATCCAGGGCGTCGGCCATCCAGGCATAACGCTGCAAAGGCGACAAACCCGGTACCACAGACAGCGTGAGCGAGGTGCGGGCCAGCGTGCCGCGAAAGGTCACTGTGCTTGCACCCAACTGCTTGCCAATATCCAGCGTCACCCGCTCATTGGCCGTGGCCGTGGTGGCGAGCACACTGGCCGTGGGTGTGGACAAGAGCGCCCGCGCCAGCCGCTGGTAATCGGGCCGAAAGTCAAAACCCCAGTCGCTGATGCAATGCGCCTCGTCGATCACGATCAGGCCCACCCGGGCCAGCAAAGCGCCCAACCGGGCCGCAAAGCGCGGGTTGCCCAGCCGCTCGGGCGAGACCAGCAGCACGTCGATGGCATCCTCGTCCAGCCGCAGGAACACCTCGTCCCAATCGTCAATATTCGTGGAATTGACCGTGGCTGCCTTCAGGCCCGCCCGCTCGGCCGCGCTCACCTGGTCGCGCATCAGGGCCAAAAGCGGCGACACCACCAACGTGGGGCCAGCGCCTGTGCTGCGGATCGCGTGCGTGGCCGCCCAGTACACCGCCGACTTGCCCCAGCCCGTGGCCTGCACCACCAGCACGCGGGACGCGGCTGGCACCACCGCATGCACCGCGTCCACCTGATCCGTGCGGGGCACCGCGCCCGGCCCGGCCAGACGGGCCAGGATGGTGTGCATGTGCTGTTCCGCGAATGCGCGGGATGTGTTGTCTGGGTCCGGCAAAGTGCTGGATGTGTTCATGGGCTCCCCTGTCGCCTAGACTGGCATTATTGTTCAAGAGTGATTGTGCAATGTCAGACCTGTTGAGACCGACCGATGATCTTTACAAGAAGGTTTTTTGTAGGAGCGACGCCCCCGTCGCGATAAGCCGCGCAGACCCGAAAGAATCGCCCCGAGGGCGGGGCTCCCACAAAAAGCAGGGATGCCCCCTGCAATTGCAGGTTGACCCCTCGTAGGAGCGACGCCCCCGTCGCGATCAAGCCTCGCAGACCACCACGCATCGCCCAGGCGGCGGGGCTCCCACAAAATGCAGGGTTGCCCCCTGCAATTGCAGGCTCACCCCTCGTAGGAGCGAAGCCCTCGTCGCGATCAAGCCTCGCAGACCACCATGCATCGCCCAGTCGGTGGGGCTCCCACAAAATGCAGGGATGCCCCCTGCAATTGCAGGTAGACCCCTCGTAGGAGCGACGCCCCCGTCGCGATCAAGCCTCGCAGACCACCAAGAATCGCCCAGGCGGCGGGGCTCCCACAAAATGCAGGGATGCCCCCTGCAATTGCAGGCTCACCCCTCGTAGGAGCGACGCCCCCGTCGCGATCAAGCCTCGCAGACCACCATGCATCGCCCAGTCGGCGGGGCTCCCACAAAATGCAGGGTTGCCCCCTGCAATTGCAGGCTGACCCCTCGTAGGAGCGACGCCCCCGTCGCGATAAGCCTCGCAGACCACCACGCATCGCCTAGGCGGCGGGGCTCCCACAAAATGCAGGCAGCCTCCCGTCGCAACGACGCCCCCGTCGCGAAACTGCCCGACAATCAGCTCTTTTATCCTTTTGGTCAGCAGCGACTTTTTATGGCGATTCAATGGTTTCCCGGACACATGCACCTGACGCGCAAGGCGATTGGGGAGCGCATCAAAGACATCGATGTGGTCATTGAGATGCTGGACGCCCGCCTGCCGGGCTCGAGTGCCAACCCGATGCTGGCCGATCTGATCGAGGGCAAACCGGCCCTCAAAATCTTGAGCAAACAAGATTTGGCCGACCCGGTGCAAACCGCCGCTTGGCTGGCCCACTACAACGCCCTGCCCGGTGTGAGCGCCTTGGGCCTGGACACCAGCATGACCCAGCCTGCCAAGGCCTTGATTGACGCCTGCCGCCAGCTCGCGCCCAACCGGGGCGGCATGGTCAAACCCATGCGGGTGCTGATTTGCGGTATTCCCAACGTGGGCAAATCGACGCTGATCAACACCCTCAAGGGCAAACGCGCTGCCAAAACCGGTGACGAGGCTGGTGTGACCAAGCTGGAGCAACGCATCACCTTGGCCGATGACTTTTATTTGTACGACACGCCCGGTGTGCTGTGGCCGCGCATCATCGTTGAGCAAAGTGGCTACAACCTGGCGGCCAGCGGCGCCATTGGCGTGAACGCTTTTGACGAAGAGGTGGTGGCGCTCGAACTGCTCAACTACCTGATCCCGCATTACCCGCTGGCCATCACCGAGCGCTACAAGGTGAAAGACGTGGCCAGCCACACCGACGAATCTTTGTTGGAAGCCATTGCCCGACACCGTGGCGCGATTCAAAGTGGCGGCCGGGTCAACACCACCAAGGCCGCCGAAATCGTGATCCACGACTTTCGGGCTGCCGCATTGGGCCGTTTGACGCTGGAAACCCCCGCAGAGTTTGCCGCTTGGCTGGCCGAGGGCAAAAAAGCCGACGCCGAGCGTGCCGTGCGTAAAGAAGGCACCAAAAAGGCGAAAAAAGCCATGAAAGACTGAGCCCCCATGCACCCCCACCACCCGACCCCCGACAAAGAGGCGATCGCCCTGCTGCCCGAATTTGAGCGTTTGGGGCTTGACCGCATCAGCTTGGTGAGCACCGGCGAACAAGCCATGGCAGCGCGTGAGCAACTTTTAGCGGCCAAAGCGTGGGGCTTTGACACCGAGTCCAAGCCCACCTTCAAGGTGGGTGAGCAGTCAGACGGTCCGCACGTTTTGCAACTGTCCACCGCCGAGCGGGCCTGGGTGTTTCAGCTGCACGAGCCCGAGTGCCGGGCGATTGCTGCCGATTTGCTGGCGCAAGGCGGCATTGTCAAAGCCGGGTTTGGTTTGGGCGATGACCGCAAGCGCATCGTGCACAAGCTGGGCATCGAGCCACAAGGCATTTTGGAGCTCAACACGATTTTTAGGGAACGCGGTTACCGCAAAGACATGGGCGTCAAAGGCGCAGTGGCGGTGCTGTTTGGGCAACGCTTCATCAAATCCAAAAAAGCGGCCACCAGCAACTGGGCCAACGCCCGCTTGAGCGAGGCGCAGTTGGTGTACGCCGCCAACGACGCTTATGCGGCCATCAGGGTTTGGCAGGCCTTGGGGGTTTGAAGGCCGGGGCGGCCTTCACTCGGGCTTGACCCCTGCTTGCTGGGCCACTTTTTTCCAGCGGACCAATTCCTGCTTGATGTAGGCGGAAAACTCTTCTGGCGAGGTGGCCACGGCCATGGCGCTGTATTGCGCAAATTTGTCTTTGACCTCGGCCGAGGCCATGACGTTGGCCAGCCCGCGGTGCAGGCGCTGCACGACCGATTTGGGCGTGCCCGCTGGCACCACAATGCCCTGCCAAGAACTCACATCAAAACCGGCATAGCCCTGCTCTGCCACGGTTGGCAATTGGGGGGCGGCGCTGGCCCGTTTGTCGGTGGTGACCGCCAATGCTCGGGCCTTGCCCGCAGCCACCTGCGGGTAGATGCTGGAAAAGGGATCAAACAGCACCTGAATTTGCCCACCCACCAAATCGGTGATGGCCGGTGCACTGCCCTTGTAGGCAATGTGGTTCATGCGGATGCCCGCCAGGCTGTTGAACTGCTCTACTGCCAGATGGATGGAGCTGCCCGCCGTGCCGTAATTGAGCTGGCCAGGCTGATTTTTGGCCAGCTGCACCAGCTCACCCAAGGTTTTGGCTGCAACCCCTGGATGCACCGTGATGAGCAAGGGTTGCACGGCCACCATGCTCACGGGGTCAAAGCTGGTGACGGGGTCATAGCCGAGCTTGGCAAAAGTGGCCGAATTGATGGCCAAAGTGCTGATGTTGCCCATGATCAGGGTGTAGCCGTCGGCGGGGGCACGGGCACCCAGCTCGGCACCTATGGCCCCACTGGCTCCGGCCCGGTTTTCCACCACAATGGTCTGTCCCAGCTCAACGCCGAGTTTGACCGAAACAGTACGAGCCACAATGTCGGTGACCCCACCAGGGGGGAATGGCACGATCATGCGCAGGGGCTTGTTCGGAAAATCGGCCTGAGCCCAAGCCAATGAGCTGAACAAACCCAACACGATGGGCCATGACTTGAAAAGACGTTTCATGCGAGGCTCTCCTGGTAAACCGTTTCTCTGGGTGGGCAATGCAGGCTCAGCACCAAGGCCCCTTGTGCTCCGGCCTGGCAGGCAGGCATGGGCTCGTCTCGGGACACAAAAAAAAGTTCCCATGGCTGCAATGTTTGGGCGCCCAGCACCAGCTGCCCTTGCAAGACGAACACAAACACCCCTTGACTGGCGGCATGTCGGCTCAGCTGTAGCTCTGCATGGGGGGCCAAGGGCAGGTAGCCCACTCCCAAACCATCGTCGTCAAAAGGATGCAAGGCCACGGCCTGCCCGGGCTGCGCACCGTCCGGGGGCTTGGCCAGATCCAAAGGTCCCACGGTCAAATGCCGTTTGGGGCCACGCACCATTTTTTCGCGGGCCTCTGTGGTGGGAATGAAGCCAGACTCGCACACCGGGCGAATGGTGAAGTACTTGATGCCCTGTGCCCCCGAAATCAAGGGCCCGTACCCGGTGTAGGCACCCGCGTAGTGCACCGTCACCGTTTGCAGGGCATGGGCGCCAATGGTGCCGTCGCCGTCCACAAACACCTGAAACTGGTTTTGACGGTGGAAGTGCGACTCCAACGTGCAATGAGGGGGTTGCTCGATCAAGGAGGCCGTGGGTGACAAGCTGGGGTCCTCGCCAGACTCCAGCCACTCGGACTTGTAAAAGTGCTCGACCATGCTGGGCAGTTGTCTGCGCCGGGTCTGGCCATGCGCTCGGGTTCCTATGGCAATCATCGAAAACTCCAGGACTTTGAATGCCTCAGTTTGGCCAATGCGACCCCAAGGGGCAAGCCAAAAATGTCTTGTGGGCGACTTTCAAACCGGGTTGGGGATGCACAGGGCCACTGTTGCTGAGGCGACAGTTTGGGGCCTTGAGAACCCTGGCCCGAGGGTTTACGCGCGTGTGGTGCAGACAGCGAATTTGTAGCATGCCAGTTGTTGTGGCCTGCACCACCTTGCAAGCCGAAAGAAAGCGCTGCCATGTCCAAAGTCATCATCACCTGTGCCGTCACCGGGGCCATTCACACGCCCTCCATGTCCCCCCACCTGCCAGTCACGCCCGAAGAAATCATTGAGGCATCGATCGGGGCCGCCGAAGCGGGGGCAGCCATCATCCACCTGCACGCACGCGACCCCATCACTGGCAAGCCCGACCAAAGCCCCGAGGCCTTTGCCAAATTTTTGCCGCAAATCAAGGCCGGCACCAACGCGGTGATCAACCTCACCAGCGGGGGCTCGCCCTTCATGAAGATCGACGAGCGCATTCAGCCCTCGATGCGGTTTTCGCCCGAAGTGGCGTCGCTCAACATGGGCTCGTTCAACTTTGCCCTGTTTCCCATGCTGGAGCGTTTCACCGATTTGAAACACGACTGGGAACGCGAACACCTGGAAAACAGCCGCGACCTGATTTTTCGCAACACCTTCAAGGACATCGAGTTCGCCCTGAAGGCCTGCAACGCCAACCAGACACGCTTCGAGTTTGAGTGCTACGACATTGGCCACCTGTACAACCTGGCCCACTTTGTGGACAAGGGTTTGATCAAAGCGCCGTTTTTTGTGCAGTCGGTGTTTGGCATTTTGGGCGGTATTGGCACCCACCCCGAAGACGTGATGCACATGAAACGCACGGCCGACCGCTTGTTTGGCAAGGACTACCAATGGTCGGTGCTGGGTGCCGGGCGTCACCAGATGCGCATTGCCGCCATGGGCGCAAGCCTGGGGAGCAATGTGCGCGTGGGCCTGGAAGACAGCCTGTGGATCGGCAAAGGCAAGCTGGCCGAGAGCAACGCACAGCAAGTGCGCCAGGCCCGCGCCATCATCGAAGGGCTGGGCCTGGAAGTGGCCACACCGGATGAAGCCCGCGCCATGCTGCAGCTCAAGGGCGCAGCCAACACCCACATTTGATCAACAACAACCCAGGAGACCTTCTTATGCAACGCAGACACCTTTTATCGGCCGCCGCAGCCAGTGCAGCAGTTTTGGCAGCGCCATCGTCATGGGCCCAAAGCGCGGGCTATCCCAACCGCCCGATCAAGCTGATCGTGCCCTTTCCAGCGGGCGTGTCGCCCGATGTGGTGGCGCGTTTGGTGGGTGACAAGCTCAGCCAGGCGCTGGGTCAGCCCGTGGTGGTGGAAAACCGCCCTGGCGCTGGCGGCATGATCGGCGCAGAGGCTGGCACCAACAGCGCCGCCGATGGCTACAGCCTGTTTTACAGCGTCAAGGCGGTGCACGCGATTGCCCCCAACGTGTACCAAAACCCCAAGTTCAACCCTGTGCGCGACTTCCGTGCCGTGAGCCAGTTGCTCTTGGTGCCCCATGTGCTGACCGCATCGCCCGGCACGCCCTACAACAACATGAAAGAGCTGGTGGAGTTTGCCAAGCGCAACCCCGGCAAGATCAACTACGCCTCGCTGGGTGTGGGCTCGCAGCCGCATGTGGCCATGGAAGCATGGGCACAGCGCCTGGGCATCAAGCTCAACCATGTGCCCTACAAAACCAACCCCTCGCCCGACGTGATGAGTGGCGTGGTCAGCCTGTCGATCGAGGCGTCCACCACCGCCATTCCCCTCATCAAGGGGGGCAAGGTCAAGGGCCTGGCCATTTCGGGGGCCGAGCGCATTGCCAACCTGCCCGATGTGCCCACCATGACCGAGTTCGGGTCCACGCTCGACGTGAACGGCCAGATCGGCAGTTCATGGCATGGCATCTTTGCGCCCAAAGCCACGCCCGACGATGTCGTGGCCAAGCTCAACACCGAAATCGTGAAAATTGTGAAGTTGCCCGAAATCCAGTCGCGCATGCGCGATTTGGGCCTGACCCCCACGGGCACCTCGGCCGACGCCATGACCGCAGTGGCCACCGCAGACAATGTGTTCTGGGCCAAGCTGATCAAGGACTTTGACATCAAGGTGGAGTAAGGCTTGCGCACCACTGCACACCCCAGCCCACCCACGGTGGGCCTGATTGGCCTGGGCATCATGGGCTCGGCCATGGCGGCCAATCTGGTCAAAGCCGGGTTCGAGGTCTATGGCTACGACCCGGTCGCCGCCGCACGTCGCGCCCTGAAAAAAGCCGGTGGCCACGCTTGCAAAAGCGTGGCCGAAGTGGCGCAACACAGCCCGCATTTGTTGCTGTCGTTGCCCAGCGAAGCGGCACTGGACCAGGTGTGCGCCGAGTTGCTGGCCACGGGCCTCAAAGGTTTGATTGCCGCAGAAACCAGCACCTTGCCCGAGGTGTGCAAGCGGCGCAACCGGGACGCCTTGGCCAAACAACGCATCACCTTGCTGGACTGTCCGCTGTCGGGCACGGGCGCACAGGCCCTGACCCGCGACCTGGCGGTGTACGCCAGCGGCAACGCCAAAGCCATTCGCGCCTTGCATGGGGTGTTCGAGGGCTTTGCTCGCGTGCGCTACGACGTGGGCGATTTTGGCAACGGCATGCGCATGAAGCTGGTGGCCAACTTGTTGGTGGCGATTCACAACGTGTCGTCGGCCGAGGCGATCTTGATGGGGGCTCGTGCGGGTCTGGACCCTGCCACCATCGTCAAAGTGGTGGCCGATGGCGCAGGTGGCTCGCGCATGCTGCAGGTGCGCGGCCCCATGATGGTGGACCGGTCGTGGGACCAAGCCACCATGAAAGTGGGCATTTGGCAAAAGGACATGAAGCTGATTCAAGAACTTTTGCAAGCCACCGACACGCCTGCCCCGCTGTTTTCGGCCACCTTGCCCATTTACAACGCGGCCATGGCCATGGGGCACGCGCTGGACGACACCGCATCGGTGTTTGATGTGTTGGAGCGCTGGACACAGGTGACGCCTGTGACCCCAAAGAAAAAATAACACCCCAAGCCGCCTTGGCTCTTGATCCGGCCCTGTGAAATTTAAAGAGCAAATCGCGACGGGGGCGTCGCTCCTACAGGGGAATGCCCTGCATTTTGTAGGAGCCCTGCCCTCGGGGCGATTCTTTTTGGTTTGCGGGAGTTTTCGCGACGGGGGCGTCGCTCCTACAGGGGAATGCCCTGCATTTTGTAGGAGCCCCGCCCTCGGGGCGATTCTGGGTGGTTTGCGGGGGTTATCGCGACGGGGGCGTCGCTCCTACAGAGGCATGACCTGCAGTTTGTAGGAACCCCGCCCTCGGGGCGATTCTTTGTGGTTTGCGGGGGTTTTCGCGACGGGGGCGTCGCTCCTACGGGGGAATGACCTGCATTTTGTAGGAGCCCCGCCCTCGGGGCGATTCTGGGTGGTTTGCGGGGGTTATCGCGACGGGGGCGTCGCTCCCACAGGGAAATGACCCGCAGTTTGTAGGAGCCCCGCCCTCGGGGCGATGCTTGGTGAAAGGCTTGGGACGGATTTTTTGTGGCAACTCGTCCCTGTGGGCGATTTCTTGCGCACCGACAAGGCAAGGCGGCATGGTGCAAGATGGACCCCATGCCCCCAATGCCCCCCATTCCAGCTTCGACCCTCATCGGTTTGTGTGTGGCCTTTGGCGTGGGGCTCTTGATTGGGGCAGAGCGTGAACGCCGCAAGGGCAGTGGCCCCAACCGGCGTGCGGCGGGCATCCGCACCTTCACCGTGAGCAGTGTATTGGGGGCCTTGGCCATGCTGCTGGGCGGCACCGATTTGTTGTGGCTGGCCCTGGCTTTTGTGGCGGGGCTGATGCTGCTGGCCTACCATCGAAGCCACACCGATGACCCGGGTGTGACCACCGAAATGGCCCTGGTTTTAAGCTGTGTTTTGGGGGGCTTGGCCATGAAAGAGCCAGCGCTGGCCGCAGGCATTGGCGCTGGCATGGCCTTGCTGCTGGCCAGCAAAGACCGGCTGCACCAATGGGTGAGCAGTTGGATGAGCGAACACGAGTTGCACGACGTGTTGGTGTTTTTTTCGGTCGCGCTCATCGCCCTGCCCTTGGCACCCAACCGCTTCATGGGGCCCTGGGATGCACTCAACCCTCACGCACTGACCCTGCTGGTGGTCTTGATCATGGGCGTGCATGGCTTGGGTTATGTGGCTTTGCGGGCTTTGGGCCCGACGCGGGGCTTGCCGCTGGCCGGGTTTGTGGGTGGCTTCATCTCCAGCACCGCCACCATCCACGCCATGGGCACACGCTCGCGTGCGCACACAGCGTCCATGCACTCCGCGGTCACCGGGGCCGCACTGTCCAATGTGTCGACGGTCATCCAACTGACTTTGTTGGTGGGCCTCGTGACCCCCGAGGCTTTGGTTTTTTTGGGCTGGCCTTTGGGGCTGGGCCTGGGGGCCACGGTGGGGTATGGGCTGATTTTTTACAGCCTGTCCACGGCCCACACCGGTGACGGACTGCCTCAAAACGACCCCGGCCACGCCTTCGATTTGAAATCAGCGCTGGGCTTTGCCACCTTGTTGACGGGTATTTTGTTGGTCTCTGCGGCTTTGCACGAGTGGCTGGGCACCCAGGCCTTGTGGCCCACCGCCGCATTGACCGGTTTGGCCGATGCCCACGCGGGTGCACTTTCGGCTTTGTCTTTGGCAGCAGGCCAAAAAATCACCGCCGAACAAGCGGTTTGGCCTGTGCTGATCAGCCTCTCGGCCAACACAGGCACCAAGGCCTTGGTGGCTTTTCAAAGCGGCGGGTGGCCTTTTGCGGTGCGCGTGGTGCCCGGTTTGCTGGCCTTGGTTGGATCTGTCTGGGTGGGGGTTTTGTGGGTTTGAAGCCCCACCGCGCCAGACCTTGGGTTCAAAACTCCCAAGCCATGCCCAACTGGGTCAAGGGATGGCCATCACCGCGACCCACCGCGCCAGACAGCTTGAGGCCTGGGGCCAGCTCGTAGCGCAAACCCAGGGCCCGCATGGGGCGGCTGTGTTCTTGGCCAAAGACCTCTGCGGTGAGCGTCAAACTGGAAGCCAAAGGGTGCTCGTAACCCATGCCCCAAGTGCCCACCGTCTGGCCCACACCTGACGCTTTGAGGCGACTGCTTCCCAGATTCAGGTGCACGGCATGCCCGTCTTGGGCACGCCAAGTGGCCAGCGCGTTGAACGCACTTTCGCGCTCGGTGGAGCGCTCTTGGGTGTCGCCCAATGTCAAACGTGTCCGTCCAAAATCGAGAGAAGCCCCCAAAGACCAACCCGTTTTGTTTTGAATGGGCACCCACTTGAAGCCCAGCCCCACGGCGCTCAAGCGAGAAGCCGGATGGGTGGCATGGTCGCGGTCTTGGGCCACCGCAACACCCACTTCAAGACTGGGCAGGGGACTGAAGCCGAAAACCCCTTCAACGCCCCGTTGCTGAGCGTCTTTGCGCCAAGTGGCCTCCAGCTTCATGCCGCCTGCCTCCAGGGTACCGGCGTCGTCCACATGCATGGGCGATTCTGCAAAGGCAGGTGTCGACAACATCAGCACAGCGCTGCTCGAGAGCAAAAAAGGGCGTTTCAAAAGCATGGACATGGTGATTTTTGGGATGAAAACTTGGAATGGATGGGTTTGTCTGTGTTGCAGGGTCGTTTTTGGCCAATTCCCAGCGCAAGAACCCACCCTCAAATCTTAACGAGGGCGGCATCCGCTGCCCCTGCCTGCTGGTGAATGTCCTCAGATCCTCAAGACCTGGCCATGGCACCAAGAGGCCCTAAAATCAAAAATTGCCCTCCCCGCTCGCTGCGCGAGTCCGACTTTGACCGATTTTTCACCATGTCCATACCCCTGGGCCACAGCGCCGACCCCCACACTCCCGCCCCCGCATCGGTGCTGGAATTTGCCAACAGCCAATGGCGGGTGCGCAGACCCAAACCCTTTGTCTTGGTGATCGAGGGTGAAGCGGGCACGCCTTGCACCGAAGGGCCCAGCGACTACCTGCACGACAAACTGCTGCTGCCCGAATGGCGCGAAGCCTTTTACCAACTGGTCGACACCACCGGGCTGGTGGTTTGCCTGAATGTGGACACCAAGCACCCCACTTACCGCGATGTGCGCGGGCGTTCCAGCAAAGGGCGACTGAGCCAAGGCGAGTACTACCACCACGACGGCTGCACCGGCCCCGTCAAGCCGCGCTTTGTCGAAATTCGCTGCCCTGTTCAGCCACAAACACGCGGCGTGGCCACCGCAGTGGCGCCGCACCGCGATGTGGTGCAGGCCATGGTGGCCGTCTTGCCCACTGATTTGGCCGCGGCCCCCGCACTGGCTGGCCATGACCTGAGCCCGGCCGCCATCCGCCAAATGGACGATGCCGCGCTCGACCACTTGCAAGGCCTGATCACCCGCACCGTGCGCAAAAAGCTCACCGCCGAAGGCGCTCGCGCCTACTTTCGTGAGGTCGATGCGGCGGCCAACGCTTATTTTGAGCCTTGGGCTTTGGGGGAAAGCCGCTTCATTGCCAACGCCAACAAGGGCGTGACCCTGCAACACCGCCGCGCCTACCAAGCACCTCACACTGGCGGCGTGGCCAATGGGCACTTGGTCAAACGCTGGACGAACGAAGAACTGCTGCTGCCCGGCCAGTTGCCTGACCCGGCATTCATTGAGGCGCTGTGCAGTGAAGAATCCGAAGAAGGCCAAGGCGCCGAGCCTGCCCAGGCTTGCTACCTCGCCCCCCATTGACCGCCGTTGTGACCGCCGTTGTGTCCTTCTTAGCCCACTCTGGCGGGATGGACACCCCCCCACAACGCACATCTCATCTCACACGAAAGCGATACCCACATGCACATCGGTTCCGCAAAGCAAGGCCACCACATGGGGGTGGCCACTTTGTTCTTAGAGGCCTGGGAAGTGATGGAGGCCATCGAAATTGAAGCTTGGGTGACCCAGCACCAATTGCGCCACATTCACATCAACGACCCCGACAATTCACTCGATTATTCGACCGTTCATGCCTTGTTTGCAGACGATCAGGTCACACTGGCCGTGACCCAAATCACGCAAGACAACCCTTACACCCACCACCTTCAGGTGCTATTGATGGCGAGCTGAACCGCCCCCATTGCCGGCCCTTTGCATTCAAGTCCCCATGCGCATCCTCCACACCTCTGACTGGCATTTGGGCCAGCACTTCATGGGCAAGAGCCGCCAAGCCGAACACCAGGCCTTGATCCGGTGGATGCTGGTGCAAGTCGAAGAACACCAGGTCGACGCTGTGCTCATCGCAGGCGATATTTTTGATGCCGGCGCCCCGCCCAGTTATGCCCGCGAGTTGTACTGCGACATGGTGGCCCAATTGCACCGCGCCGGGGTGGCCCTGCTGCTGCTGGGGGGCAACCACGACTCGGTGGCCACTTTGGGGGAAAACCGATCGTTGCTGAGCGTGCTGAACACCCACCTTGTGGCCGCTGTCAGCGAGCCGGCCCAGCATGTGCTGGTGTTGCCCCAACGCCATGGCGAGGCGGGCTGCATCGTTTGCGCCGTGCCCTTCATCCGACCGCGCGATGTGGTGCAAAGCCAAGCCGGGCAAAGTGCGCAAGACAAGCAACTGGCCATGCAAAGCGCCATGGAAGCCTTCTACCAAAGCGTGTACGAGGCGGCACTTGTCCGCCAAGACCAATTGCAGCAACAACTGGGGTGGCGCATCCCAATCATGGCCACCGGGCACCTCACCACCGTGGGTGCCAGCAGCAATGAATCGGTGCGTGAAATTTATGTGGGTTCACTGGAGGCCTTTCCCACCGCCGCGTTTCCACCCGCCGACTACATCGCCTTGGGGCACATCCACAAGCCCCAAAAAGTGGGGGGCCTGGAACACATCCGCTACTGCGGCTCACCGATCCCGCTTGGCTTTGACGAAGCCTTGCAGCAAAAGGAAATGCTGCGGGTGGACCTGGACGCCACGGGTTTGCTTGCCGTCACCCCCTTGCCGGTGCCCAGGTTTCAGCCCCTCATCAGCCTGACAGGCAATTTGGCGCAACTGGCCGAGTCCATGCCCCTGGCCGCGGCCCAAGGCAGCCCCGAAAAACCCGCATGGCTGGAGGTGACCGTGGCCGAGGACGATTATTTGTCCGATCTGCCCGCCCGCCTGGGCAGCCTCACGCAGGGCCTGCCCCTTGAAGTGCTGCGGGTGCGCCGTCAACGCAACAACACCCCGGCTGCCCTGCCCAACGCGGCGCTGGAAACCCTGGACGAACTCAGCCCCGAAGAGGTGTTTGCCAGGCGCTTGGCGCTCGAAGACTTACCCGGCGATCTGAACACGGCCTTGGGCCAGCGATTTCGCGAAGTGCTCAGCGGCATCACCGAGGTGTCGGCATGAAGATCCTCAAGCTGCGCCTGAAAAACCTGAACTCGCTCAAGGGCGAATGGGCCATTGACTTCACCTTGCCCCCCTTCACCGACAACAGCCTGTTTGCCATCACCGGGCCAACCGGTGCGGGCAAATCCACCTTGCTCGATGCCATTTGCCTGGCGCTCTACCACGAGACGCCGCGCCTTAAAAGCGTCTCCAAGTCGGCCAACGACATCATGACGCGACACACGGCCGACTGTTTGGCCGAGGTGGAGTTTGAAGTCAAGGGCTCGGTTTACCGGGCTTTTTGGAGCCAACGGCGTGCACGCGACAGAGCAGACGGCGAGTTGCAAAACCCCAAAGTCGAACTCTCGAGCGTGGACCCGGCGACGGGCCAAGGCCTCATCTTGAGCGCTCAGAGTCACGACAAAATCAAGCGCGTGGCCGAGATCACGGGCCTGGACTTTGGGCGCTTTACACGGTCCATGCTTTTGGCACAAGGCGGCTTTGCGGCCTTTTTGAACGCCAGCGCCAACGACCGCGCCGAATTGCTTGAAGAGCTGACGGGCACAGACATTTATGGCCGCATTTCGAGCCGGGTGTTTGAGCTCGCGCGCCAAGCCAAGCAGCAACTGGAGCAGCTTCAGGCCCGCGCCGACGGCGTGACCTTGCTGCCCGCCGACACGCGTGAGGCCATGCAGGCCGACTTGGACCAGTGGTCCGCGGCTTTGGCCAGCTTGCAAACGGCCTGGGACTTGGCCCAAGCCCAGCGCCAATGGCACCACGAACTGGCGCAAAAAAGCCAAGAGGTACAGGCCGCACAAACCGCACACAGCAGCGCTCACGCAGCGTGGCAAAACGCGGGGCCCGACCTGCTGCGCTTGGCCCAAAGCGAACCGGCCCAAGCGCTCCAAGGGCCTCACACCGCGCGTGAACAAGCCCGCAAGGCCCTTGAACAGACCCAAACCCTGCTGGTGCAATTGCAAGCGCAACGTGACAGCGACTTCAAAGCGCAGCTGCACCAACACGACCGCGCCAAAACCTTGTCCGCCACCCTGGCTTCGGTGGCGCAAAAGCGCTTGACGGACCTGCAAGCCGAGCACCAGCGCCTGGTGGACAACTGCGCACAGCACCCCCAACACGCCCAACTCGGCGAGCAGCTGGGCAGTTGGCGTCAGCAGTTTGAACAACTGCACTCGCGCCACAGCCAAGCCCAAGCCCAGCAAAGCAAGCTCAAAGCCCTGCAAGCTGACGCCGACAAGTTGCGGCAAGACATCACACAGCAAACCGACCGGGTCCAGCAGGCAAGGCAGGCGCAAGACGCATCGGCCCAGGCGCAAGACGAGGCCCAAACGGCCCAGAACCAGCGTTTGCGTGGCTTGACGCTGTCGGTGCTGCGTGATCACTGGAAAAGCGCACATGCCCAAGAGGGTGCCGCCCGGCACATCGTGCAGCTGGCGCAACAAGGCCGCGAGATGACACTGCGGCAAACCGAGCTGGCACAGCAGCTGCACACCACAGCCGCTGCCATCTTGTCGCAAGAAGCCCAGCGCCGCGTGTTGCTGGACCGTCACAGCGACCTGAAAGAACAAGTGGCGGACAAACGAACCTTGCTGACGCAAGAGCGCCTGATCCGAAGCCTGGACCAGCACCGCCAGGCCTTGCAAGCCGGTGACGCCTGCCCGCTTTGTGGGTCGGTGGAGCACCCGGCTGTCGCCGCCTACACAGCCTTGGACATCTCGGCCACAGAAGCAGCCTTGCTGGAAAAGCAAACCGCGCTGGACCAGCTGGTGGCCCAGGGCCAAGCCTTGGCGACCCAGCTGGAGGGCGACAAAGCCCTTCATCAGACTCAGCTGCGCCAGCAACAAGACACAGCAAAGCACCTGGCGCAGTGGCAATCAGCTTGGGATGCAGCCCTGGCACAGACCCGCGCTGCGCCCCTGGCCAGCCCACCCCTGGACCCGAAGGCCTGGCAAGACCCCACCACACTGGTGGCTCGGCAACAAACCGCCGCCACTCTTTTGGCGCAAGCGGGTGCGGACCTGCAAGCCGCTGAAGCGGGTGAAGAAGGCCTGCAACGGGCCATGGCCCTGCACGCCCAAAACGTTCAAGCCCTGCAGGCGGCCGAGCACCAACTCAACTTGCGCCATCAAGCCGCAGACACTGCGCAAACCCACCAAAACCAGCTGCACGCCGACCTGGCCACCACACAAGCCGACATCGACCGGGCCAGGGCACAGCTGCAAGCCGAGCTGAGCGCTGCCGGCCACACCATGCCCGCAGATCCTGCCCCATGGCTGAGCGAACGCAGTGCCGAATGGCAGCACTGGCAGGACAAGCAACAACGCATCCAGCGGCTGCGCCCCAGCATCACCGGGCAACAAGCCCAAAGTGACATCGCACACGAGCAAGCCTTGGCCTGGGCGCAGCGCTGGGACGCACTGCACAGCCAGGCCGCAGGTTTGGGGGGCATGCTGACTGCAGACTTGGCATCGCCCCTGCCCGCCCTGCCCGAAGAGGCCTTGCCCGCTGCCTTGGCCGCGAGCACACAAGCCATTGCAGGGCTTGCTCAAGCCCTGGCCGAAACAGAAGGTCGCCAAGCCCAGACACAAGCCACAAGGCACCAACAAAACCTGGCACTTGAAGCGGCCGCGCACAACTGGCAGACCGCCTTGCAAGCCAGCCCTTTTTCCGATCAGGCCGCATTCGAGGCCGCCCTGCTGCCCGACGCCCTGCGGCAAAGTCTGTTGGCCCAAAAAGACCAACTGAGCCACGCACGGCAAAGCGCAGATGCTTTGTTGCAAGCGGCCTTGGCCAAGCAAGCCGAGCTGCAAGCCCAAACGCCCACCTTGCAAAGCGCACAAGAGGTCGAGGCTCAACTGAGCGCACTGCAGGCAGAACGCAGCCGCCACAACGAAATGATCGGCGCCCACCGCGCACTGTTGACCCAAGACCAACAACTGCGCAGCAGCCAAGAAGCTTTGTGGGCGCAAATCCAGCAACACACCAGCGATTCAGACCTGTGGCAACGCCTGGACGGGCTGATCGGCTCGGCCAAGGGCGACAAATTCCGCAAATTTGCCCAAGGCCTGACCCTGGACCACTTGCTGCAACTGGCCAACCAACACCTCGCTCGCCTGCACGGGCGCTACCTGCTGCGCCGCAAAAAACTGGGCGAACTGGAGCTGGACATCGTGGATGCGTGGCAAGGCGATGTGGCTCGTGACACGCGCACCCTTTCTGGTGGTGAGAGTTTTCTGGTCAGCCTGGCCCTTGCCTTGGCCCTGTCCGACCTGGTGAGCCACAAAACCTCCATCGACTCGCTCTTCCTGGACGAAGGCTTTGGCACCCTGGATGGCGACACCCTGGAAATCGCCCTGAGCGCCTTGGACACCCTGAATGCCAGCGGCAAGATGATTGGCATCATCAGCCATGTGGAAGCCCTGAAAGAACGCATTCCAGCCCAGATCAGGGTGGAAAAAGGCGGCGGTGTGGGGCATTCGCGTTTGTCGCAAACCCTCACCACTTTCAGACCGAGCTGAAAACGATCTTCAACCATTCCTTAATTAAAGGAATAAAAATCAGTTTTACTCTGATTTTTAAGAAGTGTTGTTGTGTTTAAAGTCCGAACACGGCTGACCCGTGCACACCGTGTGAACAGGTCCAAGCCCGACTTTGAAAGGTCCATGACATGCGCTCTTACACCCCCAACAGCCCACAAGCAGCGGCACGCGTCGTGGCCATGGCCTTGCTGGCTGACGGCCACCTGTCCATGACCGAACTGCACGCCGTGGACACCCTCAAGGTCACACGACGTCTCGGCTTGGATACCAGCCATTTCGCCGATGTGCTGGAAGGCTTTTGCCAAGACCTGCTGGTGTCACACCGTGGCCCCTGGACCGGCTCATCACAATTGGACGAACACATTCGCCTGGAACTCTTGTACGAAATCACCCACCCTGAAATCCAGCAACAAGTGCTGAATTTGTGCGCAGCACTCATCCAATCAGACGGTCATGTGGCCGACAACGAAATGCTCATGCTCGATGCATTGGCCGGTGCATGGCCCCAACGGATGGCCACAAACGACTTGCGCACAACAGCGCCCGCCAGCCTTGGCGTTCACTGAAAGGGCACCATGAAAATCGTGTTGTGGGTGGTTTTGGCAGCGCTGCTGGCCCTGTGGACCGGTTTTGCAGCCATGTCTGCGGGATTGGTCGCTTGGCTCTTGTCGTCAGTGGCTGAGGGGCAAATCAGCAGCGCTGCGCAGGCGCTGGGGCAGTGGCCCATCCCCGCCTGGCTCAGCCCTTGGGTGGACCGGGCCCTGGTGGCCGACATGCAGGCCACTTGGTTGGCTGCGGTGCAGGGGTTGAACACCATGATGCCCTCTGCCAGCAGTCTGACGGGCTGGATCGTGCCGCTGGTGTGGGTGTTGTGGGGCGTGGTCAGCCTGGCCTTGGTGGTCGCGGCCCTTGTGGCGCACTGGTTTTTGGCCCGCATGTCCCGCTGACACGCGGGTTTTATGAGGGATGGACAGGGCTGAGGACAACATCACCTCCTTAACCCTGCCCCTCACCCACAGTTGGATGGGCTTGGGCTGGTCATTGGCATGAGAGGCATGCTTTGGGATCTGTGGCATCTGGACAATACAAAAAGCCTTGGTGTTTCCTCTGACGGACTGCTCAGTCTTGATATCAGACAGCGCGATCACGTCAAGCATGTCGCCTGCATGAATGGACACCCCGCCGCCGCCGAGGAAATGACCTGGCCCCTCCATTTGCTTTTTGATTGACAAGTTCCAATCGATGAGAATAATCACATCACCGACGATATGAAAAATTCCTCCAAACTTGTCATCGATACCAACATTCTTGTGGCGGCAACACGTAACCGCAATGGGCCATCTTTCGCTCTCCTACAACTCATTCGGTTTGGGCTGGTCACGATGTGTTGCAGCCCTGCACTGTTTTTGGAGTATGAGGATGTCCTCAAGCGAGAAAACCAATTGATGGCATCAGGCCTTTCAGCCAGCGACATCGACGCAATTTTGAGCGAATTGGCAGGAATCATTGAGCCAGTCAGCACGCATTACCAATGGCGACCCCAATTGCGTGACCCTTCCGATGAAATGGTGCTGGAAGCTGCAGCCAATGCCCAAGCCCACGGCATCGTCACTTACAACCTGCGTGACTTTGGTCCGGCCAAGCTATTTGGCATCCCCGTACTCAACCCAGAACAAACTTTTCAACATTTTGGTCTCAGTGTCACAAGGAAACCTATCCCATGAGTAGCTATGCTCTGCGTCTTCCCGAATCGCTCAAACAAGCTGCCAAGCGAATTGCAGCCGCTGACGACACCACCATGAACCAATTTTTTGTGGTGGCCATTGCTGAAAAAATCAGTGCAATGGAAACCGCTAAATTTTTTGAGCAACGCGCTGCTGCGAGCAACGCTGGCGCTGCCCAAGCGGCTTGGGACAAGGTGGGCTCACATGCTGCAATCACCCACGATCAATGGCGTGAGCGATGAAACGTCAAAACCAGTGCGGCCTGTCGTGATTGAGCGCAGCCGCTGGCAACGGTGAATCTACCCAGGTGCCCTGATCGCTTCAACCAATGCAGGGGTCTGCTCTTATGGTCCAACATACCGTGCTAGGCAAGTGCCTGAGAATCTGAACTGATCCATGTCCCTTGACTACACCACCCTTGACAACTTGCGTACCCACCACCCGGCGTGGCGGCTGTTGCGCTCGGACCATGCGCCGCTGGTGGCCAGTTTTTTGCACCGGGTGTTCGTGGTACCTAATGTGCGGGTGATGGCGGCGGCAGATTTGGCCGAGGCGCTGGAAGACGCCTTGTATGCCTTGCGCCTGCACCTGGGTGAAACCGCATTCCCCAAGTCGGCGCTGGAGTATCTGAACGATTGGGCTGCGCCCGACAAGGGCTGGCTGCGCAAGTTTTACCGCTCGGGCACGGACGAGGCGCAGTTCGATTTGACGCCCGCCACCGAAAAGGCCATCGCCTGGTTGGCGCAGCTGAGCGAGCGCCAATTCGTGGGCACCGAGTCCCGCTTGCTCACGCTGTTTGACCTGCTCAAACAAATGAGCGAGGGCAGCGAAGCCGACCCGGCCAAGCGCATCGCCGAGCTGCAGAAAAAGCGCGATGAAATCGACGCCGAAATCGCCCGGGTGCAGTCGGGTGATGTGCTGCTGCTGGACGACACGGCGCTCAAGGACCGTTTTCAGCAATTCACACAAGGTGCGCGCGAGTTGCTGACGGACTTTCGCGAGGTGGAGTTCAACTTTCGCCAGTTGGACCGGCGTGTGCGCGAGCGCATCGCGCTGTGGGAGGGGAGCAAGGGCGCGCTGCTCGAAGACATCATGGGTGAGCGCGATGCCATTGCCGATTCCGACCAGGGCAAGAGCTTTCGCGCCTTCTGGGATTTTTTGCTGTCCAGCCGCAGACAAGAGGAGTTGACCGCGCTGCTTGATCGCGTGCTGGCACTGCCCGCTGTGGCCCACCTGAACCCTGACGCCCGCACCCGCCGCGTTCACTACGACTGGATGGAAGCGGGCGAACATACCCAGCGCACCGTCGCCGCCTTGTCCCAGCAATTGCGCCGTTTTCTCGATGACCAGGCCTGGCTGGAAAACCGCCGCATCATGGACATTTTGCATGGCATCGAAAGCAAGGCGCTGGCGCTGCGCGATGCGCCTGCACCCAGCAACGTGATGGAAATGGCGCAGGCCAGCGCAGACATTGCACTGCCCATGGAGCGCCCCCTGTTCACCCCAAGCGCTCAACCGGTGATTGCCGACTTGGTGTTGCAGGCGGGCGATGAAGACATCGACCCGGCCAAGCTGTTTGACCAAGTGGTGGTTGACGCGGCGCGGCTTGGCCGCCATATCCGCCACGCCCTGCAAGACCGCGCACAGATCACCTTGGCCGAGCTGGTAGCCAGCCAGCCCCTGCAACAGGGCTTGGCCGAATTGGTGGCCTATCTGCAACTGGGCAGTGCCAGCTTCAGCACCGTGGTGGACGAAGACAGGCCCGAGCCCATCCACTGGCAAACGCTGGCCACCGATGGCCAAACCATCACCCGCAGCGCTCGCCTGCCCCGCGTGATTTTCATGCGCTGAACAAGAACAAAAACCAAGGCCCTGTATGGACGATGAATTATTGAACACCCCAGCGACCTATCCGCAGTTGCAGCCCATGGTGACGCCCTCTTCTGATTTGTCGGTGTTGCTGATCAACCTGCTCAAAAGCGTGCTCTACCGCGATGCCGACGAACGCCTGTGGGCGGGCCTGCTGAACCTGCAAGCGCGGGTGCGTGATTACGTGGCGGTGCTGAACCTTGAGTTGGTGCTGGACGAAGCCGAGGGCTATGCCTTCTTGAAGAGCCGTCCCGAAGCGGCCGACGACGAAGCCGCGCCCCGCCTGCCTCGCTTGGTGGCACGCCGACCGCTGTCTTTCGCTGTGAGTTTGTTGCTGGCTTTGCTGCGCAAAAAACTCGCCGAGTTCGACGCAGGCGGCGGCCAAGACGCCCACGCGGGGCGGCTGGTGCTATCGCGTGACGATGTGGTTGAGCTGGTGCGCGTGTTCCTGCCCGACGGCACGAACGAAACCAAGCTCATCGACCAGATCGAGACCACCATCAACAAAGTGGCCGAACTGGGTTTTTTGCACAAACTCAAACCCGCCGGTGGCGCTGCCGCCGGGCAGGCCAGTTACGAGGTGCGGCGCATTCTCAAGGCCTTTGTGGACGCCCAATGGCTGGCCGAATTCGATGCGCGCCTGGCCAGCTACCAGTCTGAGCTGGCAGGCGTGAGCAACAACAAGGAAGGGCTCAAGCATGATTGAGCCGCAATCCGTAGGCTTGGACTTTCTGGCCGATGACACCTTGACAGGCTTTCGGCTGACCCGGCTGGAGGTGTTCAACTGGGGCACCTTCGACAGCCGGGTGTGGACGCTGCAACTCGACGGCAAGAACGGCCTGCTCACGGGCGATATTGGCTCGGGCAAGTCCACCTTGGTCGATGCCATCACCACCTTGCTGGTGCCTGCCAACCGCATCGCCTACAACAAGGCCGCAGGTGCGGACAGCAAGGAACGCACGCTGCGCTCCTACGTGCTGGGGCATTACAAATCCGAACGCAACGAGGTCACTGGCGCAGCCAAGCCGGTGAGTCTGCGCGACCCCAACAGCTACTCGGTGATCTTGGGTGTGTTCCACAACGCAGGCTACGACCAGACGGTGACGCTGGCCCAGGTGTTCTGGATGAAAGAAGCCCAGGGGCAACCCGCGCGCTTCTTTTTGGGGGCCGAGCGTGCGCTTTCGATTGCGGCGGACTTCGCCCATTTCGGCTCCGACATCGCTCAACTGCGCAAGCGGCTGCGCGGCCTGGGCGCAGAACTGCACGACAGCTTTCCGCCGTATGCGGCCTGGTTTCGCAGGCGCTTTGGCATCGAAAACGACCAGGCACTGGAGCTTTTCCACCAGACCGTGTCGATGAAATCGGTCGGCAATCTGACGGACTTCGTGCGCAGCCACATGCTCGAACCCTTCGAGGTGGCCCCGCGCCTGCAGGCCTTGATCGGCCACTTTGACGACCTCAACCGCGCCCACCAGGCCATCCTGAAAATCAAAGCCCAAGTGGAATTGCTCACGCCTTTGATCGCCGATTGCAGCCGCCACAGCGCATTGGCTGCCGAGGTTGACAACTTGCGTGCATGCCGCGACCGTCTGCGCCCCTACTTTGCGGGCCTCAAGCTGGAACTGCTCGACAAGCGATTGACCTCACTGGCGCAAGAGTGGGAACGCGTGGATGCACAGGTCCACAAACTGGCTGCCATGCACGAGACACAAGGCCAGAAAGTGGATGAACTCAAGCAAGCGATCAACGACAACGGCGGCGACCGGTTGGAGCGCCTTGCCGCCGAGATTCGCCAAAAAGAGCAGTTGCGCGACACCCGCCAAACCAAGGCCCGCCGCTATGGTGAACTGGCTGCGGTGCTGGGCGAGCCCCTGCCCAGTGATGACGCCACCTTCGCCACACAGCGCAGCCAATACCAAAGCTGGCGCGAAGACGCACGCCAGCGCGATGCCGACCTGCAAAACACCCTGACCGAACACAGTGTGACCTTGCGCCAAGGCAAGCAAGAACACACGCAGCAAAGCCGGGAAATCGACAGCCTCAAGCGCAGGCGCAGCAACATCGACGACCAGCAAATCCAAATCCGCGCCGCCATCTGCGCAGCACTGGGCCTGAACGTGGACGACATGCCGTTCGCGGGCGAATTGATTCAGGTGCGCGACGAAGCCCGCGACTGGGAAGGTGCCGCCGAACGTTTGCTGCGCGGCTTTGGCCTGGCGCTCTTGGTGCCCGATGCGCATTACAAAGCCGTGGCCGAATGGGTCGACAGCGCCCACCTGCGGGGCCGCTTGGTCTACTTCCATGTACGCACACGCAAAACCACCGAACTGCCTGACCTGCACCGTGACTCCTTGGTTCGCAAACTCGCCATCAAGCCCGACTCGCCCCACTACGATTGGCTGGAGCGCGAACTCAGCATCCGTTTTGACGTGGCCTGCTGCGCCACGCATGAGCAGTTCCGCCGCGAGACCCGCGCCGTCACCCCTGCCGGCCAAATCAAAGACCCCAGTGGCCGGCATGAAAAAGACGACCGTCACCGCATTGAGGACCGAAGCCGCTACGTGCTGGGTTGGAGCAACAGCGCCAAAATTGCGGCCTTGGAAGCCAAGCGCCAGCAACTCGAAACGCGGCTCGCTGAAGTGGGCGGCCAAATTGCGGCCATCCAAACCGAACGCGCTGCACTCACCAGCCGCCTAGATGCGCTCACCCGGCTTGAAGAATTCACCGCCTTCGACGAGCTCGATTGGGCCAGCCTGGCCACCGAGATTGCCCAACTGGTGGACGAACGCAATCGACTGGAATCGGCCTCGGACGTGCTCCAACAACTCAACGACAAGCTGCGCAGCGTGCAGGCGCAACTCAAGACAACCGGGGAAGAACTGCAGGGCACGCGCGACAAGCGCGCCAAGGTGGAGCAACGGCGCGCTGACGCGCAGGCGCTGCACCAGCAAACTGCTGCGCTGCTACACGAAGTGGCCATCGACGCGGCCTTGAGCGCCAAGCTCGAAACCATGCGCACCGAAGCCTTGGGCGAACAGCTACTCAGCGTGGAGTCCTGCGACAACCGCGAGCAAGACTTGCGCGCTTGGCTGCAAGCACGCATTGACGCCGAAGACAGCAAGCTGCGGCGGCTGGCCGAGAAAATCATCAAAGCCATGGCCTCTTTCAAGGAGACCTTCAAGCTGGAAACTGCCGAGATGGACGCCAGCCTGGCAGGGGCCTTTGAATACGAAAACCTGCTCACGCAGCTCAACCGCGACGACCTGCCGCGCTTTGTGTCGCGCTTCAAAGAGCTGCTCAACGTCAACACCATCAACGAAATCGCCAACTTCAACGCCCAACTGGCCCGTGAGCGCGAAACCATCAAAGAGCGCATTGCCCACATCAACCAATCGCTGGGCGAGATCGACTACAACCCCGGGCGCTTCATTCTGTTGGAGTCGCAGGCCAGCCCCGACGCCGAGATCCGCGACTTCCAGCAAGAACTGCGCGCCTGCACCGAAGGCGCGGTCACCGGGTCGGAAGATGCACAGTATTCCGAGGCCAAGTTCTTGCAAGTCAAAGCCATCATTGACCGCTTCAGGGGCCGCGAAGGCCTGTCCGAACAAGATCGCCGCTGGACGGCCAAAGTCACCGACGTGCGCAACTGGTTCCTTTTTGCCGCCAGCGAACGCTGGCGCGAGGACATGACCGAGCACGAACATTACTCCGACTCCGGTGGCAAGTCAGGGGGGCAAAAAGAGAAGCTGGCCTACACCATTTTGGCGGCCAGTCTGGCCTACCAATTTGGCCTGGAATGGGGCGCGGTGCGCTCGCGTTCTTTCCGTTTCGTGGTCATTGATGAGGCCTTCGGGCGCGGTTCGGACGAGTCGGCCCAATACGGCCTCAAGCTGTTTAAGCAACTCAACCTGCAGTTGCTGATCGTCACGCCGCTTCAAAAAATCCACATCATCGAACCCTATGTCGCCAGCGTTGGCTTTGTCCACAACGAGGGTGGGCGGGCCTCGAAGCTGCGCAATTTGTCCATCGAAGAATACCGGGCGCAAAAGGCCTTGGCACCCAGCCCCACAGCGCCCTTAGCCACACCAGTCCCTTCCACACCTTCCACCCCTGAAGCACAGGAGCCTGCGCAGTGAGCTGGACCGGTCCGAAAGAATTAAAAGCGCAATTGGCGCGGCTATGGGAGCGCGGCGAACTGCTGCGTGACGCGGTCACCGGCCATGTGCGCTTTCCTTTGCGCCTGGCCATCAAATCTCCCAGCTCCGCAGACATCACAGACCGCTTCAACGACGTGCGCACATGGGTGGCCGAACTGTCTGGCGAATGGGCACCGCCCGGCGCAGTGCGTGTGGAGTGGCAAACGCTCAACCACCGCGTCCAAGGCGCGCAAAGCTTGCCGATCTGCGTCTGGGTGCAAACGCTGGAAGCAGCCTTGGTTTGGTTGGGCAAACGCAAAGACTGCGAGCGCTTTTCAGCGCAAGTGGCCGACACGCGGCAAAGCCACCCCGCCTTGTTGCCTTGGGTTACAAAGCATCCGCTGCAAGCGCTGGCCCTGCACGCCGAATGGCCCCGCTTGCTGGCTGTTGTGGCCTGGCTGGTCGCGCATCCACGCCCGGGCATTTACCTGCGCCAGATGGACGTGCCCGGCGTTCACAGCAAATTCATCGAAGCCCATCGCGGCGTGCTGACCGAGTTGCTCGATCTGGCGCTGCCACTGGACGCGGTCAATCCCCACAAAACCGGCGTCAGCCAGTTTCCTGCCCGTTATGGATTTTTGCAAAAGCCAACGCGCATACGCCTGCGTGTGCTGGACCCCGCGATGGTGCTGGTGCCTGGCGTGCAATGCCCCGACGTGACGCTGGATGCCGACAGCTTCAGCCGCCTGGCGATCGGTGTGCAGCGTATCTTCATCACCGAAAACGAAACCAACTTTTTGGCCTTTCCGCCAGTGCGCCATGCCCTCGTGATTTTTGGCGCGGGCTATGGCTGGGATGCACTGGCGCGCAGCCATTGGCTCATGCACTGCCCCATCCACTACTGGGGCGACATCGACACCCACGGCTTTGGCATTCTGGACCAGCTGCGCAGCCACTTTGACCACGTCGTCTCATTCTTGATGGACAGGGCCACGCTCGATGCCCACGCCGTCTTTTGGGGCAGTGAGGACAAGCCCCTGTGCGTTGACTTGCACCGGCTCACGCCCGAGGAACGCGCCCTGTACGACGACCTGCGCGACAACCGCATTCGCGCGGGGCTGCGCTTGGAGCAAGAGCACATCGGGTTCCACTGGTTAAAGCATCGATTGGAGGAGCTTGAGCACCTGGATGGCATGATCAAACCCCACTCAAACCCTCTGTGATGAGGGCCTGCTGTGAGGACAAGCAGTTTGTTTGACAGATGAGTCTTGCACTTCGATCCCTTACTGTTGATCCGGCCCTGTGAAGTTTGATGTGAAAGGCTTTTCTTGAGCACAGCGATCCGTGTGGTAACCCCGCCCTCGGGGCGATGGGTGGTGGTCTGCGTAGCTCTATCGCGGCGAGGGCGCCGCTCCCACAACAAAGCGTTCATGCAAACTTCATAGGTCCGGATTAATCATGACCATGCAAACTCACAATACATCCTGAACTTGCGTCAAAACATGCACCCAGGCCCTTCGGATCGGCGTCTTATTTGTTTGCAGCGCCAAGGGTTTGATCTTTTTCATATTTCCGAAGAATGCCCACTTGCCTCGAAAGTGACAGCTGTGCAGCCAGCACATGCATAGAGTGCAGCTCAGTTCAAACCATCGAAAGAGTCTCCATGTCGTCCGCCTCAAGCACCACACAAGCCCCTGCCAGCGCCCAAGATGACCCCATTTGGCAAGCCAAGGTGCACTTGGCCGCCGCCTTGCGTTTGGCCGTGATGCACGACTTTGACGAGGGCATCGACAACCACTTCACCGTGGCAGTGCCGGGGCGTGAAGACCAATACCTGATTTCGCCCTTTGGCGTGCACTGGTCCGAGGCCCGCGCCAGCACCATGATGGTTTTCAACGAAGCGGGTGAAACGCTTGAAGGCACGGGCGTGGTGGAGTTGTCAGCGCAATCCATCCACGCACCAGTGCACCGCCTCACGGGTGCCAATGTGGTGCTTCACACCCACCAGCCTTGGGCCACGGCTTTGAACATGCTCAAAGCCAACCGCTTGTTGCCGGCCACCCAAACAGCTGCCTTCTTTGATGGTGCCATCGCCTACGACGACCATTACACCGGGCTGGCGGCAGACCTGTCTGAGGGCGAACGCTTGTCGCAGCTCATGAGCGGCGGCAAGACCGTGCTCTTCATGAAAAACCATGGCGTGATGACGATTGGCGACACCGTGGCACAAGCTTACCGCAGGCTCTACAAACTCGAAAAAGCCTGCCGCACCCAAGTGCTGGCCATGGGCACAGGCCAGCCCCTGAATGTGCTGACCGAATCCGTCATTCAGCGCATCAAAAACCCCAGCCCCCAAGACCGCCACCCCCGCAGCGAACGCGAGCGCCTGTTTTTTGAAGCCATGATGCGGGTGATTGACCGAGTGAACCCGGGTTATGCCGATTGAGTCTGGCTGGGGCTTGTGAGATCCAACAAGCCCGTCAACCGCCAGTCAAGGTGCGCATGCGCTCACGCCACAAAGTGTACAAACCCGCGCCGACCACAAACAACGCGCCCCACCAGACATGGGGCCCCGGCCACTCCTGCCAAAACACCCACCCGAACAAGGCCGCCCACAGCAGCTCGCTGTAATGGAAAGGCGCGACCACACCGACCGGTGCCAGCCGAAAGGCCCGGAAGGTGCAACGCTGGCCCAGCAACACCAAAACGGCCATCAAAGCCATGATTGGCCACATGCCCGGCGCGACCTCGAGGGGCACAAAGAACAAGCCCACCGCACCGGCCAGACCCATCGTCATGTTCTGCCAAACCAACATCGACAAATCGCTTTCGGTGGGGGAAAGCCAGCGCACACAGGTCATCGAAGCGGCATAAAAAAATGCCGCCACCAAGGCCAGCCCGGCCCCCCAACCCAGCTCGCCGTCCATCGCCTGCGGCCCAACGATCAGGCCCACGCCCACAAAGCCGGCCAACAACGCGCCCCAGCGGTGCACGCCTACACGCTCTTTGAGCAAAGGCACTGACAACAGGGTCATGAACAGCGGTGCGGCAAAACTGATGGCGATCACCGTGGCCAGCGGCAACAAACGCAGGCTCTCAAAAAAAGCCAGCATCGAACACACTGCCAACAAGCCGCGCAAGAGCTGCGCCCCAGGTCGGTGGGTGCGCAAAGCCGACCAGCCCCCACTGCGCAGCACCCAGGGCACCAGCAAAACCAGCACCATCGCTGAACGCGCCGCAATCAACACAGGAATCGACAACTGGGACACCGCATGCTTGGACAAAGCATCCATGACCGACAACAAGAGCACCCCCGCCACCATCCAGGCAATGCCTTTGAGCGGGTGGTCGGCCCGCATCGGTGCAGCAGATGGAGGATTCATGGGTTAAGTGGCTGGGGAGGCAAAGTAGGCAAAACCGCGCCCTTTGATGGACATGGGCATGGCATTGGGCTCAATTTACAGCATCCGCTACGCTCAGGCAGTCACCTGCATAGACCGGATACACACAAGCGTAAAGGTTTCGGGAAAGGTTGGCACATCGCAGAGGCCAACGAACAACAAGCCCACGAATCTGCCGCAATGGCCCACGGTTCAGCGGGCATTCACGGTCAGGCTTTTGATCCGACCATCCTGTGCCATAGTGGCTTTGATGCCGTTGAAATTCACGGCATCTGTTGGCGGATGCTGGTCAACCATGATCGTGAAAGTTGTCTGTGGAAATAACGTTGCTGTGGGTGTTGTGTGTCGTTTTGATGGTGTTGGGCTTGGCCGGCACGGTGCTGCCTGTGCTGCCGGGCACCTTGCTGGTTTGGGCTGGAATCGTGCTGGGCGCATGGATTGACGACTTTGCCCGGATCAGCATGACCACACTGGCGGTGATCACCGTGCTGGCGGTGTTGGCCTGGGCCTTGGATTACGCAGCGGGATGGATGGGCGCGCAAAGAGCGGGGGCCAGCCAACAGGCCCTGATTGGCGCAGCGGTGGGCACCGTGCTGGGACTGTTCATGGGCTTCGTGGGCGTTCTGTTCATGCCCCTCGTGGGTGCTGCACTGGGGGAGTACCTGGCTCGCAAAGACCACGGCCGCGCGGCCAAAGTCGGCGTGGCCACTTGGGTGGGCATCGTGGTGGGTTTGGTCGCCAAAGTGGTGATTTCTTTCATCATGGTGGGAATTTTTATCGCCGCTTTACTGATCTGATGCCCATGTCCATTTTTGAACGCTTGGCCGCCTGGATTCCCGGGCAGTGGGAAAAGGTCATCATCACCGCTGTGCTGATTGGCCTGGCCTTCTTGGTGTCGAACCTTTGGGCACGCTACCTCGCTCGCATGGAGATCTCGGCAGAAAAGCGCCGCATGCAGCTGGTGTGGGTGCGCAACGTGATCTGGTTTGTGGCCATGCTCATCATCGTGTCGGTCTGGGCGTCCACCATTGCAGGCTTTGCGCTGTCGTTGGCTGCGGTGGCGGGGGCCATTCTGATTGTCAGCAAGGAGCTTGTGATGTGCATCCACGGCTACTTTTATGCCACCCTGGTGCAGCCTTACAAGATTGGCGACGTGATCGAATTCAACCAACTGCGCGGACGGGTTGTGGATATCGACATGTTTGCAACCACGCTGGTGGAGCTGGACAAGGCAGGCCAACGCACTGGCAAAGTGGCCGAGTTTCCCAATGGGTTGCTGCTGACCCACCCGCTGGTCAACGCGTCTCCCAACGGAGCCTTTGCGCTGCACGCCATCCGGATTCCGATGCCCGAACGCTTTTCTCATGATCTGGACGGCATCGAAGCGGCCGCCTTGGCCGCTGCCGATCACGCCACAGCGGCTTGGCAAGAAGAGGCCATGACCCACTTTCGCAAGGCATCAGAAGAAAATTTCATTGCCCTGCCCTCTGGTAAAACCAAGGTGTCGTGGGACTTTTCTGACCCCGAACACCTGGTGCTGGTGATTCGGGTGGCCTGCCCGATCGAACAGCGTGCCAAAGTGGAACAAGCGGTGTTTCGCGACACCTGGCGTGCGCTTTCACCTGAGCCACCCACTTTGTCGGCAAACCGTTTAGTCGGCCGCCAGTGCACCTGTTTCAGTCAGGGGAGTTGCCCCGCTCGGGCTGCACCGCCGTGACCACTGTCAGCGCAAACGCCTGCTGGTGTGCGCAAAAGTCCCACCGTTCGATCAGGCAGGTGGGGCCCGTGACGGGGGCTGCGGGTGTGGCGGTTGCCAGCGCAGTGGCAGCATCACCCCAGCGCAGAAGATTCACCGAATTGGGCACGCCTGGTCGCGTGCGCGTTGAGACAGCCGTGCCCGCCTGAACCACCCACAGTCGCCGCGCGAGTCCGTCTACGCGCAGGGTGAAAGGCAGGTGAATGTGGCCGCCCAGCACCAGATCTGCGCCGGCCTCTGCCCAAACCTGTGTGGCAGCCTCATGGCCACGCAGCAGGTTGGCTCGTTCGCCAGCCACGGGCACCGCTGCCGGTTGGTGGACCACCACCACACACAACTGCTGCGGCTTGGCGGCTGCCAGCAAGCTGACCACCCGCGCCATTTGAGATGCCGAGACCTCGCCGTGCTTGTGTCGCCCTGCGCGAGTGGTGTTGACGCCCACCACCAGACAGTCTGGCGATTGGTAAACGGGCTCCAGATCGGGCCCAAACGCGGCGGAAAAACGCCCATAAGGCTGGGTCATCCTTGTCCACAGGTCGAACAACGCAATGTCGTGGTTGTCTGGAATGACCACTGCCGGCGCAACCATTCGGTCAATGAAGGCTTTGGCCGCCTTGAACTGGGTGGGCCTGGCTCGCTGTGTGATGTCACCCGAAAGCACCACCACATCGGGTTGTTGCTGCGCTGCCAACGTTGCCAATGCCTCAAGCACCAGCGGCTGCTCGGTGCCGAAATGCGTGTCGGACAGGTGCAGCACGACGCTCATGCGCCCATCCCTGACCCGCTGTCCCTGTTTGCAGCGCCGCGCGCTTGAAGCAAGAACAGGGGCTTGTCGAGGACACGAATGTCGATGGGCCAGCGCATCCGCGCCACCTCGCCGTCAAGCGCGACCACCACCTCCTTGCGGGGGCTGGACAGTCTGGGTTTGACCACCATGCGATGGAACTCGAAACTTTCCACGCCGGCGGCTTCGCCCAGCTGCCCCATGGCACCGTGCAGCATCAGCCTTATCATGGCCAGCGTGCCGATGGGCCTCAACATCAGCGCGGCCATGCTGCCGTGGCCGGGGGTGCCGGCCAAGGTGTCTGCTGGCTCTGCACCCAGTTGCGCCAGCTGAAGCCGGTTGTTGCCGAGAAAAAGAGTCAAGGTTTGGACATCGCGCTGCGAGCCACCGATTTCGATGTGCAGACGCAGTCGTCGCTGGGCGCGCAGCAGCGTCACAAAAGCGGCCACAAACGCCACCCAGCGGCTGCGGCCAAACCGAGCTTTGTAGGCCTCACGGTCTTGCAACAGTTCAGGGTAAAGCCCCAAACTGGCGTTGACGAGAAACATGCGGTGGTTGATGGCAGCCACCTGAACGGGGATGGGCTGGGCGTTCAGCAGCATCTGTGCCGCAGCCTGAGGATCGGTGGGTATGCCGTGCGTTCGGGAAAAGTAGTTGAAGGTCCCGTAGGGAATGACACCTATTGGGCAACCGGCTGCATGAGCGACTTGGGCCACGGTGCTCAGGCTGCCATCACCGCCCACGGCGACCACCGCCGAGCCGCGCGAGACGGCCACCGCTGCGGCCTCGGTGGCGACTTGCTGCAGTTCTGATGGGCTGCACACCCTCAGCTCACCCCGGCGCCCATGGGCTGACAGGGCAGATTCAATCACGGCGCATTTGGCTCGGATGTCATGGGCACCGGAGGATGAGTTGATGACAAACAGCAGGGCTGCGGCCGGGTCAAACCGCGGGCCCGTGACCTTGGGGGATAAGGCATTGACGCCTGACTCAACCCAACAAGCCGTCATGAGCCACGTAGCTCCAAGTCACCAAATACCATGAGTTCGCTCTCGCGGCGGTCAGCCCCCCGGCGCGACACAGAGCACCCGCCTGCGGCCCACAAGCTGTCGCCCTTGAAGGCAACGCTGGATAAATGGGTTTGAAACCGTGAATGGGCTGACAAATCAAGGCCAATGGCGCTGGAGTGTCGGGTGTCGGGCATGGGGGTGTGATCAAATAAATGGGTCTGAAGATTATCAACTTTGCCCATGCGTGTGCCGTCGAATGCCCTTGTTTCGACGAGATTGGGTTCCAGCCGCCGTGTTTTGATTCACCATGTCCCACTCACTTCCACCATCCGCCAACTCACCCGAAAACACGCTGAGCAAACGGCGCAGCACCGTCCAAAGGATGGTCTCGGCTCAGCTGGCACGCATGGGCGGCACGCTGGCAGACACCATTGGCGAGAACAACCGGCAGCGGCTGCTGTGGTTGGGGCTCATGGCCTTGCCGCTTTTGTTCCCGGTCGCGTTGCCCGGCATGGGGTCGGCCGTTGGGGCTTTTTGCCTGCTGACAGCCATTGGGCTTTGCAAAGGTCAATCTCTGCAATTGCCAGCTTGGCTTGCCAAGCGCGAGATGAATGGGCACATCCAGTCGTTACTGGTCGCCACGGTCAACCGCATCATTCATGTGCTCGCTCGGGTCTGGCGACCTCGCTTGCTGCCCTTGAGCAACAAGCCGGCACGCCTGTTCAACGGGTCAATGCTTTTTGTTGCAGGCTTGTCGATGATGGTTCCAGTTCCCGTGATCAGCTTTGACAATGTTCTGCCCGCACTGGCCATCGTCTTGATCGCGTGGGGTCTGCGACTTCGGGATGGTCTGATGTTGCTGGCGGGTTATCTGGCCACGGTTGTGGCGGTGGCTTCGGTGATGTTGCTGTTGTGGGGAGGTGCACAAGTGTTCCAACATGTGCTCTCGCTGATTTGAGTCTTTGAAGTCCTCAGCAAGAACTTCTCAGCGGCCAACATCGAGAGCATTTTTTTGCGTTGAATCGGGCACACCACAGCAGGTTCAACCGTACTTCAGTGCAGTCGCCTTGCCCCAAAACACGCGGTACATGAACACCGTGTAGCCGATGATCACCGGCAAGGTGATCGCCACACCGAAAAAAATCACATTCAGCGACGCGGTGCTGATGGCAGCTTCCCACACCGTCATGCGGCCGATCACGATGTCGGGGAAGATGCTGTAGGCCAAGCCGAAGAAGGCCAGCACAAAAATCAGCACGGTATTGGCGAACACCAACCAGCCGTAGCCCGCATTGACCAGATTTGGCCTTGTGAGCACCCAACGCATGGCAAAAAAAGCCAAGGCGCACATGAGGGGCACGGGCAGCAAGGCAAACACCTGCGGTACACCGAACCATTTCTCCAGAACGCCCGCCTTCACCAAGGGGGTGGCCGCCGAGATGGCCAGCAAGGCGCCCGCCATGGGCCACAGCACAAGCCGCGCCCAGCGCACGGCTTTTTGCTGCAGATCGCCTTCGGTTTTCATGATCAACCAGCCCGAACCCAGCAGCACATAAGCGGCGGGCAAGGTGACGGCAATGCCCAGGCTAAATGCCCAGCCCAGGGGGCCGCTGGCAAAACCGGTGATGTAGCTGCCCAGCATCCAGCCCTGCGATGCACTGGCCATGAGCGAGCCAGCAAAAAACGCGCGGTTCCAGAACGACTTGTACTTCAGCGGTGCTTTCGCTCGGAAGTCAAACGCCACGCCTCGCAAGATCAAGCCAATCAGCATCATCGCCACCGGCAGGTACAAGGCCTGCAGCACCAAACCATGTGCCATCGGAAAAGCGATCAACAACACGCCCACACCCAGCACCAGCCAGGTCTCGTTGGCGTCCCAAAACGGTCCGATGCTGGCGATCATGGTGTCCTTCTCGGCGTCGCTCGCTTGCAAGAGCAACAAACCAACGCCCAGGTCGTAACCATCCAAAACCACATAAGCCAGCAGGGACAGCCCCATCACAGCCAGAAAAAACAATGGCAGAAATTCAGCCCAAGTCATGGTCGCCTTTCAGTTTCAGGTTCAGATATGCAAAGACGAGGTTCATCACACCCCCGCTTTGCCCAACAAGGCACCCGTGGGCGCTTCCTGTTTGTGTTCTTTGGGGTTCTCTGCCATGTACTTCAACACGCCGACATAAGTCACCAACAGCAGGCCATAAACCACCAAGTAGGCCGTCAAGGTGAGCGCAATGTAGGGCGGCGGCAAGGTGGTGGCGGCTTCGCTGGTGCGCATCAAGCCATGCACCAGGAAGGGTTGGCGACCGATCTCGGTCACGTACCAGCCCGCCAGCGTGGCGACCCAGCCGGAGAAAGCCATGCCCGAGAGCACCCACAGCAGGGGCTTGGGCAGTGTCACTTCTGGCTGCCTGCGCTGACGCCACAAGCGCCAGGCGGTGAAACTGGCCACCAGCAACATCAACGAGCCCACACCCACCATCACGCGAAAGGCATAGAACACCGGTGCCACGGGTGGGTGCGCCCCTTCAAATTCGTTGATGCCCTTGACTTCACCGTCCAGCTCGTGGGTCAGGATCAAACTGGCCACTTTGGGGATCTTCACCGCGTAGTGGGTGGTGCGTGCTTCTTGGTCTGGAATGCCAAAGAGCGTCAGCGGTGCGCCACGCTCAGTTTCCCAAATGCCCTCCATGGCAGCAACTTTGGCCGGTTGGTGCTCCAGGGTGTTCAGGCCGTGCATGTCACCCACCAGGAACTGCAGCGGCATCACGCAAGCGGCGGTGAAAACGGCCGCACGCATGGCTTTGTGGGTGCCGCGTGTGGCGCTGCCTTTGAGCAGCTGCCAAGCGCACAGCCCAGCGATCAGGAACGACGCGGTCAGCGCCGAGGCGAGCAACTTGTGCGAGAAGCGGTAGGGAAACGAAGGGTTAAAGACCACCGCCAGCCAATCGGTGGGGATGAACTGGCCGTTGATGATTTCGAAACCCGCCGGGGTGTGCATCCAGGAGTTCAGGCTCAAGATCCAGAAGGCCGACATGGTGGTGCCAAACGCGACCAAAAATGTGGCGATCAGGTGCACCCGCTCGCTCACCCGGCCTCGGCCAAACAGCATGATGCCCAAGAAGCTGGCCTCCAGGAAAAACGCCGTCAGCACCTCGTAGCCCAGCAACGGCCCTGAAATATTGCCCGTGCGCTCCATGAATCCCGGCCAGTTGGTGCCGAACTGGAAACTCATCACAATGCCCGAGACCACCCCCAGCGCAAAGGTGAGCGCGAACACCTTGGTCCAAAAATAGTAGGCCTCTTCCCACGCCTGGTCTTGGGTGCGGGCGAAACGCCATCGGAAGAACAGCAAGAACCAGCACAGCGTGATGGTGATGGTGGGGAACAGGATGTGAAAACTGATGTTCGCAGCAAACTGAATGCGCGAGAGGATGAGTGCGTCGATGTCCATGGTGGCTTTCTTAGGGGGTCAAGCGCTGTCGCGTGTCTGGCTGATGACCGGTGCTTTGTTGCCGCGACCGGTCAGGCGGTCTTTGAATTCGAGCACTTTGGTCACCGTGGCACCCATGCCCATGAGCTGCATGGCGGTCTCGGGCGCGAGCTTTTGCACGTCGTCAAACCAAGTCATGAGGCGGTCGATCAGGTCGTGCATTTCGCGCATGCGCTGCTGGGCATGGCGCTCTGCGTCGGTATGGGGTGTCTCCAACAAGGCGGTTCGCAGCATGCTCAAAGTGGGCTCGATTTCACGGCGGCGGCGCTCCTCGGCCAGCACCCGAAAGATCTCCCAGACGTCAGCGGGCGCCTCAAAGTACTCGCGCCGGTCACCCGCTTGATGGCGCAAACGCACCAGCCGCCAGGCCTGCAACTCTTTGAGGCCCATGCTCACGTTGGAGCGCGAGAACGCCAGCGCCTCGGCAATCTCATCGGCGTTCAAGGCCTGCGGCGACACATAGAGCAGCGCGTAAATTTGGCCAACCGTGCGGTTGATGCCCCACTTGCTGCCCATTTCACCGAAATGGGCGATGAACTCGCGGTTGAGCGCAGGAATTTGGTCTGAAATAGTCATGGAGCGATTTTAGCCAGCTCTTTTGAATTTTCAGTAATGACTGAAATATCAGGAATGAATACAGGGTTATCCCGAATCGTGAAGTATTGCCTGCCCGATAAAAAGCCCCGGACCGTTTCCCGTCCGGGGCTTAGAAGCGGTCAGAGCCTGTCAGCGTCGCGTCGCGGCCAGTTACTTTTTATCCGTGCCAAGAACGCGTCAGCAACTCATCCAACGCATCCGCAATCTCCTGCCCATGCTCAGCCAGGGAACCCACGCACTCACCGAGCTGATCGAGCGCCACTGAAACCATGTCCAACGGGTGCAGCACCAACACCGCACCACGCACTTTGAAGCTCGGGTTCATGCGCGTGCCAGCAATACCCGCAGGCAGCGCAATGCGCCTGACCAAAGGCACAACCACCCGACGGCGATAGCCATCCAACAAAGAAGACTGAACCACCACGACGTAAGGAATGGTGTCCTTCAAAGGGCCTTTGTTTCGATGAAGGTCAAACTGAGCCATCAGAGTGTGGAGTGCTCATCGGCAAATGAGCCGACTTGTGCATGCAAAGCGTTCCAACCCGCCACGGTTTGGTCTGCCTGCTTTTGCCGACTTGAACGTGCCTGCTTTTGCTCCACCACATAAGCCGTGAGCAAGGCTTCAGCCGTGGCAGACAAATTAGAGGTGTAGCCTTTGAGCTCGGCGATCAAGCCTTCACTCAAGGTGAGGTTGACTGGGCGTTTTCGGGATAAGGGCATGGCGCTGCTGGTGCGTGGCATAGGGGCCTCCAATGAGAATATGCGCATATTATGCGCATTCATTTCAGAGCAGCTGCTATCCGGCCAAGTGCTGGACCAAGCCTTGATTGAGGCGCTCTGCAGCCAGGAAGGTGATGAGGCGGATGGGGATAGGGCTGAGGGGTGTTAGCTCGGTGCGCATTGAAGCAAGCCGTTAAGGCCTGATCGCTGGCTGCTCCCAACCTGGCACATTCACGACATAGCGCGTGGCCTTGCCCAAACCCTCGATGCGCAACAAGCCGTGCTGAGCCAAATCGGCCAAATCGCGTGCGGCTGTCGCTTTGGAGGTGCCAGTGATGTTGGCGTACTTGTCGGTGCTCATGCCGCCCAAAAATCCGCCGCCCGAGCCCACATGCCCGGCGTCGAGCAAACGCTCGAGCACCTTGCTTTGGCGCGGGTTGATGTGGCATTGCGCTGCGCGCAACCGAAAATGCGCTTTATCTGTCGCATCGCGCACCACAGCCTGACTGGCCACACAGGCACGGGTGAAAGCCTGCACAAACCACTGCACCCATGCTGTGACATCAATCCCTTGGGCATCCAGCGATACACCTCGCAAGCGCTGCGCGTGGTTGAGCGCATCGTAATAAGCCGAACGCGTTTTGTGCATTTGATGCGCCAAGCCGAACACCCGTACCAGCGTGGGATTGGCCTCTGGGTCTTGCGCACACATGTCTTGCGCCAAAGCCATGTCTGCCAAAGCACGCCCTATGCGGCCATTGCCATCTTCAAAAGGGTGGATGGACTCAAACCACAAATGCACCAAGGCTGCGCGTGCAATACCGTTCAGCGTGACTGCTGGGTTGGCGAACCAAGCCAAAAAAAGATCCATCTCTGCACCAACGCTTGAAGAGGGTGGTGCCTCGTAATGCACCACTTCACGTCCCAAAGGCCCGCTGACAATTTGCATGGCATCGGCATGGTCACGCAAGCGGCCCACCGCAATACGGACAATGCCCGACGTGCCACCGGGAAACAAGGCCGACTGCCAGCGGCACAGCCTGTCCACATCCAGCGCGGCACGGTGGTTGGCCAAGGCGTCTTGCATCACCTGCACCAAACCTTCAACCGAACGGTCTGCGCCCGGCGCATCGGCCAGCGCAAGCCGGTGCGCCACCGACGACCGCAAAGACTCCAGGTTGAGCTGCTGCCCCTCAATACACCTCAAGTTATGAGGCGTATTTTTAAAAATGCAACTCAAAAATGGCTAGGACCCCGGCAACTCTTCAAACTTGGCCGCCATCGTGGGGTTGCCCCGTGTGAGCTTCTTGATCGTCAAGTCGTCGGCCTTGTCGTTGGCCAGGCGCAAATTGTTGGCTGACTTGTGCAGCGCTTCCTTGGTTTTTTCCAGGTCCTTGATGGCTTCGTCAATGCGCTTGACGGCTTCTTCAAAGCCCTCAGAGGCCGGGCGCCAGTTGCGTCCAAACGTCGTCTTGAATTCGTCCAGCTGGGTTTCAAACTTGGTGATGTCCACGTTCTGCGAGCGCACCAAGGCCAGCTCGGACTTGTACTTCATCGCGTTCAAAGCGGCATTGCGCAACAGCGTGATCAGGGGCACAAAGAACTGTGGCCGCACCACGTACATCTTGGGGTAACGGTGCGACACATCGACGATGCCGCTGTTGTACAACTCGCTCTCCGACTCCATTCCTCAGATGCCCGACATCACCGCATCCATCGCCGCCACCAGTGCGCTGGCCTGCGCGGCCACGTTGTCCACAGGGCTCCGAAGCAGTTTGGCGGGCAATGGCGCGGTGTAATGCGCCAACGCGTTAAGGCGCTGCCCGTTCACATGGATGGTTGGGCACAGCACGGTGGGCACTTTGACCATGGTATCGGGCTGAGCGAGGGGCATGGTCAAGCGAGTGGCCAAGCCATCGAGCAAGTCGCTCTGGACCACCACCACATACGGAATACCCTCCGCCCCGCTGCGGCTTGGGTTGGGAAACACGTCGTACTGCGCCATGGGTCGCTTACCAAGGGCGAAGGTCAGCGCCCGGAATGCCGTGGGCTTCGACCCGGGCGTTCTGCGCAGCGATCCAGTCGCCAAACTGGGCTTCAAACGCCTGTTTGCGCGAAGCCCGGCTGGCCCCGTCCTGCCCGGCCTTGAGCGCCTGGTACTGCTCGGCGGACAGAATGACCGAGTCGAGCTGACCGGCTTTCTCCACAAACACGGGCTCGCGCTTGGCCTGAGCGCAAAGGCTGCCAAAACGGTTCTTGGCTTCGGTGGCGGTGACACGCATGGTGGACTCCTGAATCGATTGGCCATTTTAGCCATTCGTCAGCGTGCCAGTCACAAAAAAGCTCCGGACAGTTTCCCGTCCGGGGCTTTTGCTTCGTGCAGCGCTGAAGCCAATTATTTCTTGCTCGGCGGCAAGTCCGTGCAACTGCCGTTCGCCACTTCTGCCGCCATGCCGATGCTTTCGCCCAGCGTGGGGTGTGGGTGGATGGTTTTACCGATGTCCACAGCGTCTGCGCCCATCTCAATCGCCAGAGCGATCTCGCCAATCATGTCACCCGCGTGCGTGCCCACCATGCCGCCGCCCAAGATTTTGCCGTGACCGTGGGCCTCGGGTGAATCGTCAAACAGCAGTTTGGTCACGCCTTCGTCGCGGCCGTTGGAAATGGCGCGGCCTACGGCTTGCAACACGAAGTCGTGCACCTGCGGCGCGGGGGCTGTGCTGCCGGTTTCGACATTTTCGAACGTGACTTACTTTCCTCTCTGCGTACTCGACATACTCCCCTGCACCCAGCTACCCAGCATGACCACCACCGCCGTCGGCACCGCTTGCATGACCTGCGGCATGTAAACAAAGTTGTTAGGCAGGCAATACCAAATCCGCTGAACGGCAACGCAATGGCAACGCACTGGCCTTGCAATCCCCTTTTTTAACACCATGTAGTCTTTCGGAAGCAATTTCCACCGCTGTCTTTCCTCATGGATCCAAAAAATTCCTATGCTATTTAACCCTCTTCAAATCGGTTCCATTTCCCTCGCCAACCGCATGCTTATGGCACCGCTGACCCGCGCGCGTGCCAGTGCAGGGCATTTGCCCAATTCGCTCATGGCCGAGTACTACGCGCAGCGCGCCAGCGCCGGGCTGATCATCACCGAGTGCACCATGATTGCCGAGAACACCTCGGCCTTTGTCAACGAACCCGGCATTTACAACGCCGAACAAATTGAAGCCTGGAAAGAGACCACTGCAGCTGTTCATGCCAAGGGCGGCAAAATTTTCATGCAAATCTGGCACGCTGGCCGCGCCGCACACCCGGCCAACAATGGCGGGGCACCGATTGTTTCGTCCAGCAACCTGCCGCTCCAGGGCGATGCCCACACCGCGCAAGGCATGCTGCCCCAAGCCACGCCCCACGCCTTGCTGGAAAGCGAAATTGCCACCATCGTGCAAGCCTTTGCGCAGGCCGCCAAAAACGCCATGGCGGCAGGTTTTGACGGCGTGGAAGTACACGGTGCCAACGGCTACTTGATTGATCAATTCCTGCGCGACAGCGCCAACCAACGCAGCGACAGCTACGGCGGCACATTGGAACAACGCGCACGCTTCCTGTTTGAAGTGTTGACCGCCGTGTGTGCGGTCATCGGCAGCGACCGCGTGGGCCTGCGCCTGTCGCCCCTGAACAGCTACAACGACATGAAAGACAGCGACCCGCTGGCTTGGACAGCCTACCTGGCTGAGCAACTCAACCGCTTTGATTTGGCCTACTTGCACATCATGCGGGCGGACTTTTTTGGCCTGCAAAAAGCCGATGTGATGCCCCTTGCCCGCGCCCACTATAAAGGTGTGCTGATTGGCAACATGGGCTACACCCCAGCCGAGGCCGAAGCGGCCACCACCGAAGGCAAGCTTGACGCTGTCGCCTTTGGCAACGGCTTCCTCGCCAACCCCGACTTCCCTGCCCGTGTGAAAGCGGGTGCGGCCATGAACGTACCCGACCAAAGCACCTTCTACACCCCCGGTGCCAAGGGCTACACCGATTACCCAACGCTGTAATCAACTCAAAAAGGCGGTGGTGAATTCATCGCCTTTTTGGCTTGGCAGATCGATTGGCTGGGAAATCGACAACCCCTATGTGCCTTGGGTTTGCGCGGATGAGCTGAATTTTTCTGTTCAGTGACGCAAGCCGAACAAGGCCGAACCGTTCTGCCAGGCTATTTTTTTGGCCACATCGGGCGGCAACCCCCCCAGCCAAACGCGATAGCCCCGCATGTTGTCTTCATATTGTTGCCAGCGTTGATTGATCCAAGTGTCTGACCCGATCAAAAAACGCCCAGGGTATTTGAGCATGAGCGCACGCCATTCCGGGCACAAGAAACCTCCGTCACAGGTCAAGCCCGGCCGATAAGAAAGTTCTCCCATCAGGCCAGGGTACTTGGCCATCAAGGCCTCCACGCGCGTGACCGGTGGGCCTCCAATGCCTGTGTGCGCCCAAATCAAACGCAACTTTTGCCCCTTGGATGGCGTGTTGGCCATCAACAGGTCGATCGCGACATCGTCCACATGGGCCAGCACCACCAACTGCTTTTCTTCGGCCAGCACCATCAGCTTTTGGGCTACGGTGCCGCTGGCATTGGCACTGTCATAAAGATGAAATTCGCCAATGCCCCGATAAGGCCCCACCGGTGTTCCACGCGCGAGTTCTGCCAGCACCATGTCATAAATACTTTCGTCGCGGAACCAAGAGTCATAGTCAGCGCGGTTGCGGTACAGGCGAACGAATGGCACAACGGTCACTCCCTCTGAGGCAGCCTCGGCGCGCGCTTGGGCCAGCGAAAGGGTTCCATCATTGGGCCGCGAGTTGGAGACGATGGCCTTGACGCCACTTCGCTGCATCCGTGCAAACACATCGGGTACTGGATGCGGACCGGTTTGGCCGTTCCAGGCTTCGGTGTTGTAGTGCAGGTGTGCATCAAACAGCGGACCGGCGTAATCGGCCGCATAGGCGCTCAAATTCAACAGTGAGATGAGCCCCATCAACGTCAAGGCCAGCGTTTTTCGAAAAAGTAATGAGAACATGGCGGCAATGGTTCGTGGGCTGTAGGGACGCAGCACAATACACCTCATCGTGGTTGAAAATTCATTCGCTTGCAGCCAACAGGTGACGAGGGACTGCCCGGGCTAGGTTTTCCCGAGTAGCGGGCTAATTGATTTCTTCAGACAAAGCATGGGCTATTTTCATTCGGAGATTTCTTCATGACCCAAGCCCATGACCTCCGTCGCCGACAAATTGGCCTTGCTGCCCTATCGAGCGTTGCACTCAGCGCCTTTGGCACAGCGCAGGCCCAAAGAATGAAGAGCTGCAGCTGTCCGGCCAAGCGGTGGACCAAGCCTTGATTGCTGCGCTGTGCAGCGAGGAAGGTGATGAAGCGGATGGGGTGCGGGGTGTGACCTCGGGGCGCATTGAGCTGCGGCAAATTCACTCAAAATTGTTGTAATTGCATCAAGTAAATGATGTAATTGCGCCATGAAAACACAAGCCATCGCTGCCATCAGCACCCCTCGCAGCGCTGCACTCTCGGCGCTTTGGGCCATTCTGGACGCCCAAGACCTCGACGATTCGCGAACAGAATCCACACGTGTGATGGTGGGTGCGCGTCTGGCCAGCTTGTCCAGCGCAGGGGCCTGCAAGCTCCTCAAGCGCGGCATTTCCAGTCAAGCCATTGGGCCGCTGGGCGACTACCTGGGGCTGGGCAAAGGGATGATTGCAGAGTACCTTGATCTGGACCGCAGCACCGCCAACCGCAAAGCCGCCAAAGGGCAACTGCTGCCCATGCATTCGGCTGAAAGCGTGTTGCGTCTGCTGGAACTTGGGCAAATGGCCGCCGACACCTTTGAGACAGATGACGAAGCCTCGGCTTGGTTGCGTCGCCCACACCCCATGCTGGAGGGTGACAGCCCGCTGGAGTTGGCCAAAACCAGCTTCGGTGCACAACGCGTCAAAGACATTTTGATTGCAATCCGTTATGGCGGTGTCGTTTGACCACCGTCTGGCGGATTGGATTTTGCGAAAACCCCGCACTGCCCTCCTCTGCCATTCTTGCCACGCTGGGTTTCGGATCAACCTTGGGCCATGGCCGCTGGCATGCCATAGGCGCACACCAAGTGGTCTATGCGGCATCTACCCGTGCCTTGTGTCAATTGGAAAAGCGCGTCCACTGCAACGGGGCCAACCCCAAAAACCAAGCCTTGATGCAATTGGAGTTGCCCGATGACTGCTTGCTGATGGCAGCTTCTGACTGGGGATTGCCAACCGACTGGCAAAGCAACGAAGCCGCCACACAGGCCCTGGGCTTGTCCTGGCTGACGTCCACATCCAGCCTCGGCTTGTGGGTGCCCTCTTTTGTAGAACCATCCGAGTTGAATTTGCTGATCAATCCTGCACACCCAGACTACCGCAGAATATTGATCAAAATTGAGCGCCACCCTTTCCGGTTTGACCCTCGGCTGTTTTAAACAAGCCTGCCGAAAACCCATGGCGTCCAAGCCCCAGGGGTGACGTACTGAAAAACCATATGCGGTAACGCCCCGTCTCATCTACGCGAAATTTGCGGCGACTGAACGAAATAATCTCCGGATGCCCATGGGCTGATACCAGCCGCATTTACACAAAATATAGGACACTCTCAGGCGAGAGTGAATGATGGACGCCCAAGCCGTCATGCCCAATAAAAAAGCCGCCAACCATTTCAGGTTGGCGGCTTCTTTGTTTAAAAAGCGAAGCTTTTACTTCTTGCCAGGCGGCAAGTCCGTACAGCTACCGTGCGCCACCTCTGCCGCCATGCCGATGCTTTCGCCCAGCGTGGGGTGGGGGTGGATAGTCTTGCCGATGTCCACAGCGTCTGCGCCCATCTCAATCGCCAGAGCGATCTCGCCAATCATGTCGCCCGCATGCGTGCCCACCATGCCGCCGCCCAAGATCTTGCCGTGGCCGTGGGCCTCGGGGCTATCGTCAAACAGCAGTTTGGTCACACCTTCGTCGCGGCCGTTGGCAATGGCGCGGCCCGAGGCGGTCCAAGGGAACAAGCCCTTTTTCACCTTGATGCCTTGCGCTTTGGCTTGGTCTTCGGTCAAGCCCACCCATGCCACTTCGGGGTCGGTGTAGGCCACGCTAGGGATGACGCGTGCGTTGAACGCAGCGGCTGCCAACTCTTTGTTGCCTTGCAGTTCGCCCGCAATCACTTCGGCCGCCACGTGTGCTTCGTGTACCGCTTTGTGCGCCAACATGGGCTGGCCCACGATGTCGCCAATGGCGAAGATGTGCGGCACGTTGGTGCGCATTTGAATGTCGACGTTGATGAAGCCACGGTCGGTCACAGACACGCCCGCTTTTTCAGCGGCGAGTTTTTTGCCATTGGGCGTGCGGCCCACAGCTTGCAACACGAGGTCGTACACCTGCGGCGCGGGGGCTGTGCCGCCCTCTTCTGCCGGTGCAAACGTGACTTCAATGCCTTCGGGCAAAGCGCGTGCAGACACGGTCTTGGTCTTGAGCATGATGTTGTCAAAGCGCTTGGCGTTCATCTTTTGCCAGACTTTGACCAAGTCACGGTCAGCACCTTGCATGAGGCCGTCCATCATTTCCACCACATCGAGGCGTGCGCCCAACGTGCTGTAAACCGTGCCCATTTCCAGGCCGATGATGCCGCCGCCCAAAATGAGCATGCGCTTGGGGACTTCTTTGAGTTCCAAAGCGCCCGTGCTGTCGACCACGCGTGGGTCATTCGGCATGAAAGGCAAACGCACAGCTTGCGAACCTGCGGCGATGATGGCGCGTTTGAAGGCGATCACTTTTTTGCTGCCGGTTTGCTCTTGCGCGGTGCCGCTGGTCTCAGACACTTCAAGGTGGTTGGCACCCACGAATTGGCCCAAACCGCGCACTGTCGTGACCTTGCGCATCTTGGCCATGGCCGCCAAGCCACCGGTGAGTTTGCCAATGACTTTTTCTTTGTGACCGCGAAGCTTGTCGATGTTGACCACCGGCTTGCCAAAGTCCACGCCCAAGTCGGCCATGTGGCTGACTTCGTCCATGACGGCCGCGACGTGCAACAGCGCTTTGGAAGGAATGCAACCCACGTTCAAACACACACCGCCCAAGGTGGCGTAGCGCTCGACGATGACCACGTTCAAGCCGAGGTCAGCCGCGCGGAAGGCTGCCGAATAGCCGCCTGGGCCACCGCCCAACACGAGCACATCGCACTCGATGTCGGCAGATCCGCCGAAGGATGAAGCTGTGGGTGCAGGGGCTGCTGCCACTGGGGCAGCGGGCGCTGCGGCAGGAGCGGCCGCTGGAGCAGGCGCAGCGGCTGGGGCAGCCGCAGCGCCCTCGCCTTCCAGCACCAACACCACCGAGCCTTGCTTGACCTTGTCGCCGAGCTTGACTTTGAGTTCCTTGACCACGCCTCCGTGGCTGCAAGGAATTTCCATGGAGGCTTTGTCGCTCTCCACGGTGATCAGGCTTTGGTCAGATTTGACGGTGTCGCCCACCTTGACCATCAACTCGATCACGGTGACTTCGTCGAAGTCACCAATGTCAGGGACTTGAATATCAATCAGTGCCATCGTCTGTCCTTAGAGCAACACGCGACGGAAGTCGCTGAGGATTTGACCCAGGAACGCGTTGAAGCGTGCCGCTGCGGCGCCGTCGATGACGCGGTGATCCCACGTCAAAGACAGGGGCAGCATCAGGCGGGGCACAAACTGCTTGCCGTCCCACACGGGTTCCATGGTGCTCTTGCACACGCCCAAGATGGCCACTTCGGGCGCGTTGATGATGGGCGTGAAGTACTTGCCACCGATGCCGCCGAGGCTGGAGATGGTGAAGGTTGCGCCGGTCATTTCTGCAGGGCCGAGTTTGCCGTCACGGGCTTTCTTAGCCAGCTCACCCATTTCTTGGCTAATTTGCAGCACGCCTTTTTTGTCGCAATCGCGGATGACCGGGACCATCAAACCATTGGGCGTGTCAGCGGCAAAGCCAATGTGCCAGTAGTTTTTGTAGACCAGCGCATCGCCGTCGAGCGAGCTGTTGAACTCGGGGTATTTCTTGAGCGCGGCCACGCAGGCCTTGATCAAGAAGGCCAGCATCGTCACCTTCACGCCGCTCTTTTCGTTCTCTTTGTTGGTGGAAACGCGGAAGGCTTCCAGGTCGGTGATGTCGGCGTCGTCGTGGTTGGTGACGGCCGGAATCATGATGGCGTTGCGCAGCAAATTCGCACCGCTGATCTTCTTGATGCGGCCCATTTCCTTGCGCTCGATGGGGCCGAACTTGGCAAAGTCCACCTTGGGCCAGGGGATCAGGCCCAGCTCGGAACCGCCACCGCCCGAGGCTGCAGGGGCTTTGGCTGCTTGCGCCTTGGTTTGGGCAGCGCCTGACATGACGGCTTGGGTGAAGGCTTGCACATCGGCTTCGGTGATCCGGCCTTTGAGGCCCGAGCCTTTGACTTCTGCGAGCGGCACACCCAGCTCGCGAGCGAACTTGCGCACCGATGGCGATGCGTGGGGCAAGCCCAGCGTGGTGCCGCCGGGGGCGTGGGCAGGCGCTGCCACCGCAGCCACTGCCGCCGCCACGGGTGTTGGCGCAGCCGCCGGAGCCGATGCCACGGCCACAGGTGCTGCCACGGCTGCAGCAACAGAAGCTGCCACGGGCGCTACCGCAGCGACCGTGCCCGTCAACACAGCCAGCAAGTCGCCAATGTTGACCTTGTCGCCCACTTTGACTTTGAGCTCTTGGAGCACGCCTGCGTGCGATGACGGGATTTCCATCGAGGCCTTGTCGGATTCGACGGTGATCAGCGACTGCTCCACCTTGATGTTGTCGCCGGGCTTGACCATGACTTCGATCACGACCACGTCTTTGAAGTCGCCAATGTCAGGCACATGCACTTCAACCGGGCCGGATGCTGCAGCGACTGGCGCAGCAGCCACCGGAGCGGTGGCGGGCGCGGGTGCAACCACGGCAGCAGCAGGCGCGGCAGACGCAGCAGCTGGGGCTGCAGCTGCACCAGCGGCTTCCACCACCAACACGATGGAGCCTTGCTTGACCTTGTCGCCCAGCGCCACGCGCATTTCTTTCACAACGCCTGCAGTGCTCGACGGGATCTCCATCGAGGCCTTGTCAGACTCCACGGTGATCAGCGACTGCTCGGCTTTGACGGTGTCGCCCACTTTGACCATCAACTCAATGACGGTCACTTCATCGAAATCCCCGATGTCCGGGACTTGAACTTCTACCAATGCCATGTTCGTCTCCAGTTTTTATGCGTACAAGGGGTTGATCTTGTCGGTTTTGATGCCGTATTTTTGGATGGCTTCGGCCACTTGCGCGACCGGCACTTTGCCCTCTTCGCTCAGCGCCTTGAGCGCAGCAACCACGATGTAGTGGCGGTTGACCTCGAAGTGCTCGCGCAGTTTGCTGCGGAAATCGGAGCGGCCAAAACCGTCGGTGCCCAGCACTTTGTAGGTGCGGTCTTTCGGGATGAAAGGACGGATCTGCTCGGCATAGGCCTTCATGTAATCGGTCGATGCGACGACGGGGCCGCTGTGTGCAGCCAGCTGTTGGCCCACAAAGGACACACGCGGTGTTTCCATGGGGTGCAGCATGTTGTGGCGCTCGGCGTCTTGGCCGTCGCGGGTCAGTTCATTGAAGCTTGGGCAGCTCCACACGTCTGCCTGAATGCCCCAGTCGGTGGCCAGCAGGGTTTGCGCGGCAATCGATTCGCGCAAGATGGTGCCCGAACCCAGCAGTTGCACGCGCTTTTCTCCGGCGGCACCCGGCTTGCACAAATACATGCCCTTGATGATCTGCTCTTCGGTGCCGGGTGTGAGGCCGGGCATGGCGTAGTTTTCGTTCAGCAACGTCAGGTAATAAAAGACGTTGTCTTGCTTCTCGACCATGCGCTTGAGGCCATGGTGCAGGATGACACCGACTTCGTGGGCAAAGGTGGGGTCATAAGACACGCAGTTGGGGATGGTGTTGGCCATGATGTGGCTGTGACCGTCTTCGTGCTGCAAGCCTTCGCCGTTCAGAGTGGTACGGCCCGATGTGCCGCCCAGCAAGAAGCCGCGAGCCTGCATGTCGCCCGCCGCCCAGGCCAAGTCGCCAATGCGCTGGAAACCAAACATCGAGTAGTACACGTAGAACGGCACCATGATGCGGTTGCTGGTGGAGTAGCTGGTGGCCGCAGCGATCCAGCTGGACATGCCGCCGGCTTCGTTGATGCCTTCTTGCAAGATTTGACCGGCTTTGTCTTCCTTGTAGTACATGACCTGGTCTTTGTCGACCGGGGTGTACTGCTGGCCTGCGGGGTTGTAAATACCGATCTGGCGGAACAGGCCCTCCATACCAAAAGTGCGGGCCTCGTCCACCAAAATCGGCACTACGCGTGGGCCCAGGGCTTGGTCACGCAGCAGTTGCGTCAAGAAGCGCACATAGGCTTGGGTGGTGGAGATTTCACGGCCTTCGGCGGTGGGCTCCATCACGGCCTTGAATGTTTCCAAAGAAGGCACGGTGAAGTTTTCTTCGGCCTTGGTGCGGCGGTGTGGCAAGTAGCCGCCCAAGGCTTGGCGACGCTCGTGCAGGTAACGCATTTCAGGCGTGTCGTCGGCCGGTTTGTAAAACGGGATCTTGGACAACTCGCTGTCCGGGATCGGGATGTTGAAGCGGTCACGCATGTACTTGATGTCGTCGTCCGTCAACTTCTTGGTCTGATGCACGGTGTTCTTGCCCTCGCCCGCTTTGCCCATGCCAAAACCTTTGACGGTCTTGATGAGCAGCACAGTGGGCTGGCCTTTGGTGTTCACGGCCTCGTGGTAGGCGGCATAGACCTTCTGTGGGTCGTGGCCACCGCGCTTGAGGTTCCAGATGTCGTTGTCCGACAGGTGGGCCACCATTTCCAGCGTGCGCGGGTCGCGGCCAAAGAAATGCTTGCGTACATAAGCGCCATCGTTGGCTTTGAAGGCTTGGTAGTCACCGTCCAGCGTGTCCATCATCAGTTTGCGCAGGGCACCGTCCTTGTCGCGGGCCAGCAGGCTGTCCCACTCGCTGCCCCACAGCAGCTTGATGACATTCCAACCCGAGCCGCGGAATTCGCCTTCGAGTTCTTGCACGATCTTGCCGTTGCCACGCACCGGGCCGTCCAGGCGCTGCAAGTTGCAGTTGACGACAAAAATCAGGTTGTCCAGGTTCTCACGAGCGGCCAAGCCAATCGCGCCCAAGGATTCGACCTCGTCCATCTCACCGTCGCCGCAGAACACCCAGACCTTGCGGTTTTCGGTGTTGGCAATGCCACGGGCGTGCAAATACTTCAAAAAGCGGGCTTGGTAGATGGCCATCAAAGGGCCAAGACCCATGGACACGGTGGGGAACTGCCAGAACTCAGGCATGAGTTTGGGGTGTGGGTAGCTCGACAGGCCATTGCCGTCCACTTCCTGGCGGAAGTTGAGCAACTGCTCTTCGGTCAGACGGCCTTCAAGGTAGGCACGGGCATACACACCGGGCGACACATGGCCCTGAATGTAGAGGCAGTCACCACCGTGGTTTTCGCTCTCGGCGTGCCAGAAATGATTAAAACCCGCGCCGAACATGTGCGCCAGCGAGGCGAAGGAGCCGATGTGCCCGCCCAGATCGCCGCCGTCAGCCGGGTTGTGGCGGTTGGCCTTGACGACCATGGCCATCGCGTTCCAGCGCATGTAGGCACGCAGGCGCTCTTCGATTTCGATGTTGCCGGGGCAACGGGCTTCTTGGGTGGGTTCGATGGTGTTGACATAGCCGGTGTTGGCCGAGAACGGCATGTCAATGCTGTGCTGTCGGGCTTCTTCGAGCAACTCTTCGAGCAAAAAATGGGCACGCTCAGGGCCTGCTTTTTCGATCACGGCGGACAGAGCGTCCATCCATTCGCGGGTTTCCTGGGCGTCGAGGTCTGCGCCCGGTTGTTGTGGTGTGGCCGCTGTCATGCTTGTCTCCTGTGGGTGTTATCGGCAAATGATGGCTGAATTTTCACATAAATTTCTGAATTTTTCAAATAGTGCACATTGATTTTGTATAGTGAAATTAAATGGAAATGCCTGGTCAATTTTGAAATCCTTTCAAAGCCAAAGTCCGGCCCCTGTCCCCTAAACTCCACAGCATGGAATTGAACAAAGCAGCGTTGGTGGTCACGAAAGTAGGGCCTTGGGCCTGGTGGCGATCATGGTGGAAAAGCCAATCACCCAACCGGCAAGACCGATTTGCCAACTTGGCACCCGTAGCGGCGGTGGGGTTGTTTTTKGCCGCCATCGCCAGTGCGTTTTGGTACTTGCGTGTGGAAGAGATTGAGCGAGAGCAAGAGGCCATCAAACGCGATGTGGAGTACGCCCAGCAGCGGCTGCGCTTGCGCCTGCTGGAGCGGCAAGAGCAGGKCATGCGKTTGGSGCGTGACGTCTCGAACAAGGAAATAMGCACCGACCAATTTTTTTCTCGG
>NZ_CXON01000022.1:0-66043 GCF_001269405.1 Limnohabitans sp. 2KL-3
CTTCGATCAGGTCTGCTTGCGCTGTTCCGTTGAGGGTGTCTGCCCCAGCGGTGSKYGGTGGTGGCGGTGGTGGCGGTGGTGGCGGGGGTGGTGGCGTCACCGATCCCGCGCCAGGCCCAGGACCGACCAAGGGGGGCGCAGGTGTGCCAAGCAAGGCGGTGGGGTCGAGCAGGTTTTTGTCACTGAAGGCGATGTATTCAATGCCGGTTAACCAGTCGCTGCCCTCTGCCCCCGAAACCAGGGTTTTGCCCCCCGATGTGGTGATGACATAGGCACTGGACAAGCCCTGAAAAACCGCCCAGTCCAGTCCGTCACCGCCATCCAGTGTGTCGTTGCCCAAGCCGCCAAACAAAGTGTCATCACCTTGCTGAGCCAGCAGTTGGTTGTCGAGGTTGTTGCCTTGCAGGCGGTCGTTGCCGTCGCCAGTCACGGCATTTTCTATCGCGCTGGCTATGCCAATGGTGATGAACTTCACGCCGCCCAGGGTGGAGTTGGCCCCCAAATTGAGGTCCAGCAACACATCTTGGTACAGGGCGGCACCGTTGATCCAGTCCACCCCCCCGTTGGTGTCGATCAGGTTCACCCGCTGGGTCTGGCCCGTTTGGGTCTGCAGGGTTAAAACTTCATCGGTGTAATGGTAAACGTCGTTCACATTCACGGCGGAGCCAAAACCCGTCAACGCCACCGTATTGAGCGTGCCCGTTTCGCCCAGCCCCGTGTCTTGCATGCGCAGCGACCAGGTGCCCGCCATTTGCTCGCCCCGAAGGCCATCCAGACCAAAGGCGTAAGACAGGCCCAGGTCAGAAGTCGACATCGTGCCCGTGGTGCCGTTGTAGAGGTTCATGCTGGTGCCCGACGGCGAGACCAGCTGAATGCGCAGTTGCGTCAAGTTGGCGTGCGTGAAATTGACATCCAATGAAACATGCTCCAAAGACATGTTTTGCGTCACGTTGAAGTTGTAGATCAGCGTGCCGCCATCGACCAGGGCCATGTTGGCACTGATGAGGCCGGTGCTCAATGTTTGCTCGTTGGCCGATGTTTGCGCTTGCGGCATGAACAGGCTCCAGACCTCGGCCATGCGCACGGCGTTGTAGGCGTTGACCATGCCGTAGCCATAGTCTTCGCTGTAGTGCAGTCCGCCGCCGTTCCAGTTGTTGGCCTTGTTCCAGCGCCAGCCAAAGTGTTCGGTGTTGGCCGGACCGCCATAAATGCTGCCCGTGCCAATGGCGCTCAAAGACAAAATGGCATGCACATCGCGCCAGCCCAAAAGCGGGTTGGCATCCAAAATCAGCGCCACCACCCCAGTCACAATGGGCGCAGAAGCCGAGGTGCCACCAAAGGTGTTGGTGTAATCGCCGTTCAACAGGCCGTCATAACCCACACCCAAGCCGGTCACATCGGTGGTCACCGAGCCGGCTGGGGCGCTGACCAAAATGTGCGCCCCATAGGTGGAATAACTGGCAATGTAGCCATCGGCCGCAATGGCGGCCACTGTGACGCTGTGCTGGGACGCGTCCAGTCCGTCACCGTTGCCATTGGCGTCGTAATTACCCGCCGATTTGACGGTGATGGTGCCCAAACCCTTGCGCCCAAAAACCGCTGCATTGTGAAACTTTTGAACATCGGCCAAGGTCAAAAAATTGGCCACGGCACCGTAGCTGTGGTTGGTGACATCAAAGTTCTGCAAACCGTCCAAGGTCAGCAAGTAGCGGTCCCAGTTGAGGTTGATGTCATCAGGCCCCCCAAAAATGGTGACGCTGGTGATGCTGCCGTCAAACGCGACCCCCACCCCGCCCAGGCCGTTGTTGTCTGCGGCGATCAAACCGGCCACGGCCGTGCCATGAATGTCAGCCGGGGTCAGTGGCAAGCCCGCGTTGATCTGACCGTTCACAGAGACCAAAAGCGAGCTGAAAAAATTGGCGCTCAAATCCCATTGGGTGGCTTGCACCCCAGAATCCCAAATGCCCACTCGGACACTCAAGCCCGTGTAATCGGCCCAAACCCGTTCCATGCCGACGGTGTTGTTGACCCCGGCAAAGCCCAGCTTGCCAATCATGGCCAGGTGCCACTGGGTGATGTACAGCGGGTCGGTGGGCGTTAATGTTGGAATGATCATCGCAAAGGCTCCTTGACTGAAATGTGTTCAACACGCAAGGTGGGGTAGGCCTGCATGCAGACCGACTGCGTTTCCCATCGACCTTGAAGACTCATCAAAATGCCGGGCGCAAAACCTTGCACACTCAGACCGGTCAAACTCACCAAATCTCCGCTTTCGGTGCGAAACAACGGGCACACCACGCCACCAGGCACCACGACGCCGCGCAACAAAACAGGAGATTGGGAATAGGTCATTGTAGGAAATCCGAAAAAAAACGACATCCAAACCAAGAAAAACCACTTTTTTGACATTTTTTTATTGAAAATGTATTTTTTAGCTATTTGAAGATATTGGTCATTTCAACACTTTGTATGCGCATCCTCTTCATTCACCAGAATTTTCCGGGGCAATTTCGCCATTTGGCCCCCGCCATGCAGGCGGCTGGCCACAGCGTGCGGGCCTTGGCCATACAAGGCAAAGGCTTGACGGGCGTGGACATGGTGCGGCACCAGCCCAATATGCAGCCCAGCAAAACGATTCACCCTTGGCTGGCCGAATTTGAGACCAAGCTGATCCGGGGCACCTCGGCACTTCAGGCCATGCTGGCCATGAAGCAACAAGGCTGGTACCCCGACCTGGTGGTGGCCCACCCCGCTTGGGGCGAGGCCATGTTCATCAAAGAGGTGTGGCCGCAGACCAAGGTTTTGGCATTTTTAGAGTTTTATTACAGCGCCACGGGCCGCGATGTGGGCTTTGAGCCGGGCATGCAGACCGTCAACATGGACATGCTGGCGCAGCTGCGCTTGAAAAACATGACCCACATGCTGGCTCTTGAATGCATGGACCACGGCATGGCCCCCACCCATTGGCAGCGCAGCACTTTTCCCAGCGCATGGCAAGACCGGATTGATGTGGTGTTTGACGGCATCAACACCCAAGTGGTGCGGCCCGATGCCAAGCCCCACATGCAGCTGCAACACGCCGACGGCACAGGCCACCGCATTCAGGTGGGCGACGAGGTGCTGACTTTTGTGGCGCGGCAACTCGAGCCCTACCGGGGTTACCACCAGTTCATGCGGGCTTTGCCCAAAATCCAGGCACAAAGGCCCCAAGTCATCACCTTGATCGTGGGCGGCGACGGCCACAGCTATGGCCAGGCGGCCCCTCAAGGCAGCAGCTGGAAAAACATTTACCTCAACGAAGTCAAAGACCAGCTGGACCTGTCGCGCATTTATTTTCTGGGCACTTTGGCTTATGAAAACTACCTCAAGGTCTTGCAGCTGTCGGCATGCCATGTGTATTTGACCTACCCCTTTGTGCTGTCCTGGAGCTGCGTGGAGGCCCTGAGCGCAGGCTGTGTGGTGGTGGGTTCGCGCACCGCCCCGGTGATGGAGGTGATTGAAGACGGCCACAACGGTGTGTTGGTGGATTTCTTTGACACCGAAGCCTTGGCCGACAAAGCCAGCCATGTGCTGGCCCACCCCCAGGCCTACCAAAACCTGCGCCAACGCGCCCGAGACACCGCCGTGTCGCGCTACGACCTGCACACCCAGTGCTTGCCCGCGCAACAAAAGTTGCTGACCTCTCTGGTGGCCTAAGTCCCCCATCGCCCCGGGGGCGGGGCTCCCACAAAATGCGGGGCCATCCCTCCCCTTGTGGGAGCGACGCCCTCGTCGCGATAAGCCTCGCAGACCACCACCCATCGCCCCGGGGGCGGGGCAATCCCTTGTGGGAGCGACGCCCTCGTCGCGATAAGCCTCGCAGACCACCACCCATCGCCCCGAGGGCGGGGCTCCCACAAAATGCGGGGTCATCGCCCGTATTGCTGGGCCATCACCCATATTGCTGGGCCATCCCCTCCCTTGTGGGAGCGATGCCCTCGTCGCGATCAAGCGTTGCAGACCACCACCGAACCCGATGTCAGGAAGGCTGGTCCTCACAAAAACCCGAAACGGTCTGCCTAGCCTTGTGAAGGACTCACAGGTTGTGAGGCATGAAGTGACACCTCGACTGCAAACACTTTATTTGTTGACCACGACATTGAGGATACAATTAAATTGTGATTTTTAACAAAATAATCAATTTAACTGCCTAACTCAATGTTTTCAGGATTTTTTCAACCCAAAGACATTGCGATTGATTTGGGGACTTGCAACACTTTGGTGTACGTTCGAGGACAAGGCATTGTTTTGAATGAGCCTTCGGTGGTAGCCATTCGCTCAATCGGTGGACCTTTGGGTAAAAAGTCTTTGCAGGCGGTGGGGAGCGAGGCCAAGGCGATGTTGGGCAAGGTGCCCGGCAATTTGTCTGCCATTCGCCCCATGCGCGGTGGGGTGATTGCCGATTTCGCCTTGACCGAACTGATGCTGAAGGAATTCATTCGCAAGGTGCGGCCCAAAGGGCTTTTCAGATCGCTACCCCGCATGGTGATTTGTGTGCCGTGTGGGTCGACTCAGGTTGAAAGGCGTGCCATTCGCGAGTCGGCTTTGGCCACGGGTGCCAAAGCGGTTTTTTTGCTGGAAGAGCCTTTGGCTGCGGCCTTTGGTGCGGGCATGCCCGTGACCGAGGCCACGGGCTCCATGGTGGTGGTCTTGGGTGGGGGCAGCACCGAGGTCGGCATCATCTCTTTGGCCGGCATGGTTTTCAAATCCAGCATCCGCGTGGGGGGCGACACATTTGACGAGGCCATCATGGCCCATGTGCGCCGCCATCACGGCGTGTTGATTGGTGAACACACGGCAGAAAGCATCAAGATCGCGGTGGGCGGTGCCTTGCCGTCAAAAGAAGTCTTGCAAATCGAGGTCAATGGCCGCCACATGGCCTTGGGGGTGCCCCACACCTTCACGATCACCAGCAACGAAGTCACGCAGGCGCTGACCGAGCCGCTTGGGCAAATCATTGAGTCGGTCAGAAACGCTTTGGAAAGCACGCCACCAGAGCTGGGCGCAGACATTGCCAACAAAGGCATGGTGCTGACCGGTGGGGGGGCCTTGCTGCGTGATTTGGACAAATTGTTGAGCGATGCCACCGGCGTGCCGGTGTTCATCGCTCCCGAGCCTCTGACCTGTGTCGCCCGCGGTTGTGGCATGACTTTGGAGCGCTTGAACGAACCTGCAAGGCTGTTCATTTGAGGTGGGCACTGTGCACATGAACTTGTTGATCCGTGGCTGGCTTTGTTTGGGGGTATTGCTGTGGCCTGTGACCAGCACACCCAAATCCCCTGCGCTCACGGCTTTGCTCGAGGCTGAGCCCGCATCGCTGGTGCAAGTGCGCGAGTTGATGCAGGCCGGGCGCTTGGCCGAAGCGGGGCAAGAAATCGCTCGTCAGTTGCAAAAACCCGCCCCAGACCCTCAATTTCAATTGCTGCAGTGTGTGGTCTTGGCGAACCAAAACCAAACGCCCAAAGCCATCACTTGCCTGAACGCACTGGTCAAAGCGCAGCCCGACATGCTGGAGGCCTACAACAATTTGGGCGTGCTGCACGCCAGTTTGGGGCAGCACGATGAGGCCAGGCGCTGGCTGAATTTGGCCATGCAACGCGTTCCGGCCTTGTGGACAGTGCACCAAAACATGCAAAACTTGCAGGCCGAGGTCTCGCGCAAGGCTTATGCCAGTGCACTGCAGACCGAATGGCCCTTAAAACCCGCCGCGCCCAAGCTGACTTTGTTAGCATCGACTTCGCTGAGCAGCATCGAGAAAAAACCCAAGCCGGTGGCCACCGATGCCCCAAGCCCGGCAAAAGCCACTTTGCCGCCCCCTGCGGCCGACACGGTCGCCGCAGTGCCCAGCGCTGCGCCTGCCGCAGCGGTGCCCAGCGCTGCACCTGCCCCCGCTGTGCAGGCGATCCAACCCAAGACTGCACCGGTCCAGGCCAACGAGAAAACGCCCTTGGACGAGGCCACACGCCAGCAAGTCCAAGCGGCCATCGAAGCATGGGCACAGGCCTGGAGCGCTCAAAACATGCCGCAGTATTTCGCGTCTTACACGCCGGATTTTTCAATGCCCAAAGGGCTTGGACGGGCCGCATGGGAAGCCGAGCGCACGTCGCGCATTGCGGAGCGAAAGTTTGTTCGCGTGTCCGTGCGTCAATTCAGCTTTGAGAAAGTCGGTGTCAAGGTGGTGGCCCGTTTCAGCCAGGTTTACGAGTCCGACAACATTTTTTCGACCCACCGCAAACGCCTGGATTTGGTGCGCCACGAAGGCGGCTGGAGGATTGAGCGGGAAAACGTCATCGCCCAGTGAGCATGCGCTTGAGACATTTATTCAGAACCCACACCCTGTGGCCTCGTCGGCTGGTTTTATGGAGCATTCCTTTGTGGCTGCTGCTGGCCCTTTGGTTTTATCAAAAGCCGTCGGAAAACCCCGGCGCCAGCAACTGGTTGCCGCCCATTGAGCTGAGAGAAAACATCCAGGTCACCCCCAGCTTGGCATCGGGCACCCAGCCAGACGCCCAAGAACCGGCTGTGAGTGATGACAGTGCGCTGCGTTCAGCCTTGACCCGCTGGAGTGAGACTTGGAGTGCCAGAGATGTTCCGGCCTACCTCGGTTTTTACAGTCCGGATTTTGTGCCGCCCAAAGGTCTGAGCAAAGCGGCTTGGACCCGGTTGCGCAGTGATCGGATTTCGAGCAAGCAAAGCATCCAGATTTCATTTGAAAAACTCAGACTGCAGATCAACGGGTCATGGGCCACCGTCAAGTTCACCCAGGTTTATCAGGACGAGCGCTTGCGCCGACTCGACCAAAAAACCATGGTGTGGCAAAAACGTGAGGGTCAATGGTTGATTCAAAGCGAAACTACGGATTGAGAGACATGGCTATTTGGCAACGGGTTCAAGGGACCTTTTTGAGACTGGGTTGGGGCAAGACGGGGTCACGCGTCTTGTGGATGGCGCTGCCGCTGTTGGCAGCGCTGTGGATTTTGCTGCGCTTGATCAGCGTGGATGCCGTGGCCAAATCCAGCACTGAAGGTGATTCGCACGCGAATGGCCATTCGACACCCCGCGCTGCGTGGCACACCTTGTATGAACCCAGCGAACCGCCCAAGGACGAGCCGCTCGGTCTCGCACCGGGGAGCAAGGCTGCTGCAGGTGCCAAACCCCCACGGGAAAAGCCGACAGAAAACGGTGAAACCCTGTTTTTGCAGACTTACCAGCTGTTGAATGCGGGGGAGCATGCACAAGCCATGCAGGTGGCGCAAACCATGGTTGAACGATTCCCGAACTTTCAGCTGGGGCAGTTCATTTATGCCGATCTGTTGGCCAGCCTGTCGGGGGGCTTGCCCGAGCGCGACGCTTTGTTGCAACACCCTGATGTGCGCCAACGCTTGAGCCAACTCAAAGCCGAAGCCTTGCAGCGCACACGCCACCAGGACAAGGCTTTTTTTGCCGGCCAATACCCGGCCCCTGTGCGTTATTTGTCCCCCAATGTGGCGCAGGTGGTGTTGGTGGATGCCCAAAAATCGCGTCTTTATGTGTTGGCCAACCAACGGGATGATGCAGGGAAAAGGTCGTTCAAAGTGGTCTTTGATGCCTATGTGTCCATTGGCAACAATGGCATGGGCAAATGGCGCGAAGGCGATGGCAAAACCCCGGCAGGGGTGTACTTTGTTCAAAAGCACCTGACCGATCCAATGCTGCCTGACCTGTATGGCTCAGGGGCCTTGACTTTGGACTACCCCAGCCCCATCGACAAAGAGCAAAGAAGAACGGGCTCGGGCATTTGGCTGCATGGCTCGCCCAGTCAGCAATACGCACGCCCGCCCACCGCCACCGATGGCTGTGTGGTGCTGGCCAATGACGACATGACGCGCTTGGTCCAGCTGGGGCTCAAAGCCGACACCCCCGTGGTCATTGCAGAACAACTGACTTGGCACGATGCGGCCAAGGCCCCTCACCTGAAGGCCCCACCTAAGGCCTGGCCTGAGCCAGAACAGATGCGCAAGACACCCGGCGATTGGCAGCTGATCTCGGCCTTTGAGTGGACAGACAAGCAGCAAAACGTGGCGGTATTGAGCCACGAACTGCAAACCGCCGGTCGCACCCCCAAACGCCTGCACAGTTATTGGGTGATGGAGGGCCAGCGGTGGAAAGAGGTGGGTCGCCCCGGCTCTTGATCCGGCCCGACGAAGTTTGCATCAGCGCTTGGTGTGCAGGCCCGACGCGATCACCCTCGCAGACCACCAAGAATCGCCCCGAGGGCGGGGCTCCTACAAAATGCAGGGCATTCCCCTTGTGCTGGGCATTCCCCTTGTAGGAGCGACGCCCTCGTCGCGATCACCCTCGCAGACCACCAGAAATCGCCCCGAGGGCGGGGCTCCTACAAAATGCAGGGCATCGCCCCATGGGCTGGGCATTGCCTTTGTGCTGGGCATTGCCCTTGTGCTGGGCATTCCCCTTGTAGGAGCGACGCCCTCGTCGCGATCACCCCCGCAGACCACCAAGAATCGCCCCGAGGGCGGGGCTCCTACAAAATGCAGGGCATCGCCCCGTGGGCTGGGCATTGCCTTTGTGCTGGGCATTGCCCTTGTGCTGGGCATTCCCCTTGTAGGAGCGACGCCCTCGTCGCGATCACCCCCGCAGACCACCAAGAATCGCCCCGAGGGCGGGGCTCCTACAAAATGCAAAAGATTCCCCCAATGGCGGGGCTCCCACGCTGATCGCTGTGCCCAAGACAAGCCTTTCACTTGAAACTCTCACAAAGCCAGATCAACAGCACAACAACGGTTTGAGCCCGGTTTTTAGCCGCGTATCAGAGGGTCATGCGGCGGACAGCGGTCCTTGCTGGATTTTGCGATGATGAGGTTTCAACCCCATTTCTAGGAGACCGCCATGTCCACTTCGCCCCGCTGGAAACAACGCCCACCCGGATCCAATTGGGGTGACTTTGGCCCCGATGACCAATGCGGTCGCATGAATTGGTTGACCCCCGAAAAGGTGCTGCAGGGCATGGCCGAGGTGCGCACGGGACACAGCTTCAACCTGAGCCTGCCACTGGATTTTCCGGGCGGCAATGTGCTCAACCCGCGCCGTCAGCCCCCTGTTTTGCGCCCGACTTTGCGCGAGGGCCAGCCGAACATGAACTACCAGCTGTGGTGCAGCAGCCCCGATTGCACCGACGTGATTTGCGACGATTTGGTGATCATGCATTTGCAGTACAGCACGCAGTGGGATGGTTTGGCCCATGTGGGTTCGATGTTTGACGCCAACGGCGATGGCCTGCCCGAGCCGGTTTATTACAACGGTTTCAAGGCGGGCACCGATGTCGTGGGGCCACGCAGTGCAGAGGGGGCGGGTATTTTTGGCTTTCCGGACATTGCCCGTGAATCGACCAGCCAGGCCAAGGCCTTGGGCATCGAGAAAATGTCCGAGCGCTGCGTGCAAGGGCGTGCCGTGATGATTGACCTGCATGCCCATTTGAGCAGAGAGCGGGTGCGTGTGGACTTCGACATGCTCATGGAAATCATGCGCAAAGACCAGGTGGTGGTAGAGCACGGCGACATGGTGTGCCTGCACACGGGCTTTGCGCAAATGCTGCTGGAGATGAACAAAAACCCGGACCCGCACGCCGTGGAGCATTCGTGCGCGGTGCTGGAAGGTCGCGACGACAAGTTGCTGCAATGGATCACCGATTCGGGGCTGGTGGCTTTGATTGCGGACAACTACGCGGTGGAGGGTTTGCCGTCGACACCCCAGCCGGGCAGCTGCGCGTCTTTGCCTTTGCACGAACATTGTTTATTCAAGCTGGGGGTCCATTTGGGTGAGATCTGGCACCTGACGCCTTTGGCAGAACATTTGCGTCAAGCAGGTCGCTCACGCTTTTTGCTGACAGCGCCGCCGCTGCGCCTGCCCGGAGCCATTGGCTCACCCGCCACCCCCATTGCCACGGTGTGAAAGCCCAGGCCAGGTCCGTGGGCCCACTCGGTCGCGGCCTGCCTCACTTTTTTGCAGGACCTACGCCCTCGCCGCGATACGTCTCACAGACCACCACCCATCGCCCCGAGGGCGGGGCTCCTACAAAAGGCAGGCATTCCCCTGCGCTGCGCCCCCACAAAATGCAGGGCATTCCCCTGTGCTGCGCCCCCACAAAATGCAGGGCATTCCCTTGTAGGAGCGACGCCCTCGTCGCGATCAAGCCTCGCAGACCACCAACCATCGCCCCGAGGGCGGGGCTCCCACACTCGTTGTGTACAAGACAAGCCTTTCACTTCAAACTTCACAGGGCTTACTCCCTAAGGGATTACGCTCAACGCCAAAACAGCTTAAGAGTCGATACTGCTTGTTGTTGAATTTTTGAAGGTGTTGCTCATGAAAACAAAGATCTCACACTGGGCCTGCGCGGCCGTGGTGGCTTGCTTGCCACTGCTGTCGTGGGCCCAGGCTTGGCCCAGCAAACAGCCCATCAAGCTGGTGGCGGTGTTTCCACCCGGTGGCTCGGTGGACCAGGTGGCACGCATTTTGTCGGGTCCGCTTTCTCAGCAATTGGGCCAAAGCGTGGTGGTGGAAAACAAGGGCGGTGCCTCGGGTGTGATTGGCACGGCCAGCGTGCTCAGTGCACCGGCCGATGGCTACACCTTTGCTGTGGTGTTTGACACGCATGGTGTCAACCAGAGCTTGATGGCGAGCATGCCTTATGACAGCAAAAAAGACCTGGTGCCGCTGGTGCTGGTCGGCACTTCGGCCATGATGCTGTCGACCCATGCAAGCACCGAATACAAAACATTTGCCGATGTGGTGGCTGCCGCCAAGGCCAAAAAGAACGTTTCATTTGGCACGATTGGCAACGGCAGCTTGGGCCACCTCGCCATGGCTTTGCTGGCCAAAAACGGAGGCATGGAGTTCAACCATGTGCCCTTCAAGGGCGGCGGCCCTTTGATGAACGATGCCATTGCCGGGCACATTCCCCTGACCATGAGCACGGTTTTCCTGAACAAGCCACACATCGACAGCAAGCGCTTGCGGCCGCTGGCTGTCACTTCGGCCAAGCGGGTGGCTGATTTTCCGGATGTGCCCACCATTGCCGAAGCGGGCTTTGCCGGCTTTGAGGCTCCGGCTTGGTGGGCTGTGCTGGCCTCGGCCAAAACCCCGCCCGAGATTGTCAAGCGCATGAACGAAGAGCTGAACAAGGCCTTGGCCAACCCGGATGTGTCCAAGCGCCTGGTGGCCCAAGGCATCGAAATTTCAGGCGGCAGCGTCGAAAAAGCCAAAACCTTCATCGATGGCCAGATCGACACCTGGGCCAAGGTGGTGCGCGAGAACGGCATCAAGGCCGATTGAGTGCTGACCCGACAGGTGCTCATCCACCCGTCGGGGCTCAATGCCTGGCCTGTACCTTCACGGCCTACAACTTGGGGGTCTCGACCACCAAGTTGGGCTGCAGCGCACGCACGCGGTGGTCCACGTAGTAGCCGCCAAATTCGGTGTACTTGAGCAACACGTGTTGGCATTGGCTGCAGGCCAAGACATCGCAGCGGTTGTAGGGAAAAAACCGTGGCGCGATCGGCGCGTTGGGCGATTCGTAACGCGTGCCATTCGGGTGAAACTCTTCAAACGTCGGCTCCGCGTCTGCCCCTGCATAGGGATCGGCGGGCGCTGAACGCAAAGTGCCCAGGCGGTTCATTTGCGCTGCAGGCCAGCGGTCTTCGGTGATGCTTTCCCACCCGGTGCAGGCACCCACAGCGCAGGTGCAGGCCTTGGGGGCTGAGGCTTCGCCCAAAGCCTTGAGGGCTTGGGCATCGAGGATGGGGTGTTCAGCGGTCATGGGCTCACAAGGTTTTGAAGGTGTCGGCAGTCAAAACGACCAGATCGCCATTCGAGATGAGCGTGATGCGGTTTTGGGCTGCAAATTCACGGGCCTTGGCACTGACTTGGCCAAGGGTGATGCACACGCTGTTGGACGCTTGCAGGCGATCGCGCTCAGCCACCAGTTCGCGCAAGGGTTCAATCCCCAAGTTGGCGGCCTTCCAGCGCTTGGCACTGACCACGGTCAGCACGCCTTTTTTCTCCAATTGCAGGTCACAGGGACCTTTCAGCGGCAATACGCTGTAGCCCTGGCGGGTGAATGCGGTGTCCAGAAGGGCAGAAAAGTCACGCCAATTCATGGTCGCCAGTGTTTGCAAGACCTGTTCGGTCTCGGCTGCAGTGGGCAAATTGCGCTGACGCCAAAGGGCCATGCAACCGATCACAAAAAACGGAAAGCCCCCCAACATGCCCACGCCCTTGTACTGCTCAGGCAACAAGGCCCCGGCCACCAAGGCGATGACGGCCACCAACACAAAGCTGATCCACCATGGCGAGCGCAGCAGCACCGCAAACAATGATTTCTCGGACATCTTGAATTTCACACGCACTCCCAGTCGATCAAAAAAGCGACCCGCATGGCCGCCTTGCACATTATCAAACGGGTGTGTCGCCCGCCAGCGTGATGCGGTGCATCACCCGGCGAAAACCGTGGTAATCGTTGACGGGGTTGTGCTGGGTGCAGCGGTTGTCCCACACGGCCAGCGAATGGGCTTGCCACACAAAACGGCAGGTGAACTCGGGCTTGACCTGGTGCTGAAACAGGAAGTTGAGGATGGGCGTGCTTTCGGCTTCGGTCATGCCCACAATGCCCGAGGTGTGGGCGACGTTGACATACAAAGCTTTACGCCCGGTTTCGGGGTGCGTTCGCACCAGCGGGTGGTGGGCCTGGTACTCTTTGGGGGCACTGTCCTTGCCGTCACTTTTGATGCGGTCTTCGCGGGTTTTGGACACGTCGGCTTTGGCCGAGCTGCTGATGCCCACGAGGCCATCTAGCAGCGATTTCATGGTGTCAGACAGCGTGTCCCAAGCCATGTACTGGTTGGCAAACAGGGTGTCACCGCCGTAGGGTGGCACTTCTTTGGCCAGCAGCATCGAGCCCATGGGGGGCTGTTCGAGGTAAGTGGTGTCGGAGTGCCAGATGCCGCCGAAATTGACCTTTTCATGCTCGAGCTTTTTCACCTCGATGACACAAGGAAAGCCGTCCAAGCCTTTGACAAAAGGGTATTCGACCGGCTGGCCCAGGGTGTGTGCAAAGCGCATGAACTGATCGGGCGAGAGGTCCTGCCCACGAAAGAAAATGACTTGATGCTGCATCAAGGCGGCGCGGATGTCTTGTTGCACATCTGCAGACAGGGGCTGGGTCAGATCGACCCCGTGCAGCTCGGCGCCCAAGGCACCTGCAATTTGGCGAATGATCATGATTTCATTGTGTCACGGGCCTTGGGTAAACCCCGATCGATTTTGTCCGACGCGAGACAAGCGCGGGTGGCCCTTCGTGTCATTCTTGACCTCTTGTTTTCTGGAGCTGAGATGCTGAACCGTCGATTGAATTTACTGGCCTTGGCTGTGGGTCTGTGCATGGGCCAAAGCGCTGTGTTGGCGCAAGAGTTTTTATCCAAGCCTGTGCGCATTGTGGTGCCACAAACGCCGGGCGGTGCGTCGGATGCCTTGGCCCGCATCGTGGGTCAAAAGTTGAGCGAAAAATGGGGCCAGTCGGTGGTGATCGAGAACCGCGCGGGTGCAGGCGGCAACGTGGGCATGGAGCATGTGGCACAAGCCGCGGCCGATGGCCACACCTTGCTGATGAGCTATGCAGGATCGCACGCCATCAACGCGGCTTTGTACAAAAAACTGCCCTTCGACCCCGAAAAAGATTTTGAGCCTGTGGCCACTTTGGCCACCCTGCCCTTTGTGCTGGTGGTGCGCCCGGACTCGCCGGTCAAAAGCATCAAGGATCTGGCAGAGCAAGGCCAACGCACACCCTTGACGTTTGGCTCGGCGGGCAATGGCTCGGTCAACCATTTGCTGGGCGTCATGTTCAATGCCGCCGCCAACACCAAGCTCGAACACATTCCTTACCGGGGCGCAGCGCCCGCCATGCAAGATCTGATGGGCGGGCAGATCAACATGGTGTTCACCAGTTTGCCATCGGTCTCCGGGGCCATCAAAAGCGGCACGCTGCGCCCAGTGGCGGTGACCAGTGCGGTGCGCTCGGGCAACTTCCCCAACATCCCCAGCATTGCCGAGGGGGGCTTCAAAGAGTTTGACGTGTCCCCTTGGTTCGGCCTGTTTGCCCCGGCCAAAACCCCGGCTGCGGTGGTGCGCCGCATCAACCAGGATGTGCAAGAGGTGCTGAAAAACAAGGACGTGATCGAGCGCTTCAATGCGCAAGGCGCCGATGTGCTGATCACCCAACCCGCCGAGTTTGCCGGCATGCTGAAAAAAGACCTGGCCAAGTGGGCCGTGGTGGTCAAGGCTTCAGGCGCACAGATTGACTGACCCCAACAGAGATAACTCATGAACCTGAACAAAATTTCTCGCCGCACCGCCGTGGCTTTGGCCCTGTGCCTGAGCACCGGCGCATTTGCCCAGAACTGGCCCGACAAACCCATCCGCATCGTGGTGGGTTTTGCGCCCGGTGGGTTCACCGATGTGCTGGCACGCACCATTGGCCAAAAGCTGCAAGAGCGGCTGGGGCAGTCGGTGGTGGTGGACAACAAGGCCGGTGCTGCGGGCACCGTGGGCGCTGACATCGTGGCCAAGGCCCGGCCCGATGGCTACACCCTGCTGTTGGGCCACAGCAACTCCAATTCGGTGGCTCCTGCGCTCTACCCCAAGCTGCCTTATGACGTGGTGAAAGATTTCACGCCCATCATCCGCGTGGCGTCCACGCCTTTGCTGTTGACCGTCAACCCGGGCGTGCCGGCCACCGATGTGCGCTCGTTTGTGGCGCTGGCCAAACAAAAGCCCATGGGCCTGAGCTTTGCGTCGTCGGGCAGTGGCAGTGCGCAGCACTTGGCGGCGGCCCGCTTCATGCTCGCCACCCAGACGCAGATGAACCACATTCCCTACAAGGGCAGCGGTCAGGCGATTGTGGATTTGCTGTCGGGCCAGGTGAATCTGAACTTTGAAAGCCCGCCCAATGTGTTGCCGCACTACCAGGCGGGCAAGCTGCGCGTGCTGGCCATCACCAGCGAAAAACGCTCGCCCCTGATGCCCAATGTGCCCACCCTGGCCGAAGCCGGTGTGCCCAACGCCGAGATGCTGCAGTGGTTTGCCGTGTTGGGCCCGGCCAAGTTGCCCGCCGACATCACCCGGCGCTTGAACACCGAAATCGCCGCCATTTTGAAGCTGCCCGATGTGGCCGAAAAAATCGCCTCGCAAGGTGGTGAAATCATTGGCGGCACGCCCGAGTCGTTTGCGGCCTTCATTCCCGAAGACAGCGCGTCCTGGGCCAAGTTGGTCAAGGACGCCAATGTGCGCATGGACTGAGCCATGAGCCCCATCCCCAAAACCACCGACCTGTGTGATGCCTGTGATGAAGCACAAGCCTGCGCCGTGCTGTTTCAAAGTTACGGCCTGCGCCGGGCCTTCACTGGCCCCATGCGCACCCTGCGCATCCACGAAGACATTGGCCTGATGCGCGACACCGTGAGCCAGCCGGGCTTGGGCCAGGTGCTGGTGATCGATGGCGGAGGCTCGGTAGCGCGGGCCTTGTTTGGCGACGTGATGGCCGATTTGGCCTCGCGCAACGGCTGGGCAGGGGTGGTCATTCATGGTGTGGTGCGTGATGCCAATGAACTGAACGGCATTGACATTGGCGTGAAAGCCTTGGGCACGGTGCCCAAACGCGGCAGCCGCACCGGTGCGGGCGAGCGCGATGTGCCAGTGCATTTTGGGGGCGTGACCTTCACGCCCGGTGACCATGTCGTGGTCGATGCCGATGGTGTGATCGTGCTGCCCACGGGCCTGACGGCGGCCACCATTGCCGTGGACGATGTGGTCGCGGCCACGGCCGCTTATGCGGCGGGCAGCGCCTCATTGCCCACATCACCGCCCGCATGACGGGGCGCACCCTGTACCAGCGCATCGTGGATGCGCACACGGTGCGGCCTCTGGGCAACAGCGGGCAAATCTTGCTGTACGTGGACCGGCAGGTGCTCAACGAATACACCAGCCCGCAGGCTTTTGCGGCCTTGCACGCACAAGGGCGTCCCGTCTGGCGACCCGCGTCCACCCTGGCGGTGGTGGACCATGTGAACGCCACCACACCGGTGCGCAACGCCCGCACCATGGTGCTCCTTGATGCCGGCCGCGCTCGTCAAGTCAGCACGCTGGCACACAACTGTGCACGGCACGGCATTGAGCTGTTTGACATGCTCGACGCTCGCCAGGGCATTGAACATGTGGTGGCCAGCGAGCAAGGTTGGGTGCTGCCCGGCATGGTGATGGCGGCCGGAGACAGCCACACCACCACCCACGGGGCCATGGGCGCTTTGGGTTTTGGCATTGGCAGCAGCGAGATCGAACACCTGCTGGCCACCCAAACGCTGATTTACCGCCCACAAAAAAACATGCGTGTGACGGTGCACGGCCAGCTGCCGCCCGGCGTCACGGCCAAAGACCTGGTGCTGAGCCTGATTGCACACATTGGGGCCGATGGGGCGTCGGGCCATGTGATCGAGTACGCGGGAGAGGCCATTCGCGCCATGGGCGTGGAAGGCCGCTTGACGCTGTGCAACATGAGCGTGGAAGCTGCTGCGCGGGGAGCCATCGTGGCCCCGGACGATGCCCTGTTTGATTATTTGCACGGTCGCCCGCGCGTGCCACAAGGCGCACAGTGGGATGCAGCAGTCGCGCAGTGGCGTTTGATGCGCAGCGACGACGGGGCGGTATTTGACCAAGAAGTCAGTCTGGACGCCCGCACCTTGGCCCCGCGCGTGACCTGGGGCACCAGCCCGGACCAAGGCATGCCCATCGACGGCGTGGTGCCCGACCCGGCGCTGGAGGCCGACCTGCAACGCCGACAAGGCATGCAACGCGCCTTGGCCTACATGGATTTGCAGCCCGGCCAACGCCTGCAAGGCTTGCCCATCAGCCACGCGTTCATTGGCTCGTGCACCAACAGCCGCATCGACGACCTGCGCGATGCGGCGCGTTTTTTGAAAGGCCGCCGTGTCGCACCCGGCGTGCGGGCCTTGGTGGTGCCCGGCTCCTCGATGGTGCGTGCGCAGGCCGATGCTGAAGGCCTGGGACGCATTTTTGAAGAGGCTGGTTTTGAATGGCGGCAGGCGGGTTGCTCGATGTGTGTGGCCATGAATGAAGACCACTTGAACGCCGGGGACCGCTGCGCCTCCAGCACCAACCGCAATTTTGAGGGTCGCCAGGGCCCGGGCGCACGCACCCACCTGATGAGCCCGGCCATGGTGGCGGCGGCGGCCGTGACCGGGGCCTTGACCGATCTGCGCACCCTGCCCTGCCACTGAAAGCGATGGGATGAATTCAGCCTTTCCAGCCGTCACCCGCCTCTCGGGTTGCGCCGCCGCCCTGCCCTTGCCGCATGTGGACACCGACCAGATCATGCCCAAGCAGTTCCTCAAGGGCATTGACCGGCAAGGCCTGGCTCAGGGCTTTTTGCACGACATGCGTTTTGATGGCTCGGGCCAGATGCGCCCTGACTTTGTCTTGAACCAGGCCCCTTGGAGCGAGGCGCATTTTCTGGTCACAGGCCCCAATTTTGGTTGTGGCTCCAGCCGCGAACACGCGGTGTGGGGCCTGCGCGAGCTGGGTATCCGCTGTGTGCTGGGCACCAGCTTTGGCGGGATTTTCAGCGACAACTGCATGCGCAACGGCGTGCCTGCGCTGGTGTTGCCCGCCTTTGAAGTGGACCGACTGATGGCCCTGGCCCAAGACCCACAGCGCTGCAGCCTCACTTTGGATTTGCCCACACAAAGCTTGTACACCGCAGGCGACGGGCAGACGCTGCACTTTGACATCGACCCTTTGCACAAAGAAATGCTGCTGCGTGGTCTGGATGCGGTGGGCATGAGCCTGACCCATGCGCAGGCCATTCGTGATTTCGAAACCCGGTATCTGGCGGCCACCCCATGGGTGTTGCCCCCTCAGGCAAATCCTCCCCAAGAGAATTGACATGGTCCATTACTTTGACGAAACCCGTGTTCAGCAACTGTTGAGCGTGCCCGATTTGCTGCAAGGCGTGCGCGAGGCCCTGGTCGCCTTGACACTGGGCCAAGTGGTGCAGCCGCTGCGCATGGTCATGCCCATAGGCGATGCATCGGCAGATGGCTTGTTGTTTTTGAAGCCCGCGCAGCTGGGCGACGCCCTGAGCACCAAGCTCATCACCCTGGTGCCGGGCAATGCGCAAAAGGGCTTGCCCACGCTGCTCAGCACCATTGTGCTGATGGACCCGGCCACGGGCAAAACCTTGGCCGTGATGGAGGGCAACACCATCACCGCCATGCGCACGGCAGCGGCCTCTGCCGTGGCGGCCGACGCGCTGGTGCCACGCACCCCGCAAGTGGTGGCCATGCTGGGCAGCGGCGTGCTGGCCCGCAGCCACGCGCAAATGCTGCGGGCCGTGCGCGAGGTGTCCGAAATTCGCGTATGGAGCCCCAACGCAGCCAACGCGCAGCAGTGCGCACACGACATTGGCGGCGTGGCTTGCGCCAGCGCCGAAGGCGCCGTGCGCGGCGCTGACATCGTGTGCACCGTGACCAATGCCAGCGAACCCGTGCTGCACGGCGCTTGGCTCAAGCCCGGGGCCTTTGTGGCAGCCGTGGGTGCGCCCCGCCCCACTTGGCGCGAGCTGGACGACGCGGCCATGGCCCACTGGGTGGTGGCCGATCAGCGCGAAGCGGCCGAAAAAGAATCGGGCGATGTGATGCTCTCGGGTGCCAGGGTCGCGGCCGAAATCGGGGAGGTGTTGTGCGGTCGCGTGGCACCCCCGCCAGCAGGCACCACCGTCATTTTCAAATCGCTGGGCCAGGCGGTGGAAGACACGGTGGCGGCACGGCTGGTGTACCGGGCGGCTTTGGCCGAAGGCGCTCGCCCATGAGCCGCGCCGATGTGGTGATTGTGGGCAGCGGCGTGATGGGCGCGGCCACGGCCTATTGGCTGACCCGCTTGCAGCCTGGCTTAAAAGTCACGCTGGTCGAGTCGGACACACGCTACGAAAAAGCCTCCTCGTCGCTGTCGGCCAGCTCGATCCGCCAGCAATTCACCTGCCCCGTCAACATCCGCTTGAGCCAGTTCGGCATCGGGTTTTTACGCGAAGCGGAGCAACACCTGGGTCTGCCCGACCACCCGGTGGCGCTGGGCTTGCAAGAGCCCGGCTATTTGTATTTGGCCCAGCCCGAGCAAACGGCCGCCTTGCACACCGCGCATCAAATTCAAAAACAGGCCGGTGCCGATGTGGCTTTGCTGACACCCGAAGCCCTGCGCCAGCGTTACCCCTGGCTGAATGTGGACGATGTGGCGCTGGGCAGCTTGGGCCTGAGTGGCGAGGGTTGGTTTGACGGCCCGGCCCTGCATCAAGCGTTCTTGAAAAAAGCCATGGCGCAGGGCGTGCAGCGCCTGCACGACCGGGTGGTGGGCCTGGACCACACGGCCACACAGATCACGGGGGTACGCCTGGCCAGTGGCGGCAGTTTGGGCTGCGCTCAGGTGGTCAACGCTGCAGGGGCCTGGGGCGGCGAAGTGGCGGCCATGGCCGGGGTGCAGTTGCCGGTGGTGGGGGCCAGGCGCACGGTGTTTGTGCTGTCTTGCCCCGAGCCCTTGACCCTGTGCCCTTTGCTGATCGACCCCACGGGTTGGTGGCTGCGCCCGGAGGGACGGTTTTTGATCAGCGGATCAGAGCCCACACGAACCGAGCCCGGCTTGCCGCTGGAGCCTGACTGGGCCGAATGGAACGACGAACAATGGGCTTCGCTGGCCCACCGCATTCCGGCGCTGGCTGCACTGCGGGTCGAGCGGGCCTGGGCAGGTTATTACGAGATGAACACCTTCGATCACAACGCCGTGATCGGCCCGCACCCTGAGTTGCGCAACTTGTATTTCATCAACGGATTTTCTGGCCACGGCATGCAGCATGCGGCTGGAGCCGGTTTGGCGCTGGCCGAGTGCATGCTGCAATGGCCATCACCAACCATCGACGTGCAAGAACTCGGATTTGAGCGTCTGGCGCAAAACCGCCCGCTGCGCGAGTTGGCGGTCATCGGTTAAGCAACCCTGCCACGCCATTTGTAGGAGCCCCGCCCCCGGGGCGATCCGTGGTGGTCTGTGATGACTTTTTCGCGGCGAGGGCGCCGCTCCCACAACCAGCTTGTCGGTTCAGCAAACAGACCTGCCACGCCATTTGTAGGATCCCCGCCCCCGGGGCGATCCGTGGTGGTCTGTGATGGTTTTCGCGGCGAGGCTGCCGCTCCCACAACAAGCTTGCCGGTTCAGCAAACAGCCCTGCCACGCCATTTGTAGGAGCCCCGCCCCCGGGGCGATCCGTGGTGGTCTGTGATGGTTTTTCGCGGCGAGGGCGCCGCTCCCACAACCAGCTTGTCGGTTCAGCAAGCAGCCCTGCCACGCCATTTGTAGGAGCCCCGCCCCCGGGGCGATCCGTGGTGGTCTGTGATGACTTTTTCGCGGCGAGGGCGCCGCTTCCACAACAAGCTTGTCGGTTCAGCAAGCAGCCCTGTCAAGCCATTTGTAGGAGCCCCGCCCCCGGGGCGATCCGTGGTGGTCTGTTCTGGTTTTTTCGCGGCGAGGGCGCCGCTCCCACAACCAGCTTCTCGGTTCAGCAAGCAGGCCTGTCAAGCCATTTGTAGGAGCCCCGCCCCCGGGGCGATCCGTGGTGGTCTGTTCTGGTTTTTTCGCGGCGAGGGCGCCGCTCCCACAACCAGCTTGTCGGTTCAGCAAGCAGGCCTGTCAAGCCATTTGTAGGAGCCCCGCCCCCGGGGCGATCCGTGGTGGTCTGTGATGGTTTTTTCGCGGCGAGGGTGCCGCTCCCACAACAAGCTTGTCGGTTCAGCAAGCCGCCCTGCCACGCCATTTGTAGGAGCCCCGCCCCCGGGGCGATCCGTGGTGGTCTGTGATGACTTTTTCGCGGCGAGGGCGCCGCTCCCACAACAAGCTTGTCGGTTCAGCAAGCCGCCCTGCCACGCCATTTGTAGGAGCCCCGCCCCCGGGGCGATCCGTGGTGGTCTGTGATGGTTTTTTCGCGGCGAGGGCGCCGCTCCCAAATCATGTTTGTCGTTTCTGTAAGCAGGCCTGCCACGCCATTTGTAGGAGCCCCGCCCCCGGGGCGATCCGTGGTGGTCTGTGATGGTTTTTTCGCGGCGAGGGCGCCGCTCCCACAACAAGCTTGTCGGTTCAGCAAGCAGCCCTGCCACACCATTTGTAGGAGCCCCGCCCCCCGGGGCGATCCGTGGTGGTTTTTTCGCGGCGAGGGCGCCGTACCTGCAGGGCCTGTCCAATGCGTTGGGCTGGCATCAAGGACTGTCTTCGCGGGCCTCGATCTGCAGGCGTTGCACCACAGCGCCACGTGTGTCCGCCACAGCGCGGATGCGAAGGGCGGGGCCGGCTTCGAGCACGACACGGCAGTGGTAATCGAGCCCATCGGTTTGCCCCGGGCAGTTGCTGGCGATGCGGCGTTGCCACTGCTGCTTGCCATCGATCTCCAGCGTCAATGCGTGCCAAGCCTCGGCATTCTCTTCGGGCACGCGCACCAGCAAGCTCACATCGATGTCAAACGTGCGGGGCCGCTTCAACGCCCCGGGAATGTTGAGCACGGCCACCGCATCGCGCACCTCGGTACGCCACAACTCGGGTTTTGCCATTGCGGCCATCTCACTCAGGCTTTGAGCAAGGTCTGGAGTTCGCCGCTGTCGATCAAGCGGCGCAGGTCATCGGCGCCACCGACCAAGGTGCCACGCACAAAGACCATTGGGAAAGTGGGCCAGCCGGTCCACATCTTCAGGGCATTGCGCAAGCGCCATTGCGAGAAATAACTGCCGAACTCGATGTACTCGTGCGCCACCCCCGCTGCGGTCAGTGCTTTGCGGGCCTTGCTGACATAAGGGTTGCCCGACAAGCCGACCACCACCACTGGGTGCTGGGCGATGGCGGTTTGCACCCGTGTAATGACGGGCAGATGGTGTTCGGAAACGCGTTGGCGAATGGCCGGGTGAATGGCCGATTCATCGAGAAGTGGTCTGGTCATGAGGGTCCTTGGTGGATCGCCATCATAGTCATGTCAAGCCACGTTGGGCATGAATGCACCCACTTTGGCCTGCACACTGGGGACGGATCAATCCACCTTGGCACCCGATTCTTTGACGATGCGCGACCAACGCACCAGATCATCGCGCACGATCGCAGCGAGTTGCTCTGAGGTGCCCTTGAAAGGTTCACAACCTAAAGTGGCCAGACGATCCCGCGCATCGGCGCTGTCCAAGGCTTTGGAGACTTCGTTTTGCACAAACTGCACCAAGTCTTTGGGAGTGCCAGCGGGGGCAAACATGCCATACCAAGGAGTGGCACCGAAACCTTTGACGGTTTCGCCAATGGTGGGTGCATCGGGCAAGGCTGCGACGCGTTTTTCATTCACCACACCCAACACCTTGAGTTTGCCTGCACGCACAAATGCGATCGATGAAGGCATGCTTTGCACGGACAAAGGCACTTGCCCACTGACCACATCGGTGGCCGCCGCAGCCGCGCCTTTGTAGGGAATGTGCTGGAGCTTGATGTCGGTGGCTTTTTGCAGCATTTCACCAATCAGGTGGTTGAGCGTGCCGTTGCCGGCAGAGGCAATCGCAAATTTGCCAGGATTGGCCTTGGCTTGAGCGATCAACTCCGACATGTTGTTGGCCGGAAATGAGGGATTGGCCACCAGCACGTAGCCCGCACGGGCCAGGGGGGCCACGGGTTCAAAGTCCTTGACCGGGTCAAAACCTGTGCGTTGGTACAAAAACGGGTTGATGACCTGCGCACTGTCGGCCGTGATCATGAGCGTGTAGCCGTCGGGCTTGGCCTTGGCCGCAGCCGCAGTGCCCACATTACCGCCTGCGCCCGCCCTGTTTTCGACCACAAAGGATTGCCCTGTTTGCTCGGTCAGTTTTTGAGCCACCACGCGGGCAATGGCGTCATTGGCACCCCCTGCGGCCTGCGGCACGATGATGGTGACAGGTTTGTTCGGGTATTTTTCTTGGGCCCACACGCTGCCCCACAATGAAAAACTGGCTGCCAAAGCAATGAGGATGGATTGACGCATGAGAAATTCCGTGTATTTGAATTCCCCGATTTTTGACTGCAAAACACAGTCTGCAAGCAGTAAAAACCCTCGGACTCAAGCCACAATGAAAAACGGGTCACAGCCTTGTGAGCTGTAACCCGTTGATTTCATTAGGAATAAATGGTCGGCGTGGCGGGATTCGAACTCGCGACCCCTTGCACCCCATGCAAGTGCGCTACCAGGCTGCGCTACACGCCGACAAGATTAAGATTATAGCCTGTTCTGGGGCCTTAAATGGACAAAAGGGCTCTTATTTGCAAAAGCTCTTCATGAATCTGCACAGGAGTCATCTGCGGCAAAGGCAAAGCCGACATCAATGAGGTTGGCCCTGCATCCATGTCTGTGTTCATGCCCTCTTCCATGTCCAGCAAAAAATCTTCTTCCGCGGTGTCCACTTCGTTTTGTGACAAACGAGAGAGTTGGCGTTCAGTTTGGACCAGTTCCTGCAATTTGTTGCGAGCACCGCTGATCGTGAACCCTTGGTCATACAGAAGACCTCGGATGCGCCGGATCATCATCACCTCGTGACGCTGGTAGTAACGTCTGTTGCCTCTGCGCTTGACGGGGCGAAGTTGGGTAAATTCTTGCTCCCAATAGCGAAGGACGTGGGGTTTGACGCCACACAGCTCACCGACTTCACCAATGGTGAAGTAGCGCTTGGCCGGAATGGGTGGGAGCAAACTGTCCATGTTTGACAACGAGTTACCTAGAAAACCTAGTAGCTTACTGCAACTGTGCAACCTTCGTCCAGCACTGCTTGTGAGCACTTTCCCTGTAAAAGACGCAGTGAACCGATCGCTTCAATGAACACGATCACTGCGGCTTGAGAGACTTGATGCAGGCCAGAATGTCAGTCGTCGCGGCCCAATCTCTAGAATTGGCGCTCCTGAAATGAAAAAAGCCCAAGTAGATAACTACTTAGGCTTTGATCTGGCGGAGTGGACGGGACTCGAACCCGCGACCCCCGGCGTGACAGGCCGGTATTCTAACCAACTGAACTACCACTCCTGGTAGCTGTAACTTTTGTCAGACTGCCTTAGCAACTGACCAAGTGCTACAAAACTTGGCGACCCTACGGGGATTCGAACCCCGGTACTCACCGTGAAAGGGTGATGTCCTAGGCCTCTAGACGATAGGGTCATAACCTGGACTGATTCTTTCGAATCTTCTCGACACTTTGGTGGAGGTAAGCGGGATCGAACCGCTGACCTCTTGCATGCCATGCAAGCGCTCTCCCATCTGAGCTATACCCCCTTTGACATTCAAGACTTTAAACTACGTTACCGCTGTTTGCTTTCTTGTTATGCCTCGTTGGTGTCGAGACTTGAATTATAGACAGGTTTTTAGGCATTTTTTAAGTTGGCGAGAATTTTTTCTCTTTTACTCAAAAAAAGTACGGCATCCAGCGATGGCGTCTGTGCCGTGCCCATGACCAAGACACGCACGGGCATGGCCAGCTGAGGCATTTTCAGCCCAACTTCGCCCAAGGTTTCCTTGATGGCCGCAGCAATTGAAGCCTTGTCCCAAGTGCATGTTGCCAACTTGTCCGCCAGCACGCCCAAAGCCGGTTTCACGGCATCGGTCACATGCAAGGCTTTCTCTTGTGCATTGGGCACCACATCGAGGTAGAAAGCAGAAATCCATTGGGCCAAAACGACCAAGGTGTCGCATCGGTCTTTGAACAAGCCGCAAATGCTGGCCAAACGCTCATCGGCCACCACACCCAATTTGTCCAAAAAGGGTTGCACATGAACGGCCAGAGCGTCATCGCTCATGGCCTTGAGGTGCTGGGCGTTGACCCACTTGAGCTTGGCTTCGTCGAATTGCGCAGCGCTGCGTCCCAAGTGGTCCAAATTGAACCACTCCAGGAACTGTGCTCGGCTGAAAATTTCGTCATCGCCATGGCTCCAACCCAGCCGCGCCAAATAATTGACCATGGCATCGGGCAGATAGCCTTCGTCGCGGTACGCCGTCACGGCTTTGGCGCCATTGCGTTTGCTCATCTTCTCGCCCTGCTCGTTGAGCACGGTGGGCAGGTGGGCGTAAACCGGAGGCTCTTTGCCGAGGGCTTTGAAGATGTTGATCTGGCGCGGCGTGTTGTTCACATGGTCATCGCCTCGGATCACATGCGTGATTTGCATGTCAATGTCGTCCACCACCACGCAAAAGTTATAGGTGGGCGTGCCATCGGGGCGAGCAATGACCAGGTCGTCCAGCTCGTCATTGCTGATTTCAATCAGGCCTTTGACCTTGTCATTCCAGGCGACCACACCACCGATGGGGTTCTTGAATCGCAGCACTGGCTTCACACCCTCGGGAACCGCGGGCAAGGTTTTGCCTTCTGCGGGACGCCAAGTACCGTCGTAGCGGGGTTTTTCCTTGCTGGCCATTTGGCGCTCACGCAAAGCATCCAAATCTTGCATGCTCATATAGCAGGGGTAAACGTGCCCTGCCGCGATCAATTCGGCCAGAACGGCCTTGTACCGCTCCATGCGCTGCATTTGGTAGAAGGGACCTTCATCGTGGTTGAGTTCCAGCCAAGCCATGCCTTCGATGATCACATCGACAGAAGCCTGGGTGGAGCGATCGAGGTCGGTGTCTTCAATGCGCAAAATAAAGTCGCCGCCTGTCGCGCGGGCAAAAGCCCAAGGGTACAAAGCCGAGCGGATGTTGCCCAGGTGAATGAAGCCCGTGGGCGATGGGGCAAAGCGGGTGCGTGTTTTGGTCATATCAGAGGGTATCGAGACCACGGGAGAGGTCTTTTTGAACATCTTGGGGGTATTCGAGGCCAACGGCCACCCGGATCAGGCCTTGGCCAATGCCGGCAGCTTGGCGCTGCGCCTCGGTCAGTCGACCGTGCGAGGTGCTGGCGGGGTGAGCCACCATGGTTTTGGTGTCGCCCAAATTGGTGGCCAGCGACAGCATTTGCATTTGGTCCATGACGTGGAAAGCTCGTTGACGCGATTGCTCTGGGCCATCGGCTTTCACATCGAAGGACAACACGGCCCCCCCCAGACCCGACATCTGGCGCATCGCCAAGTCGTGTTGGGGGTGACTGGCCAAACCGGGGTAATGCACACGGGCCACGGCGGGATGCGTTTCCAGCCATTCGGCCAAAATTTGTGCGCGGCTTGTTTGAGCACGCATGCGAAGGTCCAGTGTTTCCAGGCCCTTGAGCACCACCCAAGCATTAAAAGGGGCCAGTGTCATGCCGCCACTTTTGAGCACAGGCAAAAATTTCTCTGTGATCATTTGCTGCGAAGCACAAAGCGCCCCCGCCATCACCCGGCCTTGGCCATCCAGGTATTTGGTGCCCGAATGCATGATGATGTCCGCCCCCATGGTCACAGGGCGTTGGAGTGCAGGTGTGGCAAAGCAGTTGTCGACAGCAAACAAGGCACCAGCGTTGTGAGCGATGTCGGCCAATGCCTGGATGTCGCACACCTCGGTCAGGGGGTTGGTGGGCGTTTCGGCAAAGAGCAAACGTGTGTTGGGCCGGACCGCTGATTGCCATTCATTCAAATCGGTTTGCGAAACAAAGCTCGATTCAACGCCAAACTTGGCCAAATCCGAGCCAATCAATTTGATGGTGGAGCCAAACATGGAACGCGAGCACACCACATGATCGCCCGCCTTGAGCAAGCCCATGCACATCATCAAGATGGCCGACATGCCTGATGCTGTGCCCATGGCCGCTTCAGTGCCCTCCAATGCTGCCAAGCGCATTTCCATGCTGCTGACCGTGGGGTTGCCGTAGCGACCATAGGTAAAGCCTTCTTCGTCACCCGCAAAGCGCCGGGCGGCAGATTCGGCTGTAGGTTGAACGTAGCCGCTGGTCAGGTACAAGGCTTCGGAGTTTTCGCCGTACTGGCTGCGCTCCACTGCGGCACGCACAGCCAAGGTTTCGATGTGCAAATCGTCAAATCGGGAAGATGAGGTCATGTTTTTGGGCTCACACGCTGGCGTTGGGCAAAGCCAAACGCGAATTGTCGTCATCGCCCTCTTCGGTTTGAGGACGGGTTTGATTCAACCGGTTGATGTCAGCAGCGGAAATATCGCCCGTCACATACACCCCGTCAAAGCAAGACGCATCGAAGTCAGACAACACACCCGCTGCATTGACACGCGCTTGGGCGACCGCAGTTTTCATGGCATCCACGTCTTGGTAGATCAGGGCGTCACAGCCGATGATCTCGCGGATCTCTTCGATGCTGCGGCCGTGGGCCACCAGCTCTTCTTTGGTCGGCATATCAATGCCATACACGTTGGGAAAGCGCACAGGCGGCGCAGCGCTGGCCATATAGACTTTGCGGGCTCCTGCATCACGCGCCATTTGCACAATCTCGCGGCTGGTGGTGCCGCGCACGATGGAGTCGTCCACCAACAACACGTTGCGGCCCTTGAACTCACTCACGATGGTGTTGAGCTTTTGACGAACCGATTTTTTGCGCACCGCTTGACCCGGCATGATGAAGGTGCGGCCCACGTAGCGATTTTTGACAAAGCCTTCGCGGTAAGGAATGCCCAGCAAATGGGCCAATTGGGTGGCGCTCGGACGGCTGGACTCGGGGATCGGAATCACCACATCAATGTCGTTGGGTGGCACAGTGGAAATCACGCGTTTGGCCAGTGTCTCGCCCAAATTCAAGCGGGCTTGGTACACCGAGATGCCGTCCATGGTCGAGTCGGGTCGGGCCAAGTAAACGTATTCAAAGATGCAAGGGCTCAATTGCGCTTTGTCGGCACATGCTTGGGTGTGCACCTGGCCTTCAAGGTCAACAAAAATGGCTTCCCCTGGGGCCACGTCACGCTCAAATTGGTGCGATGTGCCATCCAAAGCCACCGACTCGCTGGCCAGCATGACAGACCCGTCCTCACTGCGGCCCAGGCACAAAGGCCGAATGCCATGCGGGTCACGAAAAGCAACCAGGCCATGCCCTGCGATCAAGGCGATCACGGCGTAAGAACCTTTGACACGGCGGTTCACACCACGCACAGCCTCAAACACATCCATGGGTTTGAGCGGCAAGCCACGCGTGGTTTTTTCCAACTCATGGGCCAAGACGTTGAGCAAGACCTCGGAGTCACTGTCGGTGTTGATGTGGCGGTGGTCCACTGAGAACAACTCCGCTTTCAACGCATGGGCATTGGTCAAGTTGCCGTTGTGCACAAGCACCAAGCCAAAAGGTGCATTCACATAAAAGGGCTGGGCCTCTTCTTCGCTGAATGCGTTGCCCGCCGTGGGGTAACGCACTTGGCCCAATCCGCAGTTGCCCGGCAAGCTGCGCATATTGCGGGTACGAAACACATCACGCACCATGCCTTTGGCTTTGTGCATGAAAAACTTCCGGTCCAGCTGCGTGACAATGCCCGCCGCATCTTGACCGCGGTGTTGCAAGAGCAACAAGGCGTCATAAATCAACTGGTTGACCGGAGCGCTACTGACAACGCCAACAATTCCACACATACTTTTAATCCGTTCAAAAAACGATGCGCCCCAAACAAATCAGGGCAATATCTCTGCAAAACTCTGTGGCAACAATGGCTTCAATCGGTCCAAACTTGCGCTCAAAAACACAGGTCCACGGGCATTTTTCCACCAGACTTCGGTTGAAAAACCAGTCAACTGAACGACCACCGTCAGGGCGAGCAGCAACACCAGGCCACGGGCCAAGCCAAACAAAGCCCCCAAGCTGCGGTCTACGGGACGCAAGCCCACGGTTTCCACCAACTTTTTGATCAGCCAAGAGACCAAGCCCGCAGCAAACAATGAGGCGATGAACACCACCACAAAAGCAATGGCGTATTGCACGGGCTCAGCCGCACCTTTTAGAAATGGCAGCCAAACGATCACATCTGAGGCGAACCATTGGGCCAAAACGAATGCGGCCACCCAACCGGCCAAAGAGAGCACTTCGTAAACAAGTCCCCTCCAAAAACCGACCATCATGGAAACGAACAAAACACCCAGCAAAATCCAGTCAGTCAGAGAAACGTCCACGTCATAACCTCAGCACAGCGGGCGAAAAACCCATGGCCCGGATCCGTGCGGCAATTTTGTCTGCCTCCTCTCGCGATCCAAATGGTCCCACTCGCACACGGGTGGACGTTTTCCCCTCTTTGTCTTCAATCGATTGGGTGTAGGTGACCAAGCCCCCTTGTTCGAGCTTTTTACGGACTTCACGAACTCTGCTTGCATCCGAAAATGCGCCCACTTGGATGACGTGCCTCTCTACAACTGCAGGATTGTCCCGACCATCCAACAAAGACTTGGCTTTGCTCCCATCGTCTTTTGGTTGGGGCTTGACCGGTGGCACGGGATCGATTTTGGCAGGCACTGGCTTGGGTTCTACCGGCTTGGCTTGTGCAGGCTTGACGTCGACAGGAACCGGCGCAGGGGCAGGCTTGGCACTGACCACAGGGGCCGATCGCACAACCACTTCTTCCCGATCATCCAGCCCGGCTTGGACGGGCAAAGGCTTGGACTCATTGACCGACGGCTTCACAGGCACGGGGGCCACAGGCGAAACAGATGCCACTGGCGCTACAGCTACAGGAACCACCGGAGTCACTGGCGCGGCGGCGGCCAATGCAGGGGTCGAATGTCTGTCAGGAATAACAATGGGCGTATCCACAGCCACAGGACGTGGTTGGGTGTCAAACAACAAAGGAAAGCCCAGTACCGCCACCAGAACCAATACCACGGCACCCATCAAACGGTGACGTGCTCTCCTTCTGACGATGTCGATGTTTTCACTCGCACTTGCAACAGCCACTTCTGCAACGGGGGCATCGGGGTCAGCCTGACCGGGTACACGGAACTTGAAAAACGCCATGGCGATGTTCAGGGGCTGAGGTGTTTGGCCTGAAGACGTGGAATGCCATCTTGCAAAACACCCCCCACTGTATGGAAGGAACCAAAGACCACGATTCTATCAGCCGGGTCTGCGTTCTTGATGGCTGCCTGGAAAGCCTCCATGGGCTTGGCATGAACACTGCTTGTCGCATCTTTGCGCGTGTTTTGGGTCTGCCAAAGCGCTTGAAGCTGCTCGGCCGTCGCTGCCCGGCTCAGGGGTAAATCTGTGAAGTACCACTTGTCCACCATCGGACTGACCCGCTTGAGCATGGGCAAGAGGTCTTTGTCACCCATGGCACCCAACACTGCATGGGTGGTGGGATAAAACCCCATGGCATCCAGATTGACGGCCAGGGCAGCCACAGAGTGAGGGTTGTGTGCCACATCCAGCACCAACACGGGCTGACCTGGCACGATCTGAAAGCGCCCGGGCAATTCGACCATGGCCAAGCCATTGCGGATGGCCTGAGCTGTGACGGGAATTTGCTGACGCATGGCCTCCAAAGCCGCCAACACCCCTGATGCGTTGATCAATTGGTTGGCCCCGCGCAATGCGGGATAAGCCAGGCCGCTGTAGCGTCGGTCACGCCCAGCCCAAGCCCACTGCTGGGGATCACCTGAAAAATTGAAATCCCGCCCAAATTGCCAGAGCAAGGCACCCACAGTCTGGGCGTGGTCGATCACGCTTTGTGGGGCCACCGGATCGCTCACAATGACAGGCCGAGCGGCTCGCATGATGCCCGCCTTCTCGAAACCGATGCTTTCACGGTCGAGGCCCAAAATGGCCGTGTGGTCGATGTCAATGCTGGTGATGACCGCGCAATCCGTGTCGATGATATTGACCGCATCCAAGCGGCCCCCCAGACCCACTTCCAAAATAGCCACATCCAGCTGGGCTTTGGCCATCAGATGAAGGATGGCCAGTGTGCTGAATTCAAAATAAGTCAAACTGACATCACCGCGCACCGACTCCACAAAAGCAAAAGCCTGCGCAAAGACCTCAGAGGAGGCAGATTCGCCATGCAAACGGCAGCGTTCTTCAAAATGAACCAAATGCGGCGAGGTATAAACCCCGGTTCTGTAACCTGCTTGCAACAAAATGGCCTCGAGCATGGCGCAGGTTGAACCCTTGCCATTGGTGCCTGCCACCGTGATCACCGGGCAGTCAAAATGCAGCGCCATGCGGTCGGCCACTGTTTTGACACGGTCAAGCCCCATGTCGATGGCCACGGGGTGTAACTGCTCGCACCAATCGAGCCATTGTTGTAGAGTCTTCATAGGGCGCGATTGTCGCCGACTCCCACCCGCTTTCACGAGAGAAAAACAGCATGAACCTGATCGTTTACGGCATACCCAACTGCGACAGTGTCAAAAAAGCCCGCACATGGCTGGCCAGCCAAGACCTGGACTTCACATTCCATGACTTTAAAAAGCAAGGCGTGCCGCCCACCGAAATTGACAAATGGCTGGATGCTTTGGGCTGGGAAACCGTGCTCAACCGCAAAGGCAGCACTTGGCGAAAACTTGACCCAGCGGTGCAAGCGGGCGTGACCGACCGTGTCAGTGCCAAGGCCGTGATGCTGGAACACGCCAGCACCATCAAACGCCCTGTGATCGCTTGGCCCTCTGGACAGTTCAGCGTCGGTTTCTCACCAGACAGTTGGCCCCTTGAAAGCCGTTGAGTGCACTCACATGCTGAACAAAACAGAACTTTACATGCCCGTTATGGGCAACAGGACTGGCCAGCGCTACACTTGATTCATTCAATTGAAAAGGGAAAACCACATGAAAAATTTGGCAATTGCCCTCTTGTTGTTGTCCACCTGTGCAGCCCATGCTCAAGAGGTGGGACAGGTGATTTCACGCACTGCGGTTTACCAGCAAGTGATTGTGCCCCGCCAAACCTGCACACAAACCCCTGTGACCGTCTCCAACCCCAGCTCTGGGGCTGGCGCATTGATGGGGGCCATTGCGGGTGGGGCCATTGGCAACCAAATCGGCGGCGGATCAGGCCGCGCCTTGGCCACCATCGCTGGCGTGATGGGCGGTGCCATGATGGGGGACAAAGTCGAAAACCCTGGTACTCAAATCCAAAATCAGACCACTTGCACAAGCCAAAACGTTTATGAAAACCGGCTGACGGGTTACAACGTGGTGTACGAATACGCGGGCAAACAGTTCAATGTGGTCTTGCCCCAGGATCCTGGTCCAACCCTGCAATTGCAAGTCACCCCCGTGATGACCCCTCGTTCTGAATTGCCCAGCATCGAGGGCTCTACCCTGACAGCCACAGCGTCTGCGCCCTTGATGCCCAGCACAACGCCAACGGTGATCCATGAATCACGCGTGGTTTATGTACCCGCTCCGGTTTACAGAAGTTACGCGCCCGTTTACACCCATGTTGATCTGGCCTGGGGTTGGCGTCATGGCCATGGCCATGGCTATGGCCATGGCTACAGTCGAAGAGATGGCCGTTGGCGCTGAAAGACCTGGCCAGACATGAGCGGCCAACACCCCAATGAGCCTAAAATATGGGTTTGATTGACCGCAAAGGGCGTCTGAAGACGCCCTTTTCCATTGATGCGGGTCCTGCCCGCCCCCTTGAAGCACCCACCATGACCACCCAAACCATCGACGGCGTCTCCGTCAACACCCAAGCCAACGTTTACTTTGACGGCAAATGCGTCAGCCACGGCCTGACCTTGCCCGACGGCACCAAACTGTCGGTCGGCGTGATCCTGCCCGCCACGCTGACCTTCAACACCGGCGCACCTGAAATCATGGAGTGCGTGGGCGGTTCTTGCGAATACAAGCTCGATGGCAGCACCGAATGGGTCAAGTCCAGCGCAGGCGAAGAGTTCAGCATCCCTGGCAACTCCAAGTTCGAGATCCGCGTGACCGAGCCTTACCACTACATCTGCCACTTCGGTTGAACCCGCCGAACGAAACGATATGAGCACCATCCTGCAAAACCTGCCCAAAGGGCAAAAAGTCGGTATCGCCTTTTCGGGCGGCCTGGACACGTCTGCCGCCCTGCTGTGGATGAAGCAAAAGGGCGCCCTGCCCTACGCCTACACCGCCAACTTGGGCCAGCCTGACGAGTCCGACTACAACGAAATTCCCCGCAAAGCGATGGAATACGGCGCAGAAAAAGCCCGCCTGGTCGACTGCCGCACCCAGCTGGCCCACGAAGGCATCGCCGCCATCCAGTGCGGTGCTTTCCACATCTCCACTGGTGGCATCACCTACTTCAACACCACCCCGCTGGGCCGCGCTGTGACTGGCACCATGCTGGTGGCCGCCATGAAGGAAGACGACGTCAACATCTGGGGCGACGGCAGCACCTTCAAGGGCAACGACATCGAGCGCTTTTACCGCTACGGTTTGCTGACCAACCCAAGCCTCAAGATCTACAAGCCCTGGCTGGACCAGCTGTTCATCGACGAGCTGGGCGGCCGCGCCGAAATGAGCGCCTTCATGACCGCCAACGGTTTTGGGTACAAGATGAGCGCCGAAAAGGCCTACTCCACCGACAGCAACATGCTGGGCGCGACCCACGAAGCCAAGGACCTGGAAAGCCTGCAAAGCGGCATGAAGATCGTCAACCCCATCATGGGCGTGGCGTTCTGGAAGCCCGAAGTCGAGGTCAAGGCCGAAGAAGTGAGCGTGCGCTTTGAAGAAGGCATGCCCGTGGCTTTGAACGGCGTGGAATACGCCGACCCGGTCGAGCTGTTCCTGAAAGCCAACGAAATCGGCGGCCGCCACGGTTTGGGCATGAGCGACCAGATCGAAAACCGCATCATCGAAGCCAAGAGCCGCGGCATCTACGAAGCCCCTGGCATGGCGCTGCTGCACATCGCCTACGAGCGCTTGGTCACCGGCATCCACAATGAAGACACCATCGAGCAGTACCGCATCAACGGCCTGCGCCTGGGTCGCCTGTTGTACCAAGGCCGCTGGTTCGACCCGCAGTCCATCATGCTGCGCGAAACCGCCCAGCGCTGGGTGGCCCGTGCCGTGACCGGCACGGTGACACTGGAGCTGCGCCGTGGCAACGACTACAGCATCCTGAACACCGAGTCGCCCAACCTGACCTACGCGCCTGAGCGTTTGAGCATGGAAAAAGTGGAAGACGCCCCTTTCAGCCCGCTGGACCGCATCGGCCAGCTGACCATGCGCAACCTCGACATCGTCGACACCCGCGCCAAGTTGGGCATCTACGCGCACGCTGGCCTGCTGTCGGTAGGCGAAGGCCCGCACATCTACAAGCTGGATGGCAGCGGCAAGAAATGATTTTTACCTTGCTCTAAAGAGAAACGGCCTTCGGGCCGTTTTTTGTTGTCTTGCTTGATTTAGTTGTGTTTTCCGCCTTGGTACGGGTGCCTGCCGGCTCGCCTCATCACTCGCTTCGCTCGCCAAATCGGCGAGTCCAGCAGGCACCCGCGCCAAGGCTGCGTTACTGACCCAATCATCGTGACCATCTTCGATTCACCCCATACAATCCGCCCATGCCCACCATCAGCATGTTTTACGGAATCCTGGTCTCCATGTTCTTTGAGGACACGGACAGGCATCACCTCGCCCACATCCATGTGCGCTACGCAGGCGATAAAGCGGCCATTGCCATTGAAGATGGCCGCGTGTTGGCTGGAGGTTTTCCACCCAAGCAATTGAAAATGGTTCAAGCTTGGATTGAAATCCACAAAGATGAACTGCTTGCAGACTGGGAACTTGCCAAGGCTGGTGAGCAGCTCTATCCCATTGACCCTTTGCGTTGAGGAGCATGACCATGCAAGACTTGTTGGACGTGATCTTGGTCAAGCCCATGCAAAACCATTGGCTGGCTTTGTCTTTTGAAAATGGCGAAAACCGTCTGTTTGATGTCAAACCACTGTTAAGCAAAAAACCATTTGAGCCATTAAAGCAACAGCATGTCTTTGAGCAAGCTTATGTGTTTGCCGGCACGGTGAACTGGCCCGGCAACATCGACATTTCACCTGAAACCTTGTACGAAAGATCGGTGGCCGCCTAACCTGGAACGTCATTGAACGCGAAAGAATGTCGTGCGCTTTGCACCAATGAAAAACGGCCTATAGGCCGTTTTTTGTTGTCCTCTGGTTTTTTGCGTCGTGGGTGTTTGCCACCTTGGAGCGGGTGCCCGCCGGCTCGCCTCATAACTCGCTTCGCTCGCCAAATCGGCGAGTCCGCCAGGCACCCGCTCCAAGGCTGCGTCCTGTCAAAAACAGGGAAAGTCTTTGACCCACCAGCAACGCAGCACTGGGTATTGGCCTGAGCGGATCGGCCGATTTGGCGAGCGAAGCGAGTTATGAGGCCGACCGCTCAGGCCAATACCCAGGGCGGAACACAGGCACAACAAATCACAGCGAACAGTAAGCCTCAAATCACAACAGGCTCAGGCTCCAGCCGAATCCCGAACCGCTCATACACACTGGTCTGAATTGCCTTGGCCAGCGTCATCACCTCGCCCCCCGTACAAGGGTTCTCGCGTCCACCCCGGTTCACCAGCACCAGCGCCTGCTTTTCATAGACCCCGGCATGGCCCACGGTCTTGCCTTTCCAGCCGCAGGCGTCAATCAGCCAGCCCGCAGCCAGCTTGATCGTGCCGTCGGCCATGGGGTAATGCACCACTTTAGGCTCGCGGGCGATGATGTCGGCGCATTGCTCAGGGGTGACGGTGGGGTTCTTGAAAAAGCTGCCAGCGTTGCCGATCACAGCCGGGTCGGGCAGTTTGGCGCGGCGAATCGCCACCACCCAGTCAAAAATCTGCCGGGCATCGGGGTTGTGGATGCCCGTCTCGGCCATCTTGCGTTCCAGATCCAAGTAGCCCAACTCGGGCTTCCAGCGCTTGGACAGTGCAAAGCGCACCCGCAAAATCACCGCACGGCCCGCCAGGCCCAGGCCATCCTCGCCGCCCGATGCGTGCTTGAACACCGAGTCGCGGTAGCTGAAACCGCATTGCGCGGCGTTCAGGCTGAACATCTCTCCGGTGAACATGTCCATGGCGTCCAGCGAGTCAAAACGGTCTTGCAGCTCCACCCCATAGGCACCGATGTTCTGAACGGGCGATGCGCCCACCGTGCCGGGAATCAGGGCCATGTTCTCCAGCCCCGGGTAGCCGTTGTCCATGCTCCAGGCCACCAGCGCGTGCCAGTCCACGCCCGCGCCCGCCTCAATCAGCCAGTGTTTGTCGGTCTCACCCGACAAGCTAATGCCGGGCACCTCCATCTTGAGCATCAGCGCCTTGACGTCGCCCGTCAACACCATGTTGCTGCCACCGCCCAGCACCTGCCTGGGCAAGGTGGCCAGTTGCGGGTCGGCCAGCACGGCCAGCAGGTCGGCTTCGGAGCGCACCCGCACCAAAGCTTGGGCCTTGGCGGCGATGCCAAAGGTGTTGTAAGGCTGCAGGGGGACATTTTTCTCAAGGAACATGGGAGAATTGTCGCATTCTCAACCTTCGGATTTTTCCCACCATGCCCTCGTTTGATACCGTTTGCGAACCCAATATGGTCGAAGTACGCAACGCCGTTGACACTTCCGCCAAAGAAATCGGCACCCGTTTTGACTTCAAAGGCACATCTGCCAACATTGAACTCAAGGACAAAGAGGTCACGATGTTCGGCGACGCCGAGTTTCAGCTCACGCAGGTCGAAGACATCCTGCGCAACAAGCTGACCAAGCGCAACGTGGATGTGCGCTTTTTGGACATCGGCAAAGTCGAAAAAATCGGCGGTGACAAGGTCAAGCAGGTGATCAAGGTGAAAAACGGCATCGAGACCGAAGACGCCAAGAAGATCACCCGCCTCATCAAGGACAGCAAGATCAAGGTGCAAGCGTCGATTCAAGGGGATGCCGTGCGCGTCACGGGCGCCAAGCGCGACGACTTGCAAGCGGCCATGGCCCTGCTGCGCAAGGACATGACCGAGCTGCCACTGTCGTTCGACAATTTCCGCGATTGACGGGCCGCGAGGCCTTGCCCTCGTGCCTTAGCCCTTAACGGCAGCCGTCACCACCACTTCAATCTTGTAGTCCGGGTTGGCCAGCGCGGCTTGCACCGTGGCACGGGGCGGTGCGCTGCCCGCCACCACCCAGGCGTCCCAAACCTCGTTCATGGCCGCAATGTCACCGATGTCCTGAAGGTAAATTTGGGTGCGCAAGATGCGGGTTTTGTCACTGCCCGCCTCCAGCAGGCGCAGGTCGATCTGGCGCAGAACATCGTCCGTCTGGCTGCGGATGTCTTTGGCTTCGCATTCGGGCACCATGCCCGCCAAATAAACCACGCCATTGAAGACAGCGGCCTCGCTGTAACGGGCCGACACATGCAGTCGCTGAATGTCCTGGCTCATGCTTTTTTCTTTCCCAGTTGGGACTCTGTCCCTGCCAACAGGCGGTTGATGTTCTCGCGGTGCCGCCAGACCAAGAGCAAGGCCATGACGGCCAAGCTCAACACTTCGGGTGCCGAGGCCTGCCAGGCCACACCATCGCCAAAAAGATAAAACACCGGCGCAAACACGGCGGCGACCATGGAGGCCAGGGACACGTAGCGGCTGAAAAAGACCACGATGGCGAAAGTCAGCACCGTGGCCAGCGCCAACAGGGCATTTACGCCAATGACCACACCCACGGCGGTGGCCACACCTTTGCCGCCTGCAAAACCGAAAAACACCGGATACAGATGCCCCAGAAAAGCCGCCAGCCCCGCCAAAGCCGCCACCTGCGGACCCAAACCGTATTCGGGGCCGTATGCCAACACCATGGCCACGGGCAACCAGCCCTTGAGTGCGTCCAGCAACAAGGTCAAAATGGCGGCTTTCTTGCTGCCCGAACGCAACACATTGGTGGCACCTGGGTTTTTGCTGCCGTAGCTGCGGGGGTCGTTCAGGCCCATCAGGCGGCTGACGATCACCGCAAAACTGAGCGAGCCCACCAGGTAACTGGCCAGCACCACGCCCACTTGAATCAACATCTCCATCCGAATCTCCCTTGTTTTTGAATGGGCGTCATTCTGCCAGTGCGCAATTCACGGGTTTGGCGTCCAGCAGTTGCAGGCACACCTGCGGATCGATGCCCACCAGATACCCACGCCGCCCACCATTGATACAGATGCGCGGCAAGGCGAGGATGGTCTCCTCGATGAACACCGGCATCTGCTTGCGCGTGGCAAAGGGCGATGTGCCCCCCACCAAATAACCGCTGTGACGGTTGGCCACCTCGGGGGCGCACGGCTCAATGGACTTGAGACCCACTTGCCGCGCCAGGTTTTTGGTGGACACCTTGCGGTTGCCGTGCATCAACACCACCAGCGGCTTGGCGTCTTGATCCTGCATGATCAAGGTTTTGACCACGGAAAACGGGTCCATGCCCAAGACCTGGGCGCTGTGCTGTGCACCGCCATGCTCCAGGTACTCGTAAGGGTGCTCGGTGAAGCTGACCCCCTGCTGGCGCAACAGCGCCGTGGCCGGGGTTTCACTGACTTTGTCTTTCTTGGCCATCGCCCACCATCACAAGGCCGGATCGCGCATTTCCCAACGAATGGCATCAATCGCTTTGAGCACTTCGGGTGAGAGCTGGGTGCTCCAGGCGGCCAGGTCTTCATTGAGTTGCGCCAGCGAGGTCACGCCAATGATGGTGCTGGCCACGCTCCAGCGGTGGTAGCAAAACGCCAACGCCATCTGGGTGGGGGTCATGCCGTTGTCGCGGGCCAACTGGTTGTAGCGGCGGGCGGCCACCAAGGCCTCGGGACGGCCCCAGCGCTGCTTGCGCATCGAGTCATAACGGGCAATGCGGCCGCCATCGGGCACCAGCGGGCCGGTCAGGTCGTCTTGGTCGTATTTGCCGGTGAGCAATCCGAAGCCCAGCGGCGAATACGCCAGCATGGACACGTTCAAGCGGTAGCAGCTCTCATCCAGGCCGTTGTCATAGGTTCGGCTGACCAAGCAATAAGGGTTTTGCACCGTGGCCACGCGCGGCAGGCCATGCTGCTCGGCCAGACGCACGAACTCGTGCACACCATAAGGCGTTTCGTTGGACAGGCCGATGTAACGCACCTTGCCTGCTTGCACCAATTTCGCCAGGGCTTCGAGCTGCTCGTGGATCGAGGTGACCGATTTGTCCTTGGCCGGGTCGAAATACGTCATGCCAAAGACTGGAGCATGGCGCTCGGGCCAGTGGATCTGGTACAAATCGATCACATCGGTTTGCAATCGGCGCAAGCTGCCATCGCAGGCATTCAGGATGTCCTGCCCGGTCATGCCCGAGCCTTCACGGATCCAGGGCATGCCACGCGAAGGACCCGCCACTTTGGTGGCCAACACCAGCTTGTCGCGGGCACCGGGGTTCTTGGCAAACCAGTTGCCGATGAAGGTCTCGGTCGCACCACAGGTGTCGGCCGAAGCAGGCACCGCATACATTTCAGCGGTATCGATGAAATTGATGCCAGCGGCCAAAGAGCGGTCCAGGATGGCATGCGCATCGGCCTCATTCACCTGTTGGCCGAAAGTCATCGTGCCCAAGCAAATCGGAGTCACTTGCAGGTCGGATTGACCAAGTTGAACGAGTTTCATGGAATTTCCTGTGAAGTTGGGGTCGGTTGATGCGGGCACACGGTCGTCCCGGTCAAGCTATCTGGGTGGGTGTGATGCGGGAAACCTTATTTTGTCACGCCCGACGGCATGCCATGGGGACACACGCTGAGGGTCTGCCAGGGTCAATCGCGACGAGGACATTATTTCTGCCAAAAAAGGGGCGTTCCCACATCATGTGACAGCGTCCACTTCACCTCTTGCTCGTGCTTCTTCTTGCAGACGCAACACGCGACGCTGCACCTTGCCAGTGGTGGTCATGGGCAACTGGTCAATGAACTCAATTTCTTTGGGGTACTCGTAGGGGGCGAGCAAGGCCCTTACATGTGACTGCAGAGACTGGCGAACCTCGGCCTCAAACTCAGCGCTGCTGGCCGCGTTGGCCCGCTGCGCCAGCGCATCGGGCGAGAGCACCACATAGGCCTTGACCAGCGCCCCTCGGTCTTTGTCGGGCTTGGGGACCACGGCGGCGTTGGCCACGGCCGGGTGCTTGACCAGACAGTTTTCAATCTCGCCCGGACCGATGCGGTAACCCGCCGCCTTGAACATGTCGTCGGTGCGGCCTTGGTACCAGAGGTAGCCGTCCGCATCGGCCACAGCCATGTCGCCGGTGCGGCACCAGTTGCCCGTGTATTTGGCGGTGGTGGCTTTGTCGTTGTTCCAGTAACCCAGAAAGAACACCGGGTCGGGGTGGCCGTGCACATCCAGGCGGTTGACAGCCACCTCGCCTGGGGTGCCAGCGGGGCACAGCTGGCCCGCATCGTCGATCACTGCCACGCGGTGGCCCGGGTAGCCCTTGCCCATGCTACCGGGTTTGGCAGGCCACAAGCGGGCACAGTTGCCCACCACGTAGTTGATTTCGGTCTGGCCAAACATCTCGTTCACGGTCACGTCCAGCTGCTGCTGGCAATAAGCAAACACCGCATCACCCACCGCCTCGCCCGCGCTCATGATCGCCTGGAGCTTGAGGCGGTAGCGGGTTTTGGCGTCAGGCACCGCCTTCATCATGGCCTTGAGCGCGGTCGGAAACAAAAAGGTGTGGGTCACGCCGTGGCTGTGCAAGATTTCGAATGCCACCTCAGGCGAAAACCTTCCGTTGAAGGCCACAATGGGCCGGCCAAAGTACAGGCTGGGCAGCAGAGCGTCCATCAACCCGCCGGTCCAAGCCCAGTCGGCGGGTGACCAGAACACGGCTTTGGAGGCTTGTCCTGCTTTAAAAGGATCAAAGCCAAACCAGTTCTGGCTGCACACAAAACCCGTGAGGTTGCCTATCAAGGCCCGATGCGGAATCAAGGCCCCTTTGGGGTTGCCGGTGGTACCACTGGTGTAAATCAGCACCGCCGGATCATCGGCCAGCGTGTTCACTGGTTTGAAAGTCGCGACCTGCGAGGCGAGGGCTTGCGCAAAATCAAGATCAGACAATGGACCCGCTTCGCCCATGCCAATCAAGGTTTGCAAGCCCGGGCAATCTGACCTGGCCTGCAGCAGGGCCTGCACAGTTGACTCATCGCACAGCGCCACACGGGCTTGGCTGTCGTTGATGCGAAACGACAAGGCCTCGGGACCAAACAGCATCGACAGTGGCATGGCCACCGCCCCCATTTGCAACACCGCCATGTAAGCCACGGCTGTTTCAAATCGCTGGGGCAAGACAATCGCCACCCGGTCACCCCGCTGCACGCCTTGACGCTCAAGCACCCCACTCAAGCGATTGGCAGCGTTTTGCAATTGCTGGTAGGTCCAGCTTTGCCCCAAGCCCTGGCCCGCAACATGCTCACGAATGGCCACTCGGCGGGCCGTCGCGGCTTGCGCGGCCCATTGTCCGCAGCACGCCTGGGCCATGTTGAAGCGCTTGGGCACTTTCCAGGCGAAGCCTTGGTGAATGGCTGCATAGCGGTCCACGGGTTCGGGATGGGCTTGCGATTCGAAACCAGCATGGGGGCTTGCGGGGTTGCGGGCCTTGGTGAGTGACTTCAGGCCAGATGTTGGCACTGGACGGTCTTGGCTGCGACTGACGCTCATCGTGTGTCTCCTTATCATCCAAAGTATGTACCAAGTTCAACGCCCATCACAAAGCCAGTGGGTGCCGCTGCGCGGCTGCCGCTATCACGTCCGTCATTGGGGTGCGCATGCACCCGAAGCAACCCCGCTGGTATTGGCCCACGGCTGGATGGACGTGGCCGCCTCTTACCAGTTCATGGTGGACGCATTCAGCGAAGATTTTGTCAGCCAGCGCCCCATCATGGCCATGGACTGGCGTGGCTACGGCCTGACCGAATCGCCGCTCACCGACAGCTACTGGTTTCCCGATTATCTGGCCGACTTGGACGCCCTTCTTGATGCGCTCTACCCCGGACGTCCCGTGGATCTGGTGGGACACAGCATGGGCGGCAATGTGGTGATGATGTATGCCGGCGCACGGCCCCAACGGATCAGAAAACTGGTCAACCTGGAGGGTTTTGGCATGGCCCCCACCCAACCGTCGCAAGCGCCCGGACGACTGGCCCAGTGGCTTGACGAAATCAAACCCGTCAACTTGAATGAAAAAAAGCTCAAGCCCTACCCCAATGTCGAAGGCGTCGCCGCACGCTTGGTCAAAACGAATCAACGTCTTTCCATGGACAAAGCCCTCTGGTTGGCCCACCACTGGGCACAACCAGACCCAAACGGTCAATGGCACATTCTGGGCGATGCCGCCCACAAAGTCATCAATCCTTATCTATTTCAAGAAAAGGAGTCGCTCGAACTTTACAAAAAAATTGCCGCCCCCTTGCTTGCGGTAGAAGCAACCGACAACGCTCTAGCGCAATGGTGGAAAGGCCAATACACCTTGAGTGATTACCACGCCAGATTGCAGTGCGTGCCGGACCTTCAAATCGCCGTCATTGAAGATGCAGGCCACATGCTCCACCATGACCAGCCTGAGATTTTGGCCCGTTGCATCGAAAACCATCTGAAAAACACGGCCACCTGACAGGACCTCCGGACCCTCGTGTGTGGATGGTTCGGTTTCGAAACCACCTCATGAAGGTTTCGAAATTTTCAAAAAAACTCTCTTTTGTAGTATTATTAAAAGGACACTAATACCAAAAACTCAATGCATCGCTCGATGAAATCAACCGTTGCACACCATAGACCGCATTTACTCAAGGCACTTGAAGACCGTTACTCTGCTGCAGGTCCATTGAGTTTGCATAATTTGCGGGGTCTATGGAAAAGAAATGCTTGGTACGGCACCATTGTTCTCGCAAGAATACTTAAGCGCTCTATTGATATTTTAGGAGCTTCAGTCGGACTCTTGGTTTTATCTCCTGTTTTTTTGATTGTGGCCTGCGCCATTGGCTTGCACGATCGTGGCCCCATCTTTTTTGTCCAAAAACGCGTGGGCCAATGGGGACGAGAATTTGACTTTCCAAAGTTCAGGTCCATGGTCTGCAATGCAGAGGCCTTGAAAGAGCAACTGCTGTCTCAAAACCATCACAAAGATGGTGTCACCTTCAAAATCAATGGCGATCCGCGCGTCACACCGATCGGCCGTTGGTTGCGCAAAACAAGCATCGACGAATTGCCACAGTTGTGGTCCGTCTTCAAAGGGGACATGTCACTGGTTGGACCCAGACCCCCCATTCCCGACGAAGTCCTGAAATACAAACTCGCTGATCGCAGACGCTTGGACGTGAAACCCGGTCTCACCTGTTATTGGCAGGTTGAAGGTCGCGGCGACATTCCTTTTGCGAAGCAGGTTGAAATGGACATCCGTTACGTGGACAGCCAAAGCATCTGGGTCGACATTTGGCTGCTGATCAAAACCATTCCTGCGGTCATTCAAGGCAAAGGGGCCTATTGATGACTTCCGCACACACCCTGTGCGCCATCTTGATCGCTGGATCCCCCGCAGATGACACAGAGCGAACACCACTGGCCCAAGAAATTCCGCTGCACCTGACCCCCTTGTTGGGCAAAACGCCGCTCGTCTTTGCCGTTCAAGCTTTGGTCGAGGCAGGCATCACACACATCACCTGTTTAGGCTGGGATGAGCCTGAACAATGCCAAGCACAACTGCAGTCGGGACTTCAGTGGGGCTGCCACATCACTTGGCACTCCTTGTCTGGACCCCGCCAAGCCTTTGCACGTTTGGTGGACCTTGCACCAGCAGAGGGACCCTTTTTGTTGGCCACCACATGCTCCTTGATGCGGGTGTCATCCACGAACACGGCGCAGCCGGGCACCTTGCTGGAACCACCAGCAACAGACACATCCGACTGCTCACCTCTTTGGAACTGGGCCTGGCTGGATCGCCAACTTTGCCAAGAAATGAGCGCAGCACACCGTTGGCATGAATGGCCCCAGGCTTTGGCAGCAACTTGCCATTCACGAGTTCCCGCTCAAGCCCTGAGCCTGATGGATGGCAATGACCTGCTCAATGCCATACCGCGCATGATCAACCGGTCATTTCCCGTGGTTTTGGATGCCAGCGAAGTGGAGCCTGGCATTTTCTTGTCGAGAAACGTCATCATTCACCCGACGGCTGAAATCATCGCCCCGTTCTACGCCGGACCCGACGTTGAAATCGAAAAAAACTGTCGAATCGGACCGGCTGTGGCGCTCAGCGGGCGCACCCACATAGGTCACAGCAGTCGCCTGTCTGAAACCCAAATCGGACCTGACAGCTGGATTGGTGATGCACTGGACCTGCACGAATGCGTGGTCTTCAGGGGTGTGATCTGGAGCCGCAGACACCAAGCCCGCATGACCATTTTTGATGCACTCATTTTGGCGCACGGCAGCACACCCTTGAAATGGCACAGCCTCGTCAACGCCTTCACTGAACGCACATTGGCACTCATGCTGTTGTTTCTGCTGGCCCCTCTGTTGCTGTTGGCGGTCACTGCTTCGGCCGTCGCTCAAGCAGGCCCAAAGATCATTCAGTTGGTTCGTCCGGACATCAGCCACATGGCCATCCCGACAGTGGCATTCATCAGCTGGCTAGGTGCACACCCTTGCACCCTTGGCTGGAAACACATGGTGGGTTTTGTTCTGCCCAATTTGCCGGGTGTCTTGATGGGCAAATGCCACCTCATCGGTGCCCGGCCCAGAAGTCTCGATCAATGGGCCCAACTGCCGCTTGCACACCAACGGTGGTTGGCTCAAAAAGCCTGTGGTTTGCTGCAAGAGGAATGGGTTGTGGGTATCCAAGAAAACGATCCCCTGCAAAGCATGGTTCTGGAGCGTTACCAGGAAACCCGATCGCATGAGTGGACCTACAAATGGGGATTGATCTGGCGGTATTTACACAAAATCCTTGTCAACTCCAACCCCGTCAAACTTCAAGCCATAAAGACCTGACATGATCGAATTAAGCCAAGTCCTGCACGATGGCATCAATGAAATGACCCCCAGAATCAAGTCGCTGGATGCCTCCAATGTGGCTGTTTTCAAAGACATGCTGCGCGATCGCATCAAAGACAGCCCTTGTCTTTTGATGAATCTTGAGCACGTCGAATTTCTCGACAGTTCGGGCCTGGGCGCATTGATCTGGATGCTGCGTGAAATCGAAGCACAAGCTGGAAAAGTCAAACTTTGCAACCTTCAAAAACCAGTGGTCATGCTTTTAGAAGTGGTGCGCATGCACCGGGTCTTTGACATTTACAACGACAAAGCTGAGGCTCTGAAATCATGGGGAAAATGATTCTTTCATTCAACGCCAGCCCCATCGTGCCTGACGCCATGTCTTGGCAACCCGCGGTGGGTCTGTCACGACTGGATCACGATGAGGTCCTCATGGGCGAAATCATTGCATTGCTTGAAACTGCCTTGCGTGACCGCGTCCTGGACGTGAACATGCGGGCACATTCAAATGACTTCAACAGCCTGAGGCAACTGACCCACTCGCAGCTGCCCAGTTTGAAAATTTTGGGTTTTGATCAACAAGCCAAAGTGTTTGAAGCTTTTGAATCGGCTGTTGTCATGTCGGACGAATTGGCGTGCAAACGCTTGACCCCAATGGTCCAGAAAATTTGGATGAGCACCATTGAATCTCTGACGCAACACCAACGAACAGTGGCCCCCTGACCGTGCGCATCGGTGTGATCTCTGCACTGTATCCGCCGACGGCCATCGGTGGCGCAGAGATCATGGCGCAACAATTGGTGGACGGTTTGCGCAGCCAAGGCTTGGATGTCTTTGTTTTGACACTGCAAGCACCTCAAGCGCCCATGGCCGATGAACCACACATTCATCGTGTCCCCCTTCAAAATATTTACTGGCCCTATGAGCGGGGCCAAAAATCACCCTCTTCACTTCGACGATTGATTTGGCATGCCCTGGACACATCCAATCCCTGGATGACTCAGCAGGTTCGGCGATGGGCACTCGAAAAAAAACTGGACATCGTCAACACCCACAACCTGCAGGGGTTTTCGACGGGCATTTGGCCTGGTTTGCAAACATTGAACCTGCCCATCGTGCATGTGTTGCATGACTTTTCACTTTTATGCCCACGAACCGTGCTCTACAAAAACGGGCGCGTTTGTGGCCTGCATGAACGCAGGTGCACCGAATGCCGTTGGTTGACCGCACCACGCGCCAACCACACCGCTTCAGTCTCGGCCGTGGTGGGGGTCAGTCAATTCATTTTGCAGCTCCATCGTGAGCACGGCTTGTTCAGACAAGCGCAGGGGCAAGTCATCTACAACGCACTGAACCCCCAAAAAAGCCATCACCAAACCGCGACTCGGAGCCGCATCGGCCCACTCAGATTGGGATTTTTGGGCCGACTTGACCAAGCCAAAGGCTTGGATGTGTTGCTGGCGGCCGCAGAGATCCTGCGGTTGAAAGGCTTGCCCATCCAATGGGTGCTGGCAGGCAAAGGACCGAGTCAAGACATTGAACGCTGGCAAATGCAATACCCCTTGCTCGACCTTCAATGGCGTGGCCACATTGACCCTGACACCTTGTGGCCTGACGTGGATGCCCTGGTCTTTCCAAGCAATTCGTACGAAGCCCTTGGCAACGTCATTTTGGAGGCTGCAGCTTCCGCCAAAGCCAGCATTGCCAGTCGACATGGTGGCGGGGTCGAATTGATTGAAGAGGGACTCACGGGCGCCTTCTTCGAGCCCGGCAATCCAGAGGATTTGGCCAAGGTCATTTGGGCACTGGAGCAGGATCCCGAGCGGTGGCAAAACATGGGTCTGCATGCTCGTCAAAAAGCACAAGCCTTCACGTCACAACGCCGCCTGAGCCAATTCACCGATTTATTCAAGGATGTCCTGCATGCCCACCGCACATGAATCCCACACGCGGCGTGCACATCACCTTAAAGTGGCCATCGTTCATGACTGGTTGGTCATCTACGGTGGGGCCGAGCGTGTGCTCGAGCACATCATTGACCTTTACCCTGATGCCGATGTCTTTTCGTTGATCGATTTTGTGAAAGATGATCAGCGGCATTTTTTGCGCGGCAAAACACCCATCACCAGTTTTCTGCAAAAAATTCCAGGTGCACGCAACCATTACCGAAAAATGTTGCCCCTGATGCCACTGGCCATTGAGCAACTCGACCTCAGCAGTTATGACCTGATCATCTCCAGCCACTACAGCGTTGCCAAAGGGGTGTTGACAGGTCCCAATCAAACCCATGTTTGTTACTGTCATTCCCCCATGCGTTATGCATGGGACCACTACCACGAATACCTGCGCGAGATGAACTTGGAGCGGGGCCTGAAATCCTGGTTTGCCCGCTGGCAACTTCACCGCATCCGAGGCTGGGACATTCAAAGTGCCAATGGCGTGGACCAGTTCATCGCCAACTCCAAATTTGTGGCCAAACGCATCAGCAAATACTACCGTCGCACCCCTTGCGTGATCCCACCGCCCGTGGACACCGACTTGTTCTGTTTAGAGACTGAACGGGACAATTTTTATGTTTGTGCAGGCCGATTTGTGCCCTTCAAACGCATTGATCTGGTCGCACAAGCGTTCACCAGCATGCCAGACAAACGGCTGATCCTCATCGGTGATGGTCCTGAAATGGCCAAAATCCGAAGCAAAGCAGGACCCAATGTCACCTTCACAGGCTTTTTACCGCCAGAGCAAGTTCGGGCTTATTTGGCCAAGGCGCGAGCATTCATTTTCCCCTCCGAAGAAGACTTTGGCATCGTTCCCGTCGAAGCCCAGGCTTGTGGAACACCGGTGATTGCATACGGTCGAGGGGGTGCACTGGAAACCGTGATTCCTTGGCCTGGCACACCACAACAAGGTCTTTACCCCACGGGTGTTTTTTTCCATGAACAAACGGCAGAGAGTTTGTCGGAAGCAGTTTGGCAATTTGAACGGATTGCCACAGAGCTTGATGCCGAGAAAATTTGTCAGCACGCCCAGATTTTTTCAGTACCTGCCTTCAAAGCCAGCTTTGCACGGGCGGTCAATGAGGCCCTCAAAGCAGGCTAAAGACCCGCGATCGCGATCACAAACGACGCCACATGCCCATCAAAGATGGGTCATCGGCATGGTGCTGTGACGGCGTCCAAAATGACCGTGGCTGTTTGTCGCCAGACAAAAGTTCTTGCCCTGTCTTGCCCACGGCGGCTCATTTGCAAACGCAGAACAGGGTCGTGGACCAATGAACTCAATGCCGCGGCCAAGGAGGATGGATCATTCGGATCACAGTAAAGCGCCGCATCGGCACTGATCTCGGGCAACGCCGACGTGCGAGAGACCACAACAGGGCAACCGTGCCACATGGCCTCCAAGGGTGGCAAGCCAAAACCTTCATAAAAAGAAGGGTAGGCCATGACCGTGGCGCGTCGGTAGAGGGTCACCAATTCGGCATCAGTGACGTATCCCAAATGGTGAATTTTTTCGGTACTGAGCGTGCTGCGAGAGAAAACCCGATCATTTTTTTGACCCACAATGACGCAGGCTGGCGCATGTGGCCCCATTAGTTCCAAGGCCTTGATCACGCTCGAAAAATTCTTATTCGGGTTGTCACTCGACACCGCCAACACAAAGGGTCGATCGGCCAACAAGTCCATCAAAGTTTTGAGCCTTGGGGTCAAGTCTGGGGTCACACGCGCCATGTGATCCGCTCCCAAATGGGCCACGGTCAATCGAGATCGGTCCACTCCCATGAATCTGGCCAACTCACTGGCTGAAAAACTCGAATTGGTCAACACACCCAAACCCCAACGGGCCACCATCCAAAACATCAAGCGATACCACCAACGCAGCGTCAGCGTGAAGTTTTGCGGAATGGCAAATGTCTGAGCGTCGTGCAAAAACGTCCATTGATGCCGTTTGAACAATGGGGCGGTATTGCAAAAATTGAGCAAAAGACGACCCGCAGTGCAGCGTGGCAGGTCCCACTGCTCCCAGGCATGGCCTTGAAAACCCCCCGTTTGCCACAAACGCAGTTCTGGCCAAGGGTTGGACAGTGCTTCTGGCGTGCGTGGGGCAATCAAGCCAAAACGGAGCACCTGACCTGAACCCCGCCAGCATCCCTGTGAGTCCAGATGATGTCGTACCAAAGCTGAAATGACTTCGCGGGCCACGCGCTCGACCCCCGTCACAGGCCGCGTCAAAAAACGTGCGTTGATCCAGATGACCTGCTCTGGGGATAACATTTCTCCCGTCATTTCAAATCTTTTGGTTTAAATGTGGATAATAAAGAATAAATTCATCATATCTAAATTCAACAGCCCATCAAAGTGACAGAAACGTTATCACCCGTGAGTGTGCTGATGGTTGACGATGACGCCGTCATGCGTCATCTTGTCAAAACATGGCTAAAGGGCCACGCACACTGTCTGGCCGTGAACAGCCCCAACCAGGCCCTTGAGGCTCTGAACGGCAAGCACTGGGATATTTTTTTTGTAGACCTGAATTTAGGCAGCCACCATCCAGATGGCGGTGGACTGAGTTTGGTCGAGGCTGCGCACCGCCTGCACCCCCAAGCCGCCTGCGTCTTGATGACCGCACACGGAAAACAGGAAGAGTTTTCCAGTGCCGTCAATCTCGGCGTCGATCAAATCCTGATCAAACCCTTTTTAAAACAAACTTTCTTTGCCACGCTCAAAAGATTGCAAGACATTCGGCAAACGCGCGAAGCACTCAAGGCCGCTCAAATCTTGCTGGAACAGCAAAACGAAGAACTCCAAACACGCCGTCTACACGAGCAAAAACTGGCCACATTGGCCCAAAAATACCTTCTTTTTTCTTTGCCCCAAGAAAGCATTCCTGGGCTGAAAATTCACGCCGCATCACAAGCACAAGACGGTGCCAGTGGGGACTTGGTCGATGTGGTCGCAACGCAGCGCGGTGTTTGTCTGGTCAGCGGTGACGTGATGGGCAAGGGTTTGGGTGCTGCCATTGTTTCTGCTGGAATCAAAATCAGCCTCTCCCAACTCAGACCCCTGCAATACATGGCCAGCCCCATGCAGGTGCTCCAACAGCTCAGAGAAAAAGTCACGCCCATGCTCAAAGAGAGTGAAAGTCTCTTGACTTTGAGCTTGGCGGACATCGATACCCAGCAAGGCCTGCTCGAATGGGTCGATTGCGGCGCACCACATCTGCTGCTGCAAAGAGCCTGTGATGGGCACATATTGTTCATTGCGGGCCACATGATGCCCTTGGGCATTGCGACAGAAACCATCACCAGTTGCTCGGTGCCCGTGTTGCAAGATGACCGCTTGCTGCTGGTCTCGGATGGCATTCTTGACGCTTGGGGACTGCCCTTGGCTCAAGAAGCCTACCAAAAAATAGCGCAGATCATGGCCCTTTATCCAATGGGGCAAGAAGCACCATTGGTCAATGCGCTGGTCAAGCAACCCTGCGCAAGCACAGGGGTCGCTGACGATCGTTCATGCATTGCCTTGCACTACACCGCTCCGAATCCACTTTCCAGAGCAGTCCATTCAAAGCAGTTCAAAGCCGAAATGCAGGTTTTACCGGACATCCGCGCCTGGGTTGAAGACATCGTTTCTCCATGTCTGTCCCATTGTGAAGAAGCAAGCAGCGTGCACTGGAAACAGCACATGACATTGGGACTGTCAGAGACCGCAAGCAATGTCATTGGACATGCTTGTCAGGCAGCACAGACCCACGCCACACCGATCCATTTGCTGGTCATCCTGGATCGCCACGGACTTTGGCTTGAATGGCATTACCAAGGCCAGGCGTTCAAACCTGCCGAACGGGAATCAAGAACATTGCCTGAACCCGACTTGCTGGCGCAATCAGGTTATGGACTGTCCATCATTGATGCGGTTTTTGAACACGTCCACTACTTCACCAGCATCCCGCACGGCCAATCCATCGTCACCTACAAACCTTGGCCCCAAGAACCATCGATTCAGATTCATCCCACTGGGGTGACACCATGACACCGTTTTTTTTAAACCCTATGGCACCTCCATCACGCGCTGAAAATGCAGGCCACAAGCGATGGATGCACTCCGTCCTTGCCTGCTTTTTCTTAAGCACCTTGCTGTGTGTGCCGGAGTCATTCGCCCAAGAATACAAGGCCCCGTCCATCACTGAGCTTTATGGCAGCCCTAAGCCACAAAACGCCAACACGAGCACAGAAGCCCCACAGGACAGCAGCTCATCACAACGGCAGGAAAGACCCGGCAGTCTTTATCCCAGTTTGCGTGCCAACAACCTGTCCACAAGGGTGGTGGTCGAATCAGCGCCCCAATCACGTCCCCCTGAAAAAGCATCACCCTTGAAATCGGACATGTCCGATTTTGAAATACTCGTTCAACAAAGTCTGGGCATCACCCTGCCTGTCTTTGCAGACCATCTTTTTCAAAGCCCAAACGCCTCGTTCAACATCGGCGATCAAGTCAATGTCCCCGCTGACTTCGTCATTGGTCCTGGCGATGACATCATTGTTCGGGCTTGGGGCTCGGTTGAACTGGAATACGCCGTCACTGTTGACCGCAGGGGCAGTGTTTTCATTCCCAAAGTGGGCAGCATTCAGTTGTCTGGTCTCACATACAAAGAACTGCAACCCGTTTTAAATCAAGCGATGTCACGGGTTTACAAAAGCTTTGAGCTGTCTGTGACCATGGGCAGCTTGCGCAGCATCAGCCTTTATGTGACCGGATTTGCACGCAAACCTGGAACCTACCAAGTCAATTCACTGTCATCACTGATCAGTGCGCTGTTCGTCACCGGGGGACCCGCTGCCAACGGCAACCTGAGAAACATTGAACTGCGCAGAGGCAATGAAAAAATTGCCGAATTCGATTTGTATGATTTTTTGCTCAACGGCAACCGCAGTGCCGACATGCGCTTGCAAAACGAAGACGTCATCCACATCCCCCCCATGCAGGGCCAAGTGGCCATTGCAGGCAGCGTGCGCAACTCGGCCATCTACCAATACAAAGCAGGGATGACGCTGGCTCAGCTGTTGAGCATCAGCGGGGGAACCACGTCAACAGCAGATGGTTTGCGCATCAAACTCGAACGCATTGCCAAACCTGCAGACAAAAAGACCCCGACACCAAAAGCCAGCCGTTTGATTGAGGAGTTGGACTTTGGCAAAGAGGCCATGCAAACCGTTTTGCGCGATGGCGATCTGGTGGTGCTGGTGCCTGTCTCGCCACAATTCAACAACGCGGTGACCCTCAAGGGACAAGTGGCCCTGCCTTTGCGGCATGCATGGCGAGAGGGCTTGCGCATCTCGGACATTATTCCCGATGTGAACGCGCTGATTTCACCCGCCTACTGGATTGAAAAGAACAGTCAAAACAAGATTGCATCTTTTTTGACAGATCCCGCCAACATCAAAATTGAACCCAGATTTCCCGAGATCAATTGGGAATATGCAGTGATTGAAAGGGTTCTGAACCCTTCACTTCAAATGACCTTGATACCCTTTGAATTGGGCAAGGTCGTCTTTAACCGAGACCCTCAACACAATTTGGTGCTGCAACCCGGTGACACGATCACCGTTTTCTCTCGCAACGACTTTCGAGGCCCCATTGAGCAAAGCACTCGCGTGGTCAAGATCGAAGGTGAAGTTCGCAGGCCTGGCATGTACACCGTCCAAGCAGGAGACACACTGTCAACGCTCTTGGAAAAAGCAGGCGGCGTCACGCGCTTGGGTTATCTCTACGGCGCACAGTTGTTTCGAGAATCGGTCAGACAACAACAACAACGCCGCACAGAAGATGCCATCAACGCCATGGAGCGTGATTTCGCCAAATTCCTGATTGAACGCAGCCGCGAAACCGTTGCAACGGGCGAGACCGAAACCGTTTCAGCGGAAAAAAATGCCGTCCAGTCCTTCTTGGATAACCTGCGCAAACTCAAGCCAGAAGGCCGAATGATTTTGGAGCTCAACAGCCAAACTCGGCATCCAGATCAGCTGCCCAAAATTCGACTCGAAAACAACGACAGTTTTTTCATTCCCGCTGTTCCTGAAACCGTGGAAGTGATGGGCTCGGTCATGGCCGAACGTTCATTCCTTTGGCAGAAAAACAGAGATGCCGAGGACTACATCCAAATGGCCGGAGGGCGTCGAAGTTCCGCCAGAAGCACAACCGCCATCGTGATTCGTCCAGATGGCACCCTCGTTGCAGCCGATCAACTCGGGTCTGAAGACATCGCCCCGGGTGACACGATCTGGGTCGAAGAAAACACCGAAGCGGTCAGCTGGATACGACGCGTCAAGGACATCTCACAAATCGTCTACCAACTGGGCATGGGCATTGCAGGCATTCGCATTGTCAAAGGGCTGTAAATGAAACCCAGCCGCCCCCTGCCCAAGCACAGAGAGGTGTCTTCAAGACCGCCCTCTGCAAGCTCGGACACCTACAGCCTCATGCCCGTGCTCTTGCCGCTGGTGCAAGCGAAATGGTGGGTGATGGGAGTGCCCTTGGTGGTCTCGGTTCTGGTCCTGTTGCACGGGATATTTTCAACCCAGTATTTCAAGGCATCGACCCGGGTTCTTCCGCCTCAATACAACCAAAACACCATCAGCCGCGGCCTGATTGCGATGGGAGGAGAGAGTGCCTTGGGCAATTCAGCGCTCAACCTGAAAAACCCGACCGATCTTTTTGTGGGCATTTTGCGCAGCCGCACCATTTTGGATGGTGTGATTCAAAACCATGATTTGCTCAAGCACTACGAAGCCAAGGACATGGACACGGCCCGGCAATTGCTTGAGTCACGCACCGACATCAATTCGGGCAAAGATGGCATTGTGGAGATTTCGGTGGAAGACTCTGACCCGGTCAGAGCGGCACAACTGGCCAATGCCTACGTCCTGGAACTTCAAACCTTTTCCAGTGATTTGGCCAAAAAAGAAGGTGGCAGGCGAAGCGACTTTTTCAACAACGCGCTGAGCAAAGCCCGGCAAAGCCTCAACGAAGCAGATGAACAACTGAGAAGAACCGAAAAGCGAACAGGTTTTACACGCCTTCGCGGCCAAGATGAAGCCATCTTGAGCACCGCACGAGATTTGCGCAATCAAATTGCCAACAAGGAAGTTCAACTGAGGACCTTGCTCAGTTATGCCACCGACGACAACCCCGACGTTCGACTCTTGCGCAGCGAACTGGGCAACCTGAAACAAAAAGTGCAAGAAGCCACCAGCGAAATACCGGGCTCTGCATCCAAACCCAACAGTCAAGGCGCGTTTGTCCCTCTGTCAAAGGCACCCGATGCCTTGATGGAGCACAGTCAACGCAAGCGCGATGTGGAGTATTGGGAAAACATTGTGACCATCTTGGGGCAATACACCGAGCTGGGCAAGATGGATGAAACGCGGGATTTTTCCTTGTTTCAGGTGCTCGACATCGCCATCAGCCCCCAAAACAAATCGCGGCCACGCATCAAAGTCAACGTCATCCTTTCCGGGGTCGGCTCCACCATGCTGACCATCATGTTCATTTGGGCTCGTGCCTACGTGAGACAACGCAGAAATGCGAGCTCCAAATTTGCCGACCAATTCGTCATTCTTAAAAATGAATTGTTCAAAAACCCTTTGAAGCGCCCCGAATGAGGACATTGCCCATGCCCTCCACCTTGCTGCGCAATGCCTATGCCTTGTACGCCCTTCAGCTGGCCAACTACATCATTCCACTGCTGACATTGCCTTTTTTGGTTCGGTCTTTGGGCGCTGAAGCCTTTGGCTGGTTGGCCTGGAGTGCCGCTGTTAATTTTTATTTTGTTTTGCTGGTGGATGCGGGCATGAACACACATGCCGCGAAAGAGCTTGCCAAACTGGACCCTCAAAACAAAGCAGAAAACAGACACGCTGCAGGTGCCGTGGTGGTGCATGTCACGGCCCTGAAATGGCTTTTGCTTTTTGCAAGCGCCTTGGTGATGCTGACCTGCACCGCCCTGATCACCTCCTGGCATGCCCAATGGCCCTTGTTCGCCTGGTGCTTCATGACGGTGGTCGGATCGGCGGTGTTTCCCACATGGTTGTTTCAGGGCTTGCAAATCATGCACAACACCTTGTTTTTTGGTTTGGCTGGACGTGTGTTGGCGACTTGCGGCATTTTTCTGTTGGTGGATGGGCCCCAAGACCTGTTGTGGGCCGCCGCACTCCAAAGCAGTGCCACCTTTTTGTCAGGCCTCATGGCCTTGCCCACCATTTTGGCCCTTCCCTGCTTGGCATGGTCCAGGCCCCATTGGGCAGGCATCTGTGATGTCGCCCGAAAAAGTCGCCACTTGGCCATCACCGATTACACATTGACGGCGCTGGCCAACAGCACCGTTTTTTTGATGGGTATGGTGTTTTCAAAAGAAGTGGTGGGCATGTATGCCGCCATAGAAAAAACAATACGCGCCGCAGCCAGCATGTTTTCTCCATTGATTCAAGCCGCGCAACCGCGCTGGGTTCAAGCTTGGCATCGACAAGGGCAAATCTTTCAGCCACAACGACTGCACAGCTGGACTGTTGTATTTCTATTGTTGGCCTTGGTAGGCGCGGTCACTGCACATGCTTTTGCTGAATGGGGTTTGGCCCTTTTGTTCAATGAGGCAACCGCCTCGCACGCTGATTGGGCCAAAATTTTGTCATTTTGGTTGCCCTTCAACGTTGCCAATGCCATGCTGAGCGCGTGGTGGTGGGTGGCCTCAGGCAGAGAAAAACAGCTAGCCAAAAGGGTGTTGCCCGGCGCAGTGCTGCAAGCGACTGTTTTTGCATGGGCACTCCACACAACCCACACCGAATTGGCCTTGTGGGCCTGGGTCACTTGTGAAGCATTCATGACTTTGTTGCTCACGCATCGCAGTGGTCTGGTGTCCAAACATCACGGCTAAGTCATGACTTCGGCTGACCGCATGCCTGCACGCCAAGCCAGGCTTGGCCCTGTGATGAATCACCCAGGCTTGACCTCACCCGTTCAAGACATGAACTGGCACAGCTGGACGGCCAATGATGGTGTTCAGGCCTTGGCATTGCTTGCACTGTTGAGTTATTGCGTGACAGCCGCCATCACCGGTCCATTCAGGTGGGCGGTTGGACTCGTGGGGCTGACACCCATCATTTACTTTCCACAGATCTTGATGCTCGGCTCCACATTGGCCGTGGTCGTCTGGGAATCCCGCCAAGGATTGCAACCGCTTCGCGCCATGACGCTGTTGGTCATTTCATATTCTATTTTGGTGGGTTTGTTTCATACACCGGTTTACCAAGTTCTTTTTGGCATTTACACCTTGCTGCCATTTTGGTTTGGTTTGTCATGCTCTGAAATCATTTTCAGACACTGGCATCTTGTTTTCAAAACGTCTGTTTGGCTTTGGCTTGTGGTCGTCACTGGCGTTATTTTGAACTACTGGATCGCTTATCCATGGGAAGGTTTCGGTTACTCGGTGGGTGACCTCGACGTCGTCAGCTCCCGTGAATGGGAAAACATTGGCGGTGGCAAACGATTGGCTGGATTTTCAAGGGCTTCATTTGATGCCGCCTTACAGACCTTGCTGTTGGGCGTCATTGTGGTCATGGGCACACGCTGGGTGTGGCTGCGCCTTTTAATTTGGAGCATCACATTTTTAACCATTTACATGACCACGAGCAAAGGCGTTTACAACATGTTTGCAATATTGTCGCCCGTGGTCATATTGGGTCAAAAAATACCTTCCTCTGCCATTCGATGGTGGCCTTTGGCGCTGGGTTTGGTGGCTCTGCTGTTGCCAATGACACCCTTGTTCATGGATGTGAATTTTTACATCCGAGATCAAGAGTTGGCGAATTTGACATTTTCATTTTGGGACCGCTTGAATGACATGTGGCCCAACGCTTGGAAGCTGTTGGAAAACCAAGGCAGTTCACTTTGGGGACGGGGATTAGGCGGTATTGGTACTCCTCAAACTTATTTCGAATTCAATCGATTCAATGCAGCAGACAATATATTTGTTTATTGGTTTGTTATTTTTGGATGGGTGGCGCTGCCTGGTTTTTTACTGTTGCTGTTGAGATCACTCCGACTTAATCCCTGGCGAGACCCAGTTGAAGCTGCTGCTTACTGTCTATTGCTGGCGACTTTGATTTATGGGATCACGGCCAATGTGGTTGAGAGTGGTTTTTTTGCCATTGCTGCCGGCATGGCAGTTCGCTACTTATTTCATGAAACGGAGGAACTCAAAATATAAAAATAAATTCATCCAAAAAATCAGGGACCTTTATGAAAAATAAATTAAAAAACTGTTTTCTTTTAATATCTTCAACCATTTTTTTCTCCATCACAAGTCAAGCCATTGCATCAGAAACATATTGCCCCTCCTTTTTGAGCGTGCAAGGTGCACCCGAGCCGACCCATCGGGGTGAATTCACCTTTTCACCTCATACCCATCACTGGAGTCGCAGTCCGGAACACAAAAATGTGGTGCTGTTTGCAGTTGATCAACCATTACCCGGGGATCGCTTTTGCGGTGTGAGTTTTTTCAGCAACTCATTTGGACAGCCCACTGTCTACCTTTACGGTGGCCGTCAATTCAACAACGTCTTTGGCGTACCAGCCCTTTTTGTCAAACTGACGGCAGGCTTGATGTACGGCTATGTGGCACCTTACGAAGACAAAGTTCCATTGAACCGAAATGGTTTCTCACCCGCCGTGATCCCTGCACTGGGCTACAAATTGAATGAGCACGATTCGGTTCAAATGAAAGTGCTGGGCACTGCTGGTCTGATGTTTTCTTACGGTAGACGCTTTTAAAACCACAAGCCCCCAAAAGTTGGCACCTGGCCAAGCCAGACCCCGAAGAACTTGCCACAGGCGCAAGGTCGAACTCATGAGAAAATGCCCGGTTTACCGAACCGGAGCATTTCCCCATGGACGCAGAACGCATCAACCAGATTGGCACCACCCTCAGCGACCTGAGCGCCCGGACCCAAGAGTTACGGGGGTATCTTTGACTACGATGCCAAATCTGAACGGCTGAGAACCGTCAACGCATCACTCGAAGATCCCGCGGTCTGGAATGACCCCAAAAAAGCCCAAGAGCTGGGCAAAGAGAAAAAAGCCCTGGACGGTGTGGTGGTCACCATCACCAACCTGACCAGCGAGTTGTCTGACAACCTTGAGCTCTTTGAGATGAGCAAGGAAGAAGGCGACGACGATGGCTTGATGACCATCGAGGCGGAAACCGCCAAGTTGACCCAACTTGTCGAAGACCTCGAATTTCGCCGCATGTTCCGGCACGAGGCCGATCCGCTCAACTGCTTTGTCGACATCCAGGCGGGCGCGGGTGGTACAGAGGCCTGCGACTGGGCCAGCATGTTGCTGCGCCAGTACCTCAAATACGCCGAACGCAAGGGCTTCAAGGCCACCGTGGAAGACGAAACCCCGGGCGACACCGCAGGCATCAAGGGCGCAACCATCAAGATCGAAGGCGAATACGCCTTTGGCCTGCTGCGCACCGAAACCGGCGTGCACCGCTTGGTCCGCAAGAGCCCCTTCGACTCGTCGGGTGGCCGCCACACGTCTTTCGCCTCGCTGTTTGTGTACCCCGAGATCGACGACTCGATCGAGATCAACATCAACCCGTCGGATGTGCGCACCGACACCTTCCGTGCCAGCGGCGCGGGCGGTCAGCACATCAACAAGACCGACTCGGCCGTGCGATTGACGCACATCCCCACGGGCATTGTGGTGCAGTGCCAAGACGGCCGCAGCCAGCACAGCAACCGCGATGTGGCTTGGCAACGTCTGCGTTCACGCTTGTATGACTTTGAAATGCGCAAACGCATGGAAGAGCAGCAAAAGCTGGAAGACACCAAGACCGATGTGGGCTGGGGTCACCAGATCCGCAGCTACGTGCTCGACAACAGCCGCATCAAGGATTTGCGCACCAACGTCGAAATTTCGGCCACCCAAAAAGTGCTTGATGGCGACCTCGATGCGTTCATCGAAGCCTCACTGAAACAAGGCCTCTGAGCTGCTCAGACCTCAAACAAAACGGAGTTAGTGATGCGTGAAGGACAACCCACCGCGATCCAGCGCGAGGCGTACACCGCCCCAGCTTTTTGGATCGATACCGTCGATCTGACCTTTGATCTGGACCCGACCAAAACCCGCGTGCTGAACAAAATGCGCCTGCGCCGCAATCCGGATGTGGCTGCACAAGCACTGCGTCTGGACGGCGAAGACCTGAATTTGGCCCGCGTGTTGGTCAATGGCGGTGGCACCTCATTCAAGATGGACGGCCATCAGTTGGTACTGGAAAACCTGCCCGAAGGTACGGACGCCTTCGATCTGGAAATCTTCACCACCTGCAACCCCGAGAAGAACACCCAGCTGATGGGCTTGTACGTCAGCCAGGGCACCTTCTTCACGCAATGCGAGGCCGAGGGCTTTCGCCGCATCACCTACTTCCTGGACCGCCCGGACGTGATGGCCAGCTACACCGTCATGCTGCGTGCCGACAAGGCCAAGTACCCGGTGCTGCTGAGCAACGGCAACCTGGTCGAGCAAGGCGCCTTGGACGACGGTCGCCACTTTGCCAAGTGGGTTGACCCGCACAAAAAACCTTGCTACCTTTTTGCCTTGGTGGCCGGTCAGTTGGTCGCACGCGAGCAACGCATCACCAGCCGCAGCGGCACCGAGCATCTGCTGCAGGTGTTCGTGCGCCCCGGCGACCTAGACAAGACTGAACACGCGATGAACTCGCTCATGGCCAGCGTGGCCTGGGACGAAGCCCGCTTTGGCCTGCCGCTCGATCTGGAGCGCTTCATGATCGTTGCCACCAGCGACTTCAACATGGGCGCGATGGAAAACAAGGGCCTGAACATCTTCAACACCAAGTTCGTGCTGGCCAACCCAAACACCGCCACCGACATGGATTTCGGCAACATCGAAAGCGTTGTTGGCCACGAGTACTTCCACAACTGGACGGGCAACCGCATCACCTGCCGCGACTGGTTCCAGCTCTCGCTCAAAGAAGGCCTCACTGTCTTCCGCGACCAAGAGTTCAGCCAAGACATGGCGGGCGAGGCCAGTGCCCGCGCCGTCAAACGCATCGAAGACGTGCGGGTCTTGCGCACCGTGCAGTTTGCCGAAGACGCAGGCCCCATGGCCCACCCCGTGCGCCCCGACAGCTATGTCGAGATCAACAACTTCTACACCGTCACCATCTACGAAAAAGGTTCTGAAGTCGTTCGCATGATGCAGACCCTGGTGGCCACGCCCAACGACCTGCAAGGCCGCGATGGTTTTGCCAAGGGCATGAAGCTTTACTTTGAGCGCCACGATGGCCAAGCCGTGACCTGCGACGACTTTGCGCAAGCCATTGCCGACGCCAACCCCGGCTCGGCCCTGACGCAAAACCTGAGCACCTTCAAGCGCTGGTACAGCCAGGCGGGCACCCCGCGTCTGCAAGCGCGTGGTGTCTACAACGCGGCCGAGCGCAGCTACACCCTCACACTTGCTCAAAGCTGCCCCGCCACGCCCGACCAAGCCAGCAAACAGCCCTTCGTGATCCCGGTCACGCTGGGCCTGCTTTCAAGCGATGGCCAAGCCCTGTCCTTGCAACAAGCTGGCAGCGCCGACGTCTTGCCCCAGCAAACCCTGGTGCTGACCGAAGCCAGCGCCAGCTACACCTTTGTCAACATCGACAGCGAACCCGTGCCCTCGCTGCTGCGCGGTTTCAGCGCCCCGGTGGTGCTCCAAGATGGCCTGAGCACGGCCGACCTGCTTTGCCTGCTGGCTCACGACAGCGACCCCTTCAACCAATGGGAAGCCGGTCAACGCCTGATGCTGCAAAGCGCTGTGCAAGCGCTGACGCAGGCCGAGGCTTCAGGCCCCGTCCTTTCGGATGAGCTGGTCGCTGCGCTGCGCAACGTGCTGCGCCACCCTGGTTTGGATGCCGCCTTCAAAGACCTGGCCCTCACGCTGCCGTCCGAGAACTACATCGCGGACCAACTGAGCGTGGTGGACCCACAACGCGTGCACGCCCTGCGCGAAGCCATGCGACTGCAACTGGCCACCGCCTTGCAAACCGACTGGCAATGGGCTTGGGACACTCACAAGCACAACGGTGCCTACTCGCCTGACGCCCAATCCAGCGGCCGCCGCGCCCTGTCGGGTCTGGCCATGGGCATGCTGTGCATCGCCGCCGTTCAGTCGGGCGACGACGTGACGCCCGGCCGCGTGTACCAGCAATTCAAGGACGCGGGCAACATGACCGACCGCTTCAACGCGCTGTCGGCCCTGGTGATCAGCGGCCATCCACTGGCACAAGACGCATTGGCCTTGTTCCACAAAATGTTCCAGCACGAAGCCTTGGTCATCGACAAATGGTTTGCCCTCCAAGCCGGTGCACCTGACCGCGCGGGCGACGTGCTGCCGCGTGTGCGCCAGCTCATGCAACATGCCGACTTCAGCCTGCGCAACCCCAACCGCGCCCGCAGCCTGATCTTCAGCTACTGCAGCGCCAACCCGGCGGCCTTTCACCGTGCCGACGCCGCAGGCTATGTGTATTGGAGCGAGCAAGTGCTGGCCTTGGATGCCATCAACCCGCAAGTGGCCGCCCGCCTGGCCCGCGCCATGGACCGCTGGAGCCGCATGACCGAGCCCTACCGCAGCGCGGCCAAAGTGGCCATCGAACGCGTGGCTGCCAAAGCCGACCTCAGCAACGATGTGCGCGAAGTCATCAGCCGGGCGCTGAGCAGCACCTGAACCCAAGGACCGAACATGAGCCCCAAAATCTCCCTCTCCCGCTACCTGGTCGAACAGCAACGCGACAAAGGCCACATTCCGGCTGACCTGCGCCTGCTGCTCGAAGTGGTGGCCCGTGCCTGCAAAAGCATCAGCCACGCCGTCAACAAAGGTGCGCTGGGCGGTGTGCTCGGCAGCGCCGACAGCGAAAACGTCCAAGGCGAAGTCCAGAAAAAACTCGACATCATCGCCAACGAAGTGCTGCTCGAAGCCAACGAATGGGGCGGACACCTCGCCGCCATGGCCTCTGAAGAAATGGACAGCATCTACCTGGTGCCCAACCGTTACCCACAGGGCGAATATCTCTTGCTGTTTGATCCCCTCGATGGCTCGTCCAACATCGACGTCAACGTCAGCATCGGCACTATTTTCAGCGTCCTCAAAAAGCCCGAAGGCAGCCAGGGCGTGACCGAGCAGGACTTCTTGCAGCCCGGCCAGCAGCAAGTGGCCGCAGGCTATTGCGTCTATGGCCCACAAACCACACTGGTGCTCACCGTGGGTGACGGTGTGGCCATGTTCACCCTGGACCGCGAGCAAGGCTCCTTTGTGCTCACACAAGAAAACCTGCGAGTGCCTGCCGACACCAAAGAGTTCGCCATCAACATGAGCAATATGCGCCACTGGGACGAGCCCGTGCGCCGCTACATCGACGAATGCCTGCAAGGCAAGGAAGGCCCACGCGGCAAGGACTTCAACATGCGCTGGATCGCCAGCATGGTGGCCGATGTGCACCGCATCCTGACCCGTGGCGGCGTGTTCATGTACCCCTGGGACAAGCGCGAACCGCACAAACCCGGCAAGCTGCGCCTGATGTACGAAGCCAACCCCATGAGCTGGCTGATCGAACAAGCCGGTGGCGCCGCCACCAACGGCCAACAGCGCATTCTCGACCTGCAGCCAACCCAATTGCACGAACGCGTGAGCGTGGTGTTGGGCTCCAAAAACGAAGTTGAACGCCTGACCAGCTACCACGCGCAGGTATAATTTTTGAAGGTCAGCCGGTGTAGCTCAGTCGGTAGAGCAGCTCATTCGTAATGAGAAGGTCGGGTGTTCGATTCATCTCTCCGGCACCAGTCAACATGAGGGTCAGCAGATCAAGGTCTGCTGACCCTTTTTTTGTACCCAACCCTCGGTCAACGAGGCTTTACGCTTTGGTCAAGCCATGAGCGACAGCTTCGCGCAATGCAGCATTGATGCGGGTTTGCCAGCCTTGCCCTGTAGCCTTGAAGGCTTCGAGCACATCGGCGTCTATCCGCATGTTCAGCGTGGGACGCTTCACTGCAGCGGCTGGCCGGCCGCGCCCCCGCTTGAGCGTAGCTTGTTGCCAATAGGCGGCCACTGCTGCCGCATCATTGGGGTCATAGGGACCATCGGCCGCACCATGTGCAATCGGTGCATCCTGCAAAGCCTCTCGCTTGACGCGATCCCAATCCGTCCCGGTGGGTTTAATCCGTGTTTTGGGCATAAAGCGTCCTTTCTTGTTTGGATGCGCGCCGCAGCGATATGGCTCGCACCACGTCTGGATCACGCAGCACATAGACAAGCACCAAGACCACGCCAGCCACTTCCACCATGGCCACATCCATCCAACGAGCCTCATCAGCTCGAATGCTCTCAATCGTCAGTTTGTTGACCGCATTAAAAACCAGCGGCGCGTCTGACAACGAAAGTCCGTGCTTCAGGATGTTGGCCGCGTCCTTGCGGGGATCAAACGTGAATTGCATGAATAGATTTATTGTATGGGCATCAATTAAATATTACAAGCGCGAGGCACTTTGCACCCGCACCCAAGACGCATGCACGACGCCATGTGTTGATGCACAGCTCACCAGGCTCTTGGCGCGAGCCTGACGGCCCCCATCATGTGACAGACGCACGGTGTCACTTTTCGGCATAAAGGAGCCAGCTGTTTTCGGCATATAGGAGCCAGCTGCAAGCGCTCAAACTGACATCTTTCGGGTTTGGATTTTGCCCTTATTTGGCGTCTTTTTGTGGGTTTGAATTCTTGCTTTTTGTCACCGCCGTGGTCGGCATTTGGCGCGGCGTCCGGTACGACTGCCCATCCAGCGTCAAGCAGTAAGCGTTGTGCCTGAGCCGGTCCAACGTGGCCGAGGCCAGCAGCGGGTTGCTAGGGAAGGCCTGATCCCACTCACTGAAGTCCAGATTGCTGGTGATGATGGTCGCCGTGCGCTCGTAGCGCTCGGCAATCAGCTCGTGCAAGTCCTCATCCGCTGGTGACCTCAGGGGCTTGAGTCCAAAGTCATCAATGATCAGCACCGGGATGCGGCTGAGCGATTGCAGTTTGCGCTCATAGGCGTTGGTCGCCCGCGCCGCGTGCAGCGTCTGCGTCAGGGCCGAGCAACTGGTGAACAGCACATCCGTGCCCTGGCGCACCGCGCAGTGACCCAGCGCCTGAGCCAAGTGGCTTTTGCCGGTGCCGCTGGGCCCCACGATCAGCACGGGCGAGCACTCGCGCACGTAGCGCCCCGTGGCCAGATCGTGCACCAGGGCCCGGTTGAGTTGAGGCAGCCGCTCAAAGTCAAACTGCTCCAGCGTCTTGGTGGACCTGAATTGGGCTTTGCGCAAGCGCATGCCAAAGCTGTTTTGCTCACGGCGGGCGACCTCATCACCCATCAAGATGGCCAAGAACTCGGTGTAGGCCAACTTGGACTCGATGGCCTGGCGGTTTCGTGCCTCCAGCGAGTCCAGGATGCCAGACAGGCGCAGCTGCTTCAAATGGGGAACCAGTTCGGGGATAGGGTTCATGGGATGCTCTCCTTTGGGGGTTAATGCAGCAGGTCTTGCTGCGGGTGGTGGGAATTGGTGTGGGAATGGGTGCGGGCATCAGGGTCGGCAAACAGGCTGGCGGCATCACGCACAAACCGGGTCTTGGTGTAGACCGCAGCGGTGCTGGTCTGGGGCATCGGCAGCTGATCGGCGTTGGTGCTCAGGATGGTCTTGACGGTGCGGTAATAAGGACTGCCGTGGGCCATGGCGCGGTGGCAGGCCGCCTCCAATCGGCTGTGCCCATAGGTCTTGGTCAAGCCGATAACGCCTTGTGCGGCGCGCAAGCGCTCCACAATCTTGTCGCTGAGCAACCAGTCGATGACCTGCTGGCAGTGGGGTCCGACCTCGCTGGCTTGCTCGTCCAGCCACTGGCGGTCACGGCCAAAGAACCACTGCGCCTGGGGTGGCAAGTGGTCGGGGGTGGTCACGCGCTGGCCCTTGCGCTGTCCGCGCGGGTGGGTGGCCACCAGCACATGGCCCTCATACAGGGCCACACAACCGTCGTTGGCGCGCAGCCACAGCGCCTTGCCCACCAGGGCAAACGGGGCCGAATACATCACATGCTCGAACTTGACGTGGCAGTCCCGGTGCGGGGTGACGGGGTGCCAAACCCCCAAGTCCGGTACTTGCGCAGGCAGGGGTTTCAAAAACGGCTGCTCCAGCGCAAACAGCGCCAGGGGCTGCTGGCGTGTGGTGCCGTGGGTACGCAGTCCCGCCTCGTGCAGCACCCAGGTCTTGGCCTGGGCGTTCAGCTCGGCCAGGTCGCGGAACTCACGGGTGGCCAGGAAGTTGCCTTTGACGTACTTGACGCCCGACTCGACGATGCCCTTCTTCTGCGGGTCATGGGGCGGGCACGGGTCAATCTTGAAATCATAGCCTTCGGCGCACTCGGCATAAGAGCGCTGGACCTGGGGGTCAAAGCGGCAGGCCTTGATGATGGCGCACTTGGCGTTGTCGATGATGACGCGCTCGGGCACCCCGTTGAACCACTCAAAGGCGCGGCGGTGGCAGCCCAGCCAAGTGGACACGGTCTGATCCCAGACGAACTCCAAGTACTGGTGGCGGGAGTGGCACAGCGTCATGACGAAGGCCCAAGTGCGGCGCATTTGGCCATCGGGGTGCTTCAGGAATGGGCCAGCGCCAAAGTCGACCTGGGCGGCCTCGCCGGGCTTGAAGGACAGGCGCACAGTCAGATCGGTGCGGGGCAGCTCCTGTGCGATGTCCTGCATGAGGCGATAGACGGACGAGTAGCTGCCTTGAAACTGGTGCTCGCGCACGAGGGCGGCGTGGATGGCTTTGCCCTCAACGCCAGCGGCCATCCAGCGGGTGACCGCCTCGCGCCAGGGCTGGGCTTTGGAGACGGTGCTGGCGGCGCGCTTGGGTTTTGGGGCCAGGCTTTTGGCGATGGTGGGCACATCGGGCAGTGGCGCGG
>NZ_CXON01000023.1:0-60457 GCF_001269405.1 Limnohabitans sp. 2KL-3
CCAAAACAACGCATGCGATGTGTTTCAGGCTTCGCCTTCTCCCAGCCAGCTCGCCGCCACTCCCTGCCGAATCGAGTTCGCTTTACTGCGCACCGCCAGTTCGCCTCCGGTTGCTCTCCACCCCGCTTCGCAGCGACGCAGTTACCTTCGACTACGGGGCCTTGGCTTACCCCGACATGGACTCTCACCATGCTGTGTACGCGCCTTCACGGGCGCACTAGGAGCCCCGCCCCCGGGGCGATGCTGGGTGGTCTGCGAGGCTTTTCGCGACGAGGGCGTCGCTCCTACAGGGGAAATGTCAGACCACAGAGGTTGGCCATGCATGTTGTAGGAGCCCCGCCCTCGGGGCGATTCTTGGTGGTCTGCGAGGCTTTTCGCGACGAGGGCGTCGCTCCTACAGGGGAAATGTCAGACCACAGGGGCCATTCAGTCTTTTGTGTGCCAGCCCCACCCACTCATTGGCCGGTAAATTGCGGTGCGCGCTTTTCCATGAAATGCGCCACGCCTTCGCGGAAGTCGTCGCTCGCAAAACTGAGGGCCATCTCGGCGTTGGCCTGGCGGGTGTTTTCTGCCAGCGTCTGAAACGGCGCATCGTACTGCTGGCGCTTGATGACGGCCATTGAGCGCGGCGACACGTTGTCCACCAAATCACGCGCATAGGCGTAGGTTGCGGCGGCCAAAGCATCGGGCGCAAACACCTTGTTGACCAAACCCATGGCCTGCGCCTCAGGGGCCAGCACCTTGCGGGCCGTCAGCAGCAAATCCATCGCGTTGGCGTGGCCCACGATGCGGGGCAGCATCCAGCTCAGACCATGCTCTGCAATCAAGCCGCGCCTTGAAAACGCGGTGGTGAACACCGCGTTGTCGGCCGCAAATCGGATGTCGCAATACAGGGCGTGCACCAGCCCAATGCCTGCGGTTGCACCGTTCAACATGCCGATCACCGGCTTGGGGATCGCCGGGTAAAACCCATATCGCGTCTGGTAGTCCAGCCGCTGGTTCACATCAAAAGGTTTTGTCCAGGTGGTGGCCGTGATGTCGCTCGGGTCCAGGCCCTTGAGCAAGTCCATGTCGGCCCCCGCGCAAAAGCCCCGCCCTGCCCCCGTGAGCACGATAGCCCGCACGTCCTCGTCTGCGGCGGCGGTGTCCATGGCTTCGCGCACCTCGCGCTCCATCACAGCGGTCCAAGCGTTGAGCTTGTCCGGGCGGTTCAAGGTGATGGTTGCGATGCGGTGCTCCACGTTGTAAAGAATGTCTTGGTAACTCATGGCAAGGCCTTTCAAAAAAACAATCAACCATTCCTACACGGTGCGCTTGCCCCGCGCCAGAAAAGCTTGAGTGGCGGGCTGGTCCAGCAGCTGCTGGCTCCAGCGCTTGAGCACCTTTTCCAGGCGTGGCGCGGCCACCCCCAGCTGCACCATGGCCACGCCACCATTGACCGATTCGCTGTAATCGCAAATCAGCCCGTCACGCAGCTCAAAGCGGCTGATGCCGTCGATCACCACCTGCCGCCCCGCAAACTCGGGCACCTTCGAGGTGAAGCTCGACAAAGACCGCGCATAGGCCAGCTGCCCGTTGCACACGGGCTCGAACATCTCCCAGCGGTAATCGGGCCCGGCATCGCGGTGGAACAGCTCGTTCATCATGTGGGCAATGTCGGCGCGGCCCGTGTGGTCGCCGTAGATGTAGTCGTGGTACACGCCGTCGGGCGTGAAGCACTGCGCAAAGGCATCACCATCGCCCGCCTCCGCTGCGGCTGAAAACCGCTTCAACAACGCTTCAAATTCGCTTGCTTGCATGGTGTTGTCTCCTCTGTTTTTAAAATCAATCGGGCAAAGGGTCGGGCAAGCGCTTGAGCGTGCGCACCTTGGATGCGGTGATGATGACCGCTTGCAGCCCAAAGCCCAGCACCACACACCACAGGCTCACCGAGGCCGGAAAATACACCCCCAACAAGCCCCCCAGCGCCGCGCCCAAAGGCCGTGCGCCGGTGCTCGCCACGATGATGATGGATGTGACCCGCCCAATCATGGCGCGTGGCGTGACGGTCTGGCGCAAGGTGGTCGAAGTGATGACCCACAGGATGGGACCCGCACCGTACAAGAAATAAGACAAAGCGGCCACCCAACCCTGGGGCCAAAACAGCGTCAAGGCCATGGTGAGCGCGGCCAGCACCGAAAAATAAGGCCCCACCAAAATCGCCTGTCCAAAGGGCAATGCCGCCACCACGCGTGGTGCCAACAAAGACCCCACGATCATGCCCACGCCGTAACACGCCAGCGTCACCCCCACACCACTCGCGTCCAGCCCCAAATCGTTGATGGCATAGGGCACGTAAGCCGCTTGCAGCATGAACCACGAGATGTTCCAAGCAACCGAGCAAAACACCATGGGCCTGAGCAAATCGCTTTGCCAAACCCACTTGGCCCCGTCTTGCAACTCCAACAAAGGGTGACGTGCGGGCATGGTCGGCCGCGCGGGTTCGGTGATGCCACGCAGGAACAACACCGCAGCCACCGACAACATGCCCGACAGCACAAACGCCGCCGACGCCCCGGTCCACGCAATCAAGGCCCCGGCCAAGGCAGGACCTGCTGCAAACGCCGCGCTGCGTGCCAGCTCCAGCCGACCGTTGGCTTGCGCCAAGCCATCGACCTCGACCAAAGCAGGCACCAGCGAAGGTGCGGCCACACTGAACGCCACCGTCCCCACCGCCGCCATGAAGCCGATGATGGCCAAAGCTGCAATCGACACATGCCCCGTGACGATCAGCGCCAGCAGCAGCAACAAAGCCAGGGCCCGCAGCGTCTCGGCCAGCGCCATCAAACGGGTGCGCGAGGTGCGGTCAGCCAGCAGGCCCAGCGGCATGGACAGCAGTAAAAAAGGCAGCGATTGAATCGATGCCAACAAGCCGATTTCGCCCGGCCCCGCCTTGAGCAGCAACACCGCCACGATGGGTACGGCGGCCAGGCTCAGCTGCTCGGCCGACTGTGCCAACAAGTTGGACCAGGCCAGACGGCGAAAAGAGGCAGAGAGCGCTTGGGACATCGATAACCTTTCAATGCAAGGCATCCTAAATCGTCTTGGGTCCAGAACGAGTCACGTTGGCTCAGGGCAACCACCTCGGACCCCCACGCCCGCTGTCACCCATGCGGCTTGAGCGGGCCGTTCTGGCGGACCTCTGCGGGTCTTCACCCTTGAAGCGCCACCCACATTCCTGTTGAATCTATGGACTGGCTTCCAAGCCCGTCCACACGACAGGAACACCCATGCAACTGAACCTCCAACACGGCCTGTGGGCCGCTGCCCTGCTCACTTTGGCCAGCCAAAACGCCCAGGCCCGAGTCACCCGCATCGTGATCGACGACACCCGGCCAGTGGCTTCAGCCCCCGGCAAGCCTACGGGTATGGCTTACGAGCAAGTCGCAGGCCGCGCCTTTGGCGAACTCGACCCCAAGCTCCCGCAAAACGCCATCATCCAAGACATTGACCTGGCCAAGGACGCCGACGGCAAGGTCCGCTACATGGCATCGTTTGTGATCTACAAACCCGTGAACCTCAAAGACGCCAGCGGTCTGATGTGGCACGACGTGCCCAACCGGGGCCGGGTGTTTCCCTATGCCGAACAAGAGTTAGCCAACGGCGACATTGGGCTGGCCAGCGCGTGGCAGGGTGACAACGCAGGCGCCACAACGGTCAAGCCCAAAGCCAGCATCGACGGCTTGCAGTTCTTGCAAGTGCCCGTGGCCAAAAACCCCGACGGCTCCAAAGTCAGCGGCCAGGTGTTCGGGCGCATCGTCAACCGCTCAGGTCCAGCCTCGCAGCCGCTCATGGTGCAGACCAACCCCGTGCCCTACAAACCCGCCAGCCTTGACACCACCCAAGCCACGCTGATCTCACGCGGGCGCGAAAACATGAACGGCGAAGTCTTTGACGAACAAGCCATCGCCCCGACCGACTGGGCCTGGGCCAAGTGCGATGCGCAAAACCCCTTTCCCGGCACACCCGACCCCACACAGATTTGCCTGAAAAACGGCTTTGACGCCAAGCGACTCTACCAAGTGGTGTTCACGGCCCAAGACCCCTATGTGCTGGGCATTGGCTTTGCCGCTTGGCGCGATGTGGGCACCTTTTTCAAGCATGCACAAGCCGATGACATGGGCACGCCCAACCCGGTGGCCCGCACCGTGACGCACAGCATTGCGCGGGGCGTGTCCCAATCAGGCAACTACCTGCGCGGCTGGCTGCATCTGGGTTTCAACCAGGACGAAATGGGCCAACAAGTGCACCAAGGCCTGTGGCCCATCATTGCCGGCCGCCGCATTGCGCTGAACTTTCGCTGGGCGCAACCCGACGGCGTGCTGGAGCTGTACCAAGCTGGCAGCGAAGGCCCACAGTGGTGGCTGCCGCACCCTGACCCGGTGCGCGGCACACCCGCAGCCGGCATCTTGGACCGCTGCACCCAAACGCGCACTTGCCCCAAAATCATGGAGCACTTTGGCTCAGCCGAAGTCTGGGCTTTGAAGCTCACCCCCGAATGGATCGGCACCGACGCCAAGCAAGACCTGCCGCTACCGCCCAACGTCAAGCGCTACTACATCGCCAGCAGCCACCACGGCGGTGGTGCAGGCGGCTTTGACACCAGCTTGCCGGGCGTAGGCCTGCCCAAAGCAGGCCCCATGTGTCCTGGCAACAACTTTGGTCAAGGCATCTTGCCTGCCAACCCGGTGCCCCACAAAGAGACCGTCAACGCCCTGCGCGTGCACTTTCGCAACTGGGTCATGAAAGGCACAGAACCTCCCGCCAGCCAATTTCCCACCTTGGCCAAAAACCAATTGGCCATTGCAGAAAAAACAGCTTTGGGCTACCCCAACTTGCCCGGTTTGCGACCCTCCGTGCCCGAGCGCGACTTCATCATGCCCGTGCACGATTACGACTGGGGTCCCGGCTTTAAAGCGGTCGACGGTTCGGGGGTTCCGAGCCATGCACCACCCAAAATCAAACAAGTGCTGACCATGTACGCCCCCAAGGTCGATGCCGATGGCAACGAAGTCGGTGGTCTGCCGGTCGTGCTGCTGGATGCCCCGCTGGGAACCTATCTGGGCTGGAACGTGACCGCAGATGGCGCACGGCCCTTCCACAAAGGCGAGATTTGCAACTATGTGGGCGGCATGGTGCCTTTTGCAAAAACAGCCGCCGAACGCCAAGCCAATGGCGACACACGCTTGTCTTTGCAAGAGCGCTATGGCTCACACGACGGCTATGTTCAAGCCGTGGTCAAAGCCACTGAACGCGCCATGAAAGCCGGCTTTCTTTTGAAGGACGATGCCGATGCGTTGATCGAAGCCGCAGCCAAAAGCGCGGTGCTGCGCTGACCTGATTCGCAAGAGCCCACGGAGTCAGGGACCGTTTTTGGCCCCTGAGGCAAGGGTTGTGGGCTCATGCGGGTTGACCTTGGCGGGGATGCCACCCACACCCTCGAAGTACGCTGCAACTTTCATGGGGGCTGGTGGATGGACCTGGCAAAGGCATACCCACATTTTCAAGTGGTTACACAAATCTCCATCACAAAACCACAACATCAACATCAACGGTGCACCAGCTCTCTAAACCACTAAATTCATGATGTCGCTTTTCGTAAACTGAGCAGGAGCTTGCGCACCGAGGGCAGGCTCAGGTCAACCCAAGCGCTGGAACAGTCTGGTGCCCCGGGATCAAACCCATGCCCTTGCTCAAATTTCAAAAGCCATGACAGAACACCCAACGGTTCGACGGCATTCAGTCCAGATCTTGGCCGCGCTCGGCTGGCTGTGCACGGCCACAAGCATGGCCCAAGTTTGTACCCGCGAATTCGCACCCGTGTGTGGCCAAGTGACGGGTGAAACGACGACCCAAACCTACCCCAACCGTTGCATGCTCAAAGCTGCCCAAGCCCAACATCTGTTTGACGGCGAGTGCACCCACACCACGCCCCAAGCGCCGCCCCAAGCGCCGCCCTCTATCCCCCCAACACTCCCGGGCAGCACCGTCGATGCACACGGCTGCATCCCCTCTGCGGGCTACCTGTGGAACCCCGAACTGGCCCGTTGCATTCGCCCATGGATGACCAGCGTTGTCACGCTGCAAGTGGCAGCACAGCGGCGCAGTTGTACCGCCCTGGTCGAGATGCAATGTCTGCAAGTGCGCGAAATCGAATCCGGTGTCCCTCCCCAAAAATGGCAAGCACTTTTGACAGAAATTGAAGGCTTCCAACACATCCCCGGCAAGCGCTACACACTCCGTGTGCGCAAAGACCGCGTCGAGACGCCCCCTGCAGACGCACCCGACACACGTTACACACTCGTGAAGGTTCTGCCATGAAAACCCGTCTTCTCAAATGGGTCGTGGTGCTGATCTGCCTGGCCACAGCGGTGCTCAGTGTTTATGTATTTCGTCTCAAAGAATTCATGGCCATAGACCGTTGCATGGACGCGGGCGGAGCTTATGAAAAATCTTGGAAAGTTTGTGACAAAAGCCTCACCGAAACCCCTGACACGCGATTTTCTGGCCCCGTGTTTGCAGGCATGCTGGATGGTCAAAAAATCAGCCTGCAACTGCGTGACGACCAAATGGGCTACCGCATGATCGACAACGGACTGCGCGTGGTGGGCGACATGAACACCGAGCGAGGCTTCCAAAACGATGACAACGCTGTGGTTTATGTCCTCAATTGGACCCAAGATGAGGCGCAGCAAATTCGATTTCTGCGTGTGCTGGCCCATGGTGAAGAAGTGCTTCGAAGAATTGGACCTGACCAGCAACTGCAAACAGGTGCAGCACTTCGTGCCAAATAGTCGGCCAAATCAAGGCCCTTGAACGCTCAGGGCAACGCCCACCCCATGAGAGACCTCAGATCAGCTGTTAACCTGAATGAAACAGCCCCGAAGGTCATCATGACAAACACCCGCAGCATCACCCCCCACAGCGCCGAGGAAACCCGCCAACTTGAACTGCTGCGCCAACACCGCAAGGCCCATCGACAAAAAAACGAGTTGACCACGGCGCTGGCCGTTGAGGCCATTGCCCTCCCAAGCCAAGCCACACGGGGCGAACGCCTGGCCGACATCGTGGCCAGCACCGTGGGTTCGTGGCGATTCATCGTCCTGCAAAGCACAGCCATCGTGTTTTGGATCACAAGCAACGCACTGACGGGCACACACGCGTGGGACCCTTTCCCCTTCATCCTGCTCAATTTGTTGCTCTCGTTTCAAGCAGCCTACACGGCACCGGCCATCATGATGAGCCAAAACCGACAATCCGAAATGGACCGTCGCCACGCCCAAAGTGATTACGCCATCAACGTCAAAGCCGAACTCGAAATCGAACTCCTGCACCAAAAAATTGACCTCTTGAAAGCACAGGAACTTCTGGAACTCACTCAAGCTGTGCGCGAACTCTCCTCCCAAGTGAAAGTTCTCACTCAAAAATACGACCGTTGAGCCTCAAGCCATCTGTGGCGATCGGATCGGTCGAATCAAGGTCTGCCAACGGGAGACCAACGACACGACTGAAAATTGAACCAGAAAAAATGGTCGACCAACCCATTGGACGGATCAACGTGGCCCAAGTGGATGCCACCACAGAAACGCAAATTACCCTACAAACAGCGCAAGACGAAGCGCTGGCCATGCAAGACGCAGCCAAGTCTGCACGCCGGGTGCGCCGCCGTTTGGGGTTCAGCCAAGCCGAATTTGCCATCCGGATTGACGTGTCACTCGAAACCATCCGCAATGGGGAACAAGGCAAACGCAGCCCCACGGGCGCGGCCAAGGCATTGCTCAAAGTCTTGGACAAAGCGCCCGAAGCTGCGCTGGCGGCATTGCATTGAACCAAAGACCTCGCACGCGACATCATCGATGCCCTCAGTGTGTCCAAGGCATTGACAACTCAATGATTCAACTGTCCCCAAGCCTTCTCCAGCCGCTTGATGCTCACCGGCTGCGGGGTGCGCAGTTCTTGCGCGAAAAAGCTCACGCGCAGCTCTTCCAGTAGCCAGCGGAACTCCAGCATGCGGGCGTCTTGCGCGCCTTTGCGTTCGGCCACCGGGCGCCAGTAGCGTTGTTCTTGAGGTTTGGGTTGGGTGCTCATGGCCAAGAACCTGAAGCTCAGACTAAAAAATATTGTTTTCACACGAATTTTTGATTTATATAGCAAAATACAAAATCCACTAACGAAACCACACCATGCCCCCCACTCTTTTAGGCTTTCAGCGTCTGGCGCAAATGCACGGCATCTCGCTGGTGCAGCCGCTGCGCACACGCAGCCAAGTGGGGTCATCGCGCCAGCGCACCGTGGTGGAAGGGCACGAGCTGCAGACCTGGCCTGCACGCTACCAACCGGCCGACAGTTTTCGGGGGCATTTTGAATTTGGGCTCAAACACGAGCGCCTGAACCTGGAGTTTTTATCGCGCCTCTTTGCCCGCCTGCCTGCAACCGAAGTGGCCGCGTGGATCGCCGAAGAGCCCACGGGCGGCTATGCACGGCGCGCTGCTTTTTTCTATGAATGGTTGACCGGCCAGCCGCTGGATGTGCCCAACACTGCCGCCAATGTGGGTTATGTGAACGCCATCGACAGCACCCAATACCTGGCCGCCCAACGCCCCGACCGGGTGCGGCGCTGGCGGGTCAACAACAACTTGCCGGGGGTGCGCGACTTCTGCCCCATGGTGTACCTGGGGCACGAGGATGCGCGTGACTGGCTTTACAACGTGGCCGAGGGTGTGCGGCAACTCGACGACGCCTATGGCCCCGAGCTGCTCTTGCGCAGCGCCGCATGGCTGACCTTCAAGGAGTCTCGCGCCAGCTTTGCCATCGAGCACGAGGGCGACCAACAAGACCGCGTGCGCCGCTTTGCCGCCGCCATAGGTGAGTTCAGCGGGCGCATGGCACAGCCCTTGTTGCACGATGGGCTGCACACTTTGCAAAAAGCGGTGTTGGGCGAACGCGCCTTGCGGCTGGGCATCAGGCGCTCGCCTGTGTTTGTGGGGCAAAGCACGTTTTTGGCGCAGGTGGTGCATTACATCGCCCCGTCCGAGGCGCTGGTGAACCCGATGCTCAGCGCACTGGCGCAGCTGGAAGAGCGCACACGCGGTGCAGATCCGGTGGTGCGTGCGGCGGCTGTGGCGTTTGCCTTTGTTTACCTGCACCCTCTGGTGGATGGCAATGGCCGCATCCACCGCTTTTTGATCAACCATTTGCTGGCCGCAGACCAGGCCGTGCCCGCCAACATCGTGGTGCCGGTATCGGCCACCATTGCAGGCACTGCCAGAGGGCGAGCCAACTACGGCCAAGTGCTGGAGGGGTTTTCAAGGCCGTTCATGCAGGCGCATGCGGGCGACTACCGCTTTGGCACGCAGCGCACCTGCCCCGATGGAGTGGTGACGAATTTTGAATTTTCGGCGACCGACGAAGCCCAGCACGCTTGGCGCTTCATCGATTTGACCGAACACGCACATTACTTGAGCGGCGTGTTGCGCCAAACAGTCGAAAACGAAATGGCCCAAGAAGCCCAAGCCCTGGGCCGCAACGACGCCGCACGCGCCGCCATCAAGCAAGTGCTGGAACTGCCCAACGACGAAGCCGACTTGATCATCCGATCGCTCAGTCAAAGCGATTGGACCGTGAGCAACAAACTGCGCAAAACACTGCCCGAAATTTTTGACGAAGCAGGCGAGCATCACGCATTGCATGCGCAAATCGTGGCGGGGGTGCGTGAGGCGCTGGAAAGCGGGCGGGGTGGCGACAAATCCACACAATCGGACGACACTGCCCGCGCCATTGCATTGAGCCAAACCCGCACGGAGTGATTGAACATGACGCTAAAAATCAAAGCGCCCGACCTGCCCGACTTCGACATGGCCGAATACTTCAAGACAGACGAGGACGTGGCCAATGACCTGACCCTGGTGCTGGAAAAAAAGACCCCACCGAGTTGACCCACGCGCTGGGCACCATCGTTCGCGCACGCGGTGCATGACCGAAGTAGCCCGCGCCTCAGGCCTGACCCGCGAAGCCCTCTACAAAGCCCTGCGCCTCACATCGCACCCGCGCTTTGACACGATTGCCCATGTGTGCACCGCACTTGGGTTGAAGCTGGTGGGGCAGCCAATGCAGGCTTGAGTTGCGACTTAGCGAACACCAATGCCCCTTGCGCAAAGTCATCGGCGGTTCGCCCCTGTTGTATTGCCGGACACAGCACGATTCAGATTGACGAATAAGTCGGTCTCAGGTTTCAAGGACTCACTCATGCCACCGACAACAGGCGCACATCTTTCAAACTGTCTTTCATTTGAATCTGCGCCACTTTCAGGTCATAAGCAGATTGAAGGTTGAGCCAATATTGCGGCGTTTGCCCCAGCGCACGGCCAAGGCGAAGAGCCAACTCGGCCGTGACCGAGCGATCGCCTTTAAGTAAATGCGACACACGCATGGCGGATACCCCAATCGCTTCGGCGAATGCAGCCTGCGTCATGGCCAGATCTTCCAGCGTCTCACGCAAAAACTCACCGGGGTGAATAGCTGGCAGGCCATCCACAGGATTTTTGGCAGTCATCTTCATCACTCCTCAGTGGTAGTCCACAATTTCAACGTCATGCGCATGCCCATGCTCAAACCGAAAACACAAACGCCAACGGTCATTGACACGGATGCTCCATTTGCCAGCCAAATCCCCGGCCAACGCCTCCAAGCGGTTGGAAGGCGGCATGCGCAAGTCATCCACTTCAACTGCTGCGTGAAGCTGAGCAAGGCGCATCACCGCCCGCTTGAGGATCTCCGGTGGCAGACGGCGCGATTTGCCCGTCGCAAACAGTCGCTCGGTTTCGTCGCTGGCAAAGCTTTCGATCATGTGCCGATCATAAACAATTTGTTTATTTAGAGCAATGCATGAGGAAACTCAAAAGCCCCCTCAATGACTCAACTGCCCCCAAGCCTTCTCCAGCCGCTTGATGCTCACCGGCTGCGGGGTGCGCAGCTCTTGCGCGAAGAAGCTCACGCGCAGCTCTTCCAGTAGCCAGCGAAACTCCAGCATGCGGGCATCTTGCGCGCCTTTGCGTTCGGCCACCAGGCGCCAGTAGCGTTGTTCTTGGGGTTTGAGCTCGGTCAGGCGCTGGGCGTCGCGGGCGGGGTCGGCGCGGTATTTGTCCAGGCGCTGGGTGATGGCCTTGAGGTAGCGGGCGTAATGCTGCAGCTGCGGCCACGGGGTGGCGGCCATGAAGTTTTTGGGCATCAGGCGTTGCAATTGCTGCGTGCAGTCTGCCGTCGCGTCGGGGGCGTTTTTGGTGTCCTTGATCTTGCGGGTGGCCGCGCCAAACTCCAGCAAGATGGTGCCCGCCAGTCGGGCCACTTCGTTGGCAATCAGCGTCAGGCGTCCCCTGCCCTCTTCGATGCGGCGCTTGAAGGTGATTTCGTCATTGGGCAGCGGGTCGAGCAAGAAGGCGCGGTCCAGGGCCACATCAATGATCTGGGTTTTCAGCTCATCGGCGGTGCCCAGCGGCATGTAGGCCACGGCCATTTTTTGCAGGTCGGGGATGTTTTTCTCAAGGTACTTGAGCGCGTCTTTGATTTGCAGCGCAAACAGGCGGCGCAAGCCAGCGCGGTTTTTGCTGGCGGCCACGTCGGGTTCGTCAAAGACTTCGATGGTCACGGCGTCTTGCACGTCCACCAGCGCGGGAAAGCCGATCAGGGTCTGGCCGCCTTTGCTGATTTCCATCAACTCGGGCAGTTCGCCGAAGGTCCAGGCGGTGTAGCGCTGGGGGGCCAGGGGCTTGGGCGCGGCTGGCTTTTCACCGCGCGCTGACGTGTTGCGTCCACCCGCTTCACGCGGAGGCAAATGGGGGTCTGACCCCGATTGTTTTGCATCCCCGCTTTTGGGCGCTTCAGACATTGCGGCAGGCGCTGCAGCGACTTTGAGCTGCGCCAGCGCCTGGAATGCGCCTCGCGCTTTGGCCCCCAGCTCGCCTTTGAGTGCGCCCAGGTTGCGGCCCATGCCCAGTTGGCGGCCGTGTTCGTCCACCACCAGCAAGTTCATGAACAGGTGCGGGCTGAGCATCTCGTGTTTGAAGTCGGTGCGCTTGATGTCCAGGCTGGTTTCGTCGCGGGCTTTTTTGAGCAGCACGTCGGTGAGCGAGCCGCTGCCAAACAGCTCGGGCACCGACAGCTCGGCGGCCAAGCGCGTGGCCGATTCGGGCAGCGGCACAAAGCGGCTGCGCGGGCGCTGCGGCAGGCTTTTGAGCAGGGCCTGAATTTTGTCTTTGAGCAAGCCGGGCACCAGCCATTCACAGCGGTCTTCGCTGACTTGGTTGAGCACAAACAGCGGCACCGTCACCGTGACGCCATCGCGGGCGTCGCCCGGTTGGTGCAGATACACCGCCGTGCAATCGGTGCCGCCCAATCGAATCTGTTTGGGGAAAGCCTGCGTGGTGATGCCTGCGGCTTCGTGGCGCATCAGCTCTTCGCGGGTCAGCATCAAAAGGCGTGGCTGCTTGGCGCTCTCATGCCGGTACCAGTCTTCCAGCAGGCGGCCACTGCACACCTCAGGCGGGATTTGCTGGTCGTAAAAGGCGTAGATCAGTTCGTCGTCCACCAGCACGTCTTGGCGGCGCGACTTGTGTTCCAGCTCTTCGACCTTGGCGATCATTTTGTGGTTGGCGGCCAAAAACGGCAGCTTGGTCTCCCACTGGTCGCCCACCAGGGCTTCGCGGATGAAGATGTCGCGTGCACCGTGCAGGTCCACCCGGCTGTAGGCCGTGCGCCGCCCGCTGTAGACCACCAAGCCATACAGCGTGGCGCGCTCCAGCGCCACCACTTCGGCCGATTTCTTTTCCCAATGCGGGTCGAGCACTTGTTTGCGCAGCAGGTGTGCACCGACCTGCTCCAGCCACTGCGGCTCAATGGCGGCTATGCCCCGACCAAACAGACGCGTGGTTTCCACCAGTTCGGCCACCACGATCCAGCGGCCGGGCTTTTTGCTCAGGTGTGCGCCGGGGTGTTTGTGAAACTTGATGCCGCGCGCGCCCAGATAGGCCTCTTCGTCTTCGAGTTTGTAGCCCACGTTGCCCAGCAGGCCTGCCAGCATGGACAGGTGCAACTGCTCATAAGTGGCAGGCTGCGTGTTGATGCGCCACTTGTGTTCGGCCACCACGGTGAGCAACTGGGTGTGTGTGTCGCGCCACTCGCGCACACGGCGAATGTTGATGAAGTTCTGGCGCAGCAGCTGCTCGTATTGGCGGTTGCTGAGCTTGTGCTGCGGCGCTTCTTGCGCGGGCCTGCCTTTAATTGGGGTCAGATCCCGATTGTTTTGTCCCGGTTGAGCTGGCGAATTTAATTGGGATCTGACCCCGATTGTTTTAGTGGGTCCACCTCGGGCGTCGTGAATCCATTTCCACAGCTTGAGGTAACCGGTGAACTCGCTTTTGTCGTCGTCAAACTTGGCGTGCTGTTGGTCGGCCTGGGCTTGCGCGTCCATGGGGCGGTCACGCACGTCTTGCACGCTCATGGCGCTGGCAATGACCAACACTTCATCGAGCGCGTTGCGGCCACGCGCCTCCAAAATCATGCGGCCCACACGCGGGTCCAGCGGCAGGCGGGCCAGCTCTTGGCCAATGGGGGTGAGTTCGTTGTCGTCATCCACCGCGCCCAGCTCGGCCAGCAATTGGTAGCCGTCAGTGATGGCGCGTTTGGACGGCGCTTCGATGAACGGAAAGTCTTCCACCACGCCCAGGTGCAGCGACTTCATGCGCAAAATCACGCCCGCCAAAGACGAACGCAAGATTTCCGGGTCAGTAAAGCGCGGGCGGCCTGCAAAGTCTTTGTCGTCGTACAGGCGAATGCAGATGCCGTTGGCCACGCGGCCACAGCGGCCCGCACGCTGGTTGGCCGCAGCCTGGCTGATGGGCTCGACCAGCAGCTGCTCGACCTTGCTGCGCAGGCTGTAGCGCTTGACCCGCGCCGTGCCGGCGTCGATCACATAACAGATGCCGGGCACCGTGAGCGAGGTTTCGGCCACGTTGGTGGCCAGCACGATGCGGCGGCCGTTCGATGCTTCAAAAATCTGGTCTTGCTCGGCTTGCGACAGGCGGGCAAACAGGGGCAGCACTTCGGCACCCCGCGTGAGCGGCTGGTGCGCCAGGTGTTTGCGCAGGTGGTCGGCGGCTTCGCGGATCTCGCGCTCACCGGGCAAAAAGATCAGGATGTCGCCCCCTGCCCCGCCCTGCCAGAGTTCGTCCACCGCATCGGCCATGGCCTCGTTCAGGCCGTAGTCACGCGACTCTTCAAACGGGCGGTAGCGCTGCTCCACCGGGAAGGTGCGCCCCGACACCATGATGACCGGGGCCGGGCCATGGCGAGACGCAAAGTGTTTGGCAAAACGGTCGGCGTCGATGGTGGCCGAGGTGACCACGATTTTGAGGTCCGGCCTGCGCGGCAGGATCTGGCGCAGGTAGCCCAGCAAGAAGTCGATGTTCAGGCTGCGTTCGTGCGCCTCATCGATGATGATGGTGTCGTAGGCCTGCAGCAGCGGGTCGGTCTGCGTTTCGGCCAACAAGATGCCGTCGGTCATGAGCTTGACCGAGGCGTTTTTGGAGAGTCGATCCTGAAACCGCACCTTGAAGCCCACCACCTCGCCCAGCGGCGTCTTCAACTCCTCGGCAATGCGCTTGGCCACCGAGCTGGCCGCAATCCGCCGGGGCTGGGTGTGGCCGATCATCCGCGCCCGCTCGCCCGGCTTGGCGTTGAGCTTGCCACGCCCCAGCATCAGCGCAATCTTGGGCAGCTGCGTGGTCTTGCCCGAGCCGGTTTCACCGCAGACGATGATGACCTGGTGCTGGTCCATGGCGGCCATGATTTCGTCACGGCGGGCCGAGACGGGCAGGCCTTCGGGGAAGTCGATTTGGAGTTCAGACATGGGTCAAGTGAAAAGGTAATGGCGCGAACAAGCAGTGCTTACAAAGTACGACCCAAAGGCAGATACAGCGTCATGGGCTTGTCGGCACAAAGCGTGAAGCCGTAATGCAGGTAAAAATTTTGCGCAGCTGTGTCTTTGGCGTCCACCAGCATGGCGAAGGCCGCCACATGCTGTCGCGCTTGCAGGCAACGCTGCACCGCCAGGCCCACCAGCACCTGGCCCAATCCCCGCCCACGAAAGCGCAGATCGACCGCCAACCGCCCCAGTCTGAAACAGGGCACGGGGTATGCGGGCAAGGTTTTACGGGTTTCGGCGGGCAGCGCTTCATGGGCCACATGGGCCGCGCTCAGGCTGTAATAGCCGAGGATGGTTTGCGGAGTTTCGCTCTCGACCAGCACGCGCACGGTGCTGATGCCTTTTTTCTGGTGCTGCGCGGCCAAGCGGTGCACGTAGTCGTTCAGCGGCGGCACGCCGCAGTCAAAAGATGAACGGTCGTGGCGCTGGGCTTCGAGCAGTTGCTCTTCAAGCACGCTTGACCTTTGCCGCATCGGCCAAGGCACCCTGCAAGGCGGCATTTGGCGCGAAGTCGCCATTCAGCGCGGCCGCAAAGGCCTGAAAGTCCCGGTCGCTCAAGGTGATGCGCGACTCGCGCTCCAGCAATTCCAGCGCCTTGTCTTTGGCCGCCGCCCGCATGAAGGCCGACATGGTGGTGCCCATGAGCGCCGCCGCACGCGAGACCACGTCTTTTTCAGCGGCGTCCATTTTCAGGTCCAATCGGGCAGCAGAGGCGGTCATGGTACGGTCCTTTGAAGCGGGGTGTGAGGGGCTTATGGGTCAATTGGTACGGAATTTTACCGTATGGATTTGTTACCCCAGGGGCATATTTTGTTGTGAAAAAAGTTCACGTAAACACGTGCTACACTGATTTACGTGTTTTTCTAGAAAGAGATTTTTCATGAGCAACATCACCCTATCCATTGACGATAACCTGATTAAGCAAGCTCGCATCAAAGCCATCCAAGAAGGCACATCGCTGAGCGCAAAGATGCGCGAACTGCTGTCCTGGTATGTCCGGCAAGATACACCCGCTGCCCCCATCGTGATTCCCAAACTGCCTGTCTCCAAAGCTCGGGGCGGCCTGCAACCGGGCATTGACCCGGGCAGCAATCGCTCTATGTATGACGCAATGGACGCGGACATGGTCCTGACTCGGCTGTCATGACGCCTGATGTCAACGTGCTGGTGGCCGCTTACCGGCCCGACCACCCGCACCACTTGCCGGCCCGCGCCTGGCTGGACGATGCCGTTGTGCAAGCAGCCAACGGACGCACCAGCCTGATGCTGCTGGGCATGGTGGTGACAGGTTTGATACGGATCACCACCCACCCCAAAATTTTTCAACAAACAGATCCTTTACAAGACGTGACCGACTTTGTGGACAGCCTGCTCAGCTGCCCGAGCGTGCAATTTCAGTCACAGGGCACGACCTGGCCCAACCTCAGGCAAGTCTGTCTGGAGCAACAAGTCAGCGGCAACTTGGTCACCGATGCTTGGATCGCCTCAACGGTGATGCAATCCGGTGAGACACTCTGCACATTCGACCGCGATTTTTTGCGTCTGCTGCCCTCCAGCCAACTTCTTTTGCTCAAGCCCTGATTGCCCATGTCCACAGTCTTCAACTTCACCTTCGTGCCCTGGTTCCGGTCCGTGGCGCCTTACATCCACATGCACCGGGGCAAGACCTTTGTGGTGGGCATTGCGGGCGAGGCGATTGCGGCGGGCAAGCTGCACAACCTGGCGCAAGACTTGGCGCTGATCCAGAGCATGGGCGTCAAGATCGTGCTCGTGCACGGCTTTCGCCCGCAGGTGAATGAACAGCTGGCGGCCAAGGGCCACACGCCCAAATATTCGCACGGCATCCGCCTCACCGACAGCGTGGCGCTCGATTGCGCCCAAGAGGCGGCGGGCCAGCTGCGTTACGAGATCGAAGCGGCGTTCAGCCAGGGCCTGCCCAACACGCCCATGGCGGGCTCCACAGTGCGGGTGATTTCGGGCAACTTCATCACGGCTCGGCCGGTGGGCATTGTGGACGGCGTGGACTTCATGCACTCGGGTCTGGTGCGCAAGGTGGACGTGCAGGGCATCACCAACACACTGGACATGGGCGCGATGGTCCTGCTCTCGCCCTTTGGTTTTTCACCCACAGGCGAGGCTTTTAACCTGACCATGGAAGAAGTCGCCACCAGCGTGGCCACCGAGTTGCAGGCCGACAAGCTGATCTTTTTGACCGAGGTGCCGGGCATTCGCATCGAGCCGCACGCGCCGGCCAGCGACGACAACCCGATTGACACCGAACTGCCACTCGCCGCCGCCAAGCAATTGCTGGCCTCGTTGCCCAACCCGACCGAGCCCACCGACATCGGTTTTTACCTGCAGCACTGCGTCAAAGCCTGCGAAGAGGGTGTGGAGCGCAGCCACATCCTGCCGTTTGCGGTTGATGGCGCGTTGCTGCTGGAAATTTATGTGCACGACGGCATCGGCACCATGGTCATCGACGAAAAGCTCGAAGAACTGCGCGAAGCCACCTCAGACGACGTGGGCGGCATCTTGCAGCTGATTGAGCCGTTTGAAAAAGATGGCACGCTGGTCAAGCGCGACCGCACCGAAATCGAACGCGACATTGACCACTACACCATCATCGACCACGACGGCGTTATCTTTGCCTGCGCGGCGCTCTACCCCTATCCCGAAGCCAAAACCGCCGAGATGGCGGCGCTGACGGTGTCGCCCCAGTCGCAAGGCCAGGGCGATGGCGAAAAGGTGCTCAAACGCATCGAGCAACGCGCCCGCGCCATGGGCCTCAAAAGCATCTTTGTGCTGACCACACGCACCATGCACTGGTTCATCAAGCGCGGCTTTGCCCAGGTGGACCCCGACTGGCTGCCCGAAGCGCGCAAACGCAAATACAACTGGGACCGCAAGAGCCAGGTGTTGGTGAAAAAGCTCTGAGCTAAGCAGGCCTCCGTCACGGCCCAAGGGGGTCACTGTGGCATGGCCTCCCTCATGACCAGGCTTCATGACCAAGCATTGGGCAGGCCCAGCCAATCCGTGGTGTAAGCCGACGTCTTGCGCTCCTGCTTCATCCCCCAAACCGGCAGTGCGCCAATGCCGCCCGCACTGGCCAGCTTGAGCGTCCCTCGCCCATAGCGCTGGTTCAGCTGGTCCATGGCCAGCATCAGGCGCACGCGGTTTTCGGGCATGGTCTCGTCAAAGTCCAGTGTCAGTTGTTCGCGGGTGGCCGGTTGCAGGTCCATCAGCATCACGCCAGCTTTCGCGTATTTGAAGCCGGGTTTGTACAGGCGTTTGACGATGGCGTTGGCCGCCTGGGTGATGTGGGCGCTGTCGCTGGTGGGGCTGGGCAGGGGGATGCTTGCGCTGCGGCTGTATTGCGGGTCTTGTTGCCGGAAGGGGCTGGTGCGGATGAAGGCCATGATTTGGCCGGTGTGGCTGCCTTGCTTGCGCAGTTTTTCTGCGGCGCGGCAGGCAAATTCGGTGATGGCTTCTTGCAGTTCGATCAGCTCGGTCACCGGGTGGCCAAAGCTGCGGGTGCAGGCGATTTGTTGTTTGGCCGGGGGTTCGTCTTCGAACTCGATGCAGGGGGTGCCGTTCAGTTCGCGCACGGTTTTTTCCAGCACCACCGACCAGCCCGCTTTGGCTGCGGCCGGGCTCATGCGTTGCAGGTCGAGCGCGGTGCTGCAGTCCGAACCTTGACGAATGTTTGAAGCCGAATGCTCAGGCCCACATGCATGACCGCGCTTGTGGCCATGTTGACCAAAATATGGGCCTGCAATCGGGTACTTGGTTAGCGGTTTAAACCACCACCCGTTGTGCCACCAGCTTCACGCCCAAGGGCTTGCTAACTCGGGCCACGGTGTCAAAACGAGGGCTGGCGTCCGGGCGAAGCGCCTTGTACAAGGCTTCGCGGCCAATACCAGCGTCTTTTGCGATCTGCGGCATACCACGCGCTTGGGCAATTTCGCCCAAATTGACGGCACAAATTTCCCAAATTTACGAAATGATATTCCCAAATATTTGCACAAATAATCCCAAAATTACGATAGCATCAGGCCATGGCTAACCTTGAAATTTTCCCGCGACTTATCGCGCCGCACCTCCTTGAAGCCATGCGCGACACGCCAGTGGTTCTTTTGGCTGGTCCACGACAGGCAGGCAAGACGACACTGGTCAAGGAGATCGCTGGCAACAGCGGCGAATTTCGTTATCTGACCCTGGATGACGCGCTCACCCTTTTGTCGGCCCAAGAAGACCCGGTGGGCATGATACGCAGCTTGGACCGTGCGGTGATCGACGAGATTCAACGCGCCCCAGGTTTGTTGCTGGCGATCAAAAAAAGCGTGGACGAAGACCGTCGTCCAGGGCGTTTTCTACTCACAGGCTCAGCCAACTTGATGGCCCTGCCCACGGTGGCCGATTCTTTGGCGGGGCGCATGGAGACTTTGTCACTCCTGCCTTTGTCACAAAGCGAAATCGCAGGGCAGTCTGCCAACTGGTTAGACCGTGTGTTTGCTGACCACCTGCCTCAAGCGGGCTCATCTGCCCGAGACGATGACCTGATTGGCCGTGTGCTGCGCGGCGGCTACCCAGAGGCGTTGACGCGATCCACCGACAGGCGTCGCACAACTTGGGCGCGTCAATACCTCGCGGCCATCGTGGAGCGCGATGTCCGCGACATCGCCAACATCGACAAACTGGACCAACTGCCGCGTTTTTTGCGTGCCCTGGCTCAGATGGCCGGACAAATGTGCAACTACTCTCAACTCGGCGGCCAAGTGGGCATCGACCACAAAACCGCCGCCAAATATCTCGGCATCTTTGAGCAAATGTATTTGCTCAAACGCGTGGATGTATGGGCGCGCAATCGCCTCAAGTGCATGGTCAAAATGCCCAAACTTCAATTCATCGATGCAGGTCTGCTGGCCACCCTTTTGGACTTGACCGCTGAAGAAACCCAAAAAGACAAAACACGCTTTGGCCATGTGCTGGAAACCTTTGTCTATGCAGAATTGCTCAAGCACGCCAGCACCGCCGAGGGTGACTACCAACTGCTGTACTACCGGGATGCCGACCAGGTGGAAGTCGATGTGGTGATTGAAAACGCCGCAGGCCAGGTGGTCGGGGTTGAAATCAAGTCATCGGCCACCGTCAAAGAAAGCGACCTGCGTGGCCTGCGAAAACTCGCCGGACTGGCGGGGGCTGATTTCAAAATGGGCGTGCTGCTTTATGACGGCGACGAAACCCTGCCGCTGGGCGACAACATCTGGGCGGCCCCGTTGTCGACACTTTGGGGCAAGTGATATTTCGCACACACCCGACACGAATCCGCCGAATCACCTCAATCCCAACTTGGCCAAATGCGCAGCGCCCGCGCAAGCACGCCGTGGACAGCGCCGCCATCGACCGCTCCATCCTCAACTACGCCATCTTGAACGGCGCACTGGCGTTGCTGCCCCAGTCCTGGGCGTCGATGGCCATCATTGCGCTGCCAATCAAAATGGTCTACCGCGTGGGCCTGGCCCATGGCGTGTCGCTCGACCAAGGCCACATCAAGGAGTTCATTGCCGCTGCGACTTGCTGCGCCAAACCTACCAAGGCCTGTTGAGCAGCGGCAAAACCCTGCAACAGCAGCACTTGGGCGACATCCAGGCCCGGGCGTCCACCCTGGATGCGGGCGAGGTGATGCGCATGGTCAGGGGCTGATCAAGCGTCCGCAGGCGTGCGCCAGCGGACCGAGGTGCAGGCCTGAATTTGCTGTAATGGCGTCACACGCCACATGAAAGACCCTGATGCGCTGGCTTTTTTCCCTCTTGCCCTCCCTCTTGTTGCCCGTCTTGTTCCTTTTTTCTGGAGCCGCCATGGCCGTTGAAGAACCGCGTTACACCGTGCTCGTCTCTGACCCGCCTTTTGAGGTGCGCCGCTACGCCGCCTTCACTGTGGCGCAAACGCAAATCCAGGGGGACTTCGATGCAGCCAGCCGCAGCGGCTTTCGGCGCATTGCTTCTTACATCTTTGGCGACAACCTGCAAGCCGGGCTGGGTGCGCAGCGCAAAATTTCCATGACCGCGCCCGTGACCGTGGTGCCAGACGACCAGGGTTGGCGCGTGCATTTTGTGATGCCGTCGGCCGAGAGCGTGCAGACCCTGCCCCAGCCGCTCAACCCGCAAATCCAGCTGCGCCCCGTGCCCGAGCACGAAACGGTGGCGGTGCGCTTCAGCGGCTTCACCACACAAGCGAGCATTCAGGAGCAGACCGAGCGCCTGCGGGTTTGGGCGCAGGCTCGCCAACTCAAGCTCAGCCCCACCGCCCAAATCGCCCGATACGACGACCCTTTCACCCTGCCTTGGAATCGGCGCAACGAGATCTTGATTGACCTGATGCCCTGAAAGCAAGCGGGATCAATCGCCCTGTGCGGCCTGTGCCGTTGTCGGTCTGTTGTAGCCTTGGGCGATGGTTCAAACAGTCTTGTTGCCGTGACAGGGCGCATTCGCAAAAAACTCATTCAAGCCCAGCTTGAAGCCCTGCCCGCACCGCGCAGCGACGCCGTACTGTGTCCGCTGTGCGAGCGGCCCATTCCGCCCAGCCAACAAGACGCACACCATCTGGTGCCCAAGTCCCACGGGGGCGCACAGACCGTGGTGCTGCACCGCATTTGCCACCGCCAAATCCATGCGCTGTTCACCGAGACCGAATTGGCCCGCACCTACCCCACGGTCGAGGCCCTGAAGCAACCCGAAGAGATGGCTCGCTTCATCCGCTGGGTACAAACCAAGCCCGACGCATTTTTTGAAAAAAGCCGCAAGAGTCAGCGGCTCAAAAGCAAGCGCTGAGCCCCAGAACACCAACCCACGAACTTGCCCCTCAACACCCATGACCATGCCAACCTCGACCGCCAGCCGGATCGAACTGAAAGATTTTCATCTGGTGACCCGCATCGGCACTTATGCGCCCAGCGACACCGTGCCCGAGTACCACGCGCTGGACTTGACCCTCTGGGTCGACTCTGATCTGGTGCTGATTGCCCAAGACGGCATGGCGCATGTGTTCGACTACGACCCGTTGGTGGTCGAGATCGAACGGCTGGCGGCCGACGGGCTGTATGAAACCCAAGAGCGGCTGATGACGCGCATCGTGCAGGCCTGCGCGGCTTACCCCGCCATCGAGGCGCTTGAGGTGGCTCTGCGCAAATTTCCGGTGCGTGCGGACAGCGGCTCTTTGGGCGTGCGTTTGGTGGTGGACGGGGCGCGACTGAAGCGCATGCGAGACGACCTGAGCTGAAAGCATTCAGGGCGTAAGCCACTCCCAGGTGTTGGCGCTCAGCTGCGCCCGGCGGTGCCCGTCGCGCGACAGCGCCAGCCAGTCCATCTGAAGCACCTGCGCACGCAGCAGGGCAAAGCTGTGCGTTGGCGCGGGGACGCTGGACTTGGGTGCATCGGCCATGCCACTGGCTGGTGGCAACAGCGCACCCGGCGGCAGTGGCGACAAATAATCACCCGCAGCCGCCGACTGTTTGACCCCCTGCCAAAGCGCCTCGACCTCTGGGCCAGAGGTGATGACCGAGCAAGTCACCCGCACCCGCAATTGCCAGCTCAAACGCGCACTCCAAAACACCAGCATCGCTGGCGCTTTCGCTTGCAGTTGAGCCACCTTAGGACTGCGGCTGTCGGTGTAAAAAGTCAGCAGCCCAGCTCCCGCGTCCACCTGCCGCAGCACCACGGTGCGTGCATCGGGCAAGCCGTCTGCGTCGGCGGAGGCCAGCACCGGCGTGCGCCATTCGTGGTGCCGGTCCAGACTGGCCCGGCCCAGCTCTTTCCAAATTTGCGGGCGAATTTCTTCGGGCGTTTGCAGGTGGATTTTCATGATGATGGGGTCGGGTTGCGTTGAGTAGGGTGGGGCTTCAACCGAATGGTCTGACGTGTCGTGCGAGCTCACAACAACACAATCTCCACACTTCCCGTGAGCACCGGACGGCACAAAATCTTGTAGCCATCGGCATCAAAGTTGGCGGCCACTTGGCTGGCCGTTTGGCCCAGTTGACGGGCCGCTTCGGGGGTGGGGGCGCTGCCCAAATAGCACCAGTGCTTGACGACATGGATTTGCGTGAGTTCGGCATCGCGCTCCACCAAGCCCACAGCACCCGGGTAAGGCCAGCATTCCACGCGCAGCGCCAGCAAGCTGCTGAACAGGCGTTCGCGGTGGGCCTCGGGGGTTTCGTCGCCCCGGCACACACCGGCGCATTGGCGAATGGCAGCCCTGAAACAGGCTTTACCAAGCGGCAGTTTTTCCAAGCCCAGCGGGCCGTAGCACAGCTTGTTTTGGTCGGCGATGGCGCGCAGCGCATCCAGCGCCGCATGGCGGCTGGCGTACAGGCCATACAGCTCGGGCTGGCGGGCAAAGTCGATGTCACGGGCGTAGACCACTTGCGGCACCTCGCCCGTCAGTTGCAAGCTGCACAGCTGTTGGTTGCGACGCAGTTTTTGGTTGAACAGGGGGTGCTGGGCCTTGATCATTTGCGCCTCCAGCAGCAACGCGCCGATCTCGCCGGCCGTGCGGATGTGGCTGATGCGTTGGGTTTGGCGCAGCATGCGGGCCTCGTCGGGCGTGCGCAGGTGCGACAGCAGTCGCGAGCGGATGTTGATGCTTTTGCCGATGTACAGCGGCAAGTCGCCCTCTTGGCCATGGAAGGTGTAGACGCCCGCCCCAGTGGGTGCGTCTTCGATGGCTTCGCGCAGGTGCTGCGGGTATTCGTAGACCCGGCTTTCTTCAAAGTCGTCGCGGCGGTGGCGGGGGGAAATGGTGGCCATGTCAAACAGAGGAAATCATGTCAAGTGGGGTGCTGGTGAATGGTAGCGATCACCACGCCCCAGATGTCCACGCTTTGGCCTTCTTTGGGCACGATGTCGGGGTAATCGGGGTGGGATGCTTGCAAACGCAAGCCCGTACCGAGCAAGCGCAGGGTTTTGCAGGTGAAATCACCGTCAATCACGGCCAGCACGATGTGCCCATCGGCAGGCTCAATGGCGCGGTCCACCAACACCACCGAGCCATCCAAAATGCCCGCATCGCGCATGCTTTCGCCGCGCACCCGAATGTAAAACGTGGCCTGAGGGTGTCTGACCAACTGCTGCATCAGGTCGATGCACTCGACCTGATGGTCTTCGGCGGGTGACGGAAATCCCGCCGCAATGCTGGCGGGCAAGGCCTGAACCCACCAGTGTCCGGGGGGTAAGGCTTGGGGGGTGTCGGGGGCATGCATGGTCAGGGTCTGGCAATGGCGTGATTCACTCAAATACTGTTTATATTTACAGTATACTGACCCCGTCATGCTTCTTGCAGTTGTCTGACATTTTTGTTGATTCACGCCCCGGGCTTTGCGACCCGGGGTATTTTTGGGGGCACGGCACCCAAACCAAGCGTGCCATAACAGAAAGCACTGAGCTGCAGGACCTCTGCCTCAGCGGCACAAATCCCCATCAAGTTCAGGCCGCCGAACCGCTGACCCGGTGGCGGCGTTCAGCGCATTTGGGCGCTCAGACTGCCCAGCGGCGCAGAAAACTCGGCGCGCCAGTTTTCGCCCGCCAGCAAAGGCCAGGCGTCGGTCCAGGTGCCGGTGGTGATCACGTCGCCTGCCTGCAGGTCCACCGCGCCGGGGCATTGGCGCAGTTCTTTCAAAAAGTGGTGCAAGGCATTGAGCGGGCTGTCGAGCACGTTGGTGCCGCTGCCCTGCTCCACCGCCTGGCCATTTTTGAACAGCGTGACGCGGGCCTGCGCCAGCAGGGTGTGCAAAGCCTGTGCATCGGCGGCCAGTTGCTGAACGGGCAGGCGTTGGCCCACCAGCAGGCGGGCGTGCAAGCCGCTGTCGGCCATGGTGTCGGTGGCGGTGAACTTCCAGTCCAGGCAGTGCGACTGCACAACCTCAAAACCGGGGGCCAGCCACTCGATGGCTTCAAACAATTGCTGAAGGCTGGCGTTGGCTGGGGGCGTGGCCTTCATGCCGAAGACGATTTCGGGCTCCAGCCGGGGCTGGCAGGTGGGGGTCAGGTCGATGCTGCCTTCGGCCGTCCCTGTTGCCGTGGGCTCGGCAAAGCCCAGACCTGTGTCCCAGACCGTGCCCCACATGGGGCCAAACACCTCGTAGCGCTGCCACAGCGTGCGGTTGGTGAAACCGATCTTGTAGCCCTTGGGCACTTCGCCGCGCTGCTGGCGCAACTGGCGCACAGCCAAGGCTTGTTGGTAGGCCGCTGCCGTGTCAGGGCCGCCCACCACGCCGGGGGCCTGGCCCCACAAACGGGCTTGGTCGTGGTGCTGCAAGAGTTGTTCGGGGGTCATGGGGTGTCTCCTGATGAAAAGTGAAATAGACCGATGCTGACGGGTCAAGCGCGTGCTGCATCAGCGCTGCAAAAAGCCTCGCAGACCCAGGCCACATCGCCGTGACTGCGGGTGGACTCACAGGGCCACATAACGACCGTCGCCTTGACGGGCAATTTGCCCCTGCGCCAGCAGTTCATCCAGGTGCATGCCGATGGTGTTGCGCTCGGCGCAAGGCACAAAGGGCACGTCGTAGCCTTGCGGGTACAGCAGGCGGCGACTGACCAGCTCATCCAGGCTGTGCGGGGTCTGCAAATAGCCCAGCAGTTGCGCGCTGCGCTCGTCAATCTTGCTGGCAAAGCGCGCCAGATCGTCCAAAAACTGCGCCCGGTCTGTGATGACCGCTTTGTGGTGCGAGGTGGCCCAGATGCGGGCGTCCAGCTCGGCCACTTTCTTCAGTGTTTGCCGAAAGTCGCTCAGGCTGGAGGTGGCGTCGCCGTAGTAAGGCCCAAAGCCGCTCAGGTCGATGTCGCCAATGAAGGCCAGGCCTTCGCTTTCGACCACCAAGGCGCAGTGGCCTGCGGTGTGGCCTGGCAAGTGGTGCGCCCGCACGCGCACGCCGCCGCCCAGGTCCCAGACCGCGCCGTCGCTGTAAGCCGTGGCGTCGGGCCGGGGCTGGTAATGGAAGTCCTTTTGCACGATGGCGTGCATGGCGTCCAGCACCTCGGCGGGGTAACCGTAGTGTTGGCACAAGCCATCCCACGACTGGGCGGCGGCCAGGTCGGCCTCGTGCACCTGCACACGGGCATGCGGCAGGCGGTGCAGCCCGGCCATGTGGTCTTCGTGCACATGGCCCAGGATGACCAGGTCCACCGTGTCCAGCTCGGGGCCGATGCGGTTGGCCACCTCGGGCGTGTCAAAGGCCACGCGCATGTCGGCCCCCTGCACAATGAGCTGGTTGCCGTCGGGGTACTTGCCCGACTTTTCACCCAGGTGCACACGGACCGCACCAAAATTCAACACCGAGGTCATGGTTGCCTTTCCTGAACTGCGCCCCATCCAGGGCGCGACAGGCCACTATAGCCAGCGTGACACCCCAATGCTGCCGCGCGCGCTACAGTGAACCGCATGACCGACCTGCCCTCCCCCGCCACCCTGGCCGCCACGGCCTTGATCGACAGCGACCACCCCGATGTGATCGCCTTGGCGCGCCAGCACGCGCAAGGCGCTACCGACCGCGAACGCGCGGTGGCGCTGTACCTGGCGGTGCGCGACCGCTTTCGCTACGACCCGTACCGCATCGACCTGTCGCCCCAAGGCATGCGGGCCAGCTCGGTCATCGCCCAAAGCTCGGGCTGGTGTGTGCCCAAAGCGGCGCTGATGGCCGCAGCCTGCCGGGCAGCGGGCCTGCACGCCCGCCTGGGTTATGCCGATGTGCGCAACCACATGAGCACCGAGCGCTTGCGCCAGACCATGCAGACCGATGTGTTCATCTGGCACGGCTATGCCGACATCTGGCTGGACGGCCAATGGGTCAAGGCCACACCGGCCTTCAACATCGAGCTGTGCGACAAATTCGGCCTGCTGCCGCTGGAGTTTGATGGGCGAAACGACTCGATTTACCACCCGTTCGACAAATCAGGCAACCGGCACATGGAGTACGTGAACCAACGCGGCACCTTTGACGACATGCCGCTGGCGCAGATCGTGGTCGACTTCCAAACCGTTTACCGAGGCTGGATGGCCGAAAAAGCCCCCTTGAAGGAAGCCAGCTTCGAGCAGGATGTGGCCAGAGAAACGCGATGACCCAACGCGCACTGGTTTTGCTGGACTCGATTGCGCTGGTCAACGCCACGCATGCGGGAACGGTGATCGTGTCCGGCTCGCACGGGGGCTTGTCGGCCTCGCATTTCGTCACAGCACAAACCCACAAACCTTTTGCGGTGGCTTTCAACGATGCAGGTGGTGGCAAAGACGATGCGGGCCGCGTGGCGCTGCGCGAGTTACAGGCCGTGGTGTGCTGGCCATTTTGTATGCGCACACTTCGGCCCGCATTGGCGAGGCACAAGACGGGCTGGACAACGGCGTGGTCAACGGCCTGAACGCTCTGGCGCTGGCGCAGGGCCTGCAGCTGGGCATGCGGGTGTCTGACGCCGTGCGGCACCTGACTGAAAGCGCAAACGGCCGTGCCCGCTCTTGAGTACCTGCGCCGCTGGCGTCTTTGGCTGTGCTTGAGTTTGGGACTCGGGGTTTCGGCCTACGGCCAGCCTGTGCCGGAACTTCTGCCGGGTGCCGACGGTTTGGCTCTGAAAGTTTGGGTGTTTCACCCTCCTCAAAAAACACATGACACACAGCGCCCAGTGGTGATCGCACTGCATGGGTGCGGCGGCATTTACGCCACGATCGGTTCGCGCAAAGGCCAGCTCAGTGCTCGCCATCAAGGCATGACCGATTTGCTGCTGGCGCAAGGCTACAGCGTGGTTTGGCCCGACAGCCTCACACCCCGACAAGAAATCAGTTTGTGCGAACAGCGCATGGCATCACGCCAGGTGCGGCAGAGCCATCGGCGCAATGACGTGCACACCACCTTGGCTTGGCTTGCCCAACAAACCTGGACAAATCACCAACGGGTTGCCTTGCTGGGTTGGTCCCATGGTGGGAGTGCCGTGCTGGCCAGTTCAGACAGCACACAAAAACTCCCTCCGTCCAGCGTGACGCCAGACATCGCTTTGGCCTTTTATCCGGGCTGCGCCGATGCACTGCGGCGTGCCTATCAGCCGACTTGGCCCGTGCACATGCTGCTTGGAGCCTTGGACGATTGGACCCCTGCCGAGCCCTGTGTGGCTTTGGCCGAGAAAGCAAGCATGAGCTTCAAGCTGTACCCGGACAGCCACCACGGCTTTGACAACCCGGTGGGACAAGTCCAACACTTGCCCCGTGTGCCCAATGGCCAACACCCGAGCATGGGTGTTCACGCTGGGCGCAACCCCGTGACCGGCCCGCAGGCCTGGCAGGATGTACTGGAGTTGCTCAAGAAACAGTGGCCGGATCCAGTCGCTCACTGAGCTGACGAGACGCAGCGGCCAAAGGCACAGCCTCGAAAGCCACGCGACTGGGCACGTCGCAGGCCACCCACATGGCGGGCGGCTGGGTGTGCATGACGATGCCGGCCACGCTTTCGACGCGGCTTTCGGGTGGCACGCTCGGGTCAGGGCTGCGGCAGATGGACAAAAAGCCGTCGGATTCGTCGCGCAAAAAGTGCTCCAACTCGGCTTGCCCAATGGGCGTTTGCAGCGCGTGTTGCCCGGCGGTGCTCAAGCGGTTGTGGCTCGACAAACCCGGGCCCATGGGGGCTTGTTCGGCCAACAAAGATTCACACACGAAATGGTTGGTGTGCACCACCACGCCGTCGGTGGGCGTGACCTCGGCCCAGCCTGCGGGCGAGACTTCAAAGCAGGCGGCCTGGCCCTGGGCGTCGGCGCAGGGCACGTTAGAGGCCGCGCCAAAGCCCAAGCCCAGATCAGTCTGCAAAGCCTGCAAACGCTCGCGGGCGTGCGCCACAGAGCGGCAGTCCAGCAAATGCCGCAGCAACACATGCACCGGAACGCCCACGCGAGTGCCGTCGCGGTTGGAGCGCAAGATGTTCAGGCCCAGCGCAAAGCCCGATTGGTTGATGCCGATCTTGGCCAGCATGCCCGCCTCGGTCAGGGTGGTGATGCTCTGGCCGCTGGGACCTTGGGTGTGCAGCACGACCAGGGCTTCGCGTTGGCGGCCCATCCAGTCCCAGTTTTGCGCGAGCCAGGCTTGGCCTGTGCGGCTGGCGGCGGCGGTGACGCCCATGGCCGTGCATTCGCCGTCGCGCAAGGCACTGTCCCAAGCGGCTTGCTCCAGCCAGTCGGGCAGGCCTGCGGCGCGGTTGGCGGCCAGGGCCGCTGATGCAGCGTCTTTCAGGTGCGGCGCATCGGCCAAAAACGTGGGCGGCAAAATTTCGGTGCGGCAGTTCAGCGCCATCAGGCTGCCCAAGCTTTGGCCACTGCCTTGGGCCATGCCGCGCAACTCTTCCATCAGATCGGCGTCGACCTGTTCAATCACCGGCTCAAAGCGCATGGCGCGCTCGCAGGCGCTGGCCCAGTCGATGCCACAGGCGGCAAACAAACGGGCGTAGGTGACCACGCTGTGCTGGATGCGGTCTTGGGCCTCGCGGCCATAAATCTGGCCGCGTTCATGGGCCGAAGCGGCGCCCAGGGTGTCGATGCAAGGGAACATGGGAAGGTCTCCAGAAATTGGGTTGCAGTGCCAGATGGGCATCTTCAGAAATTACTCGGCATCAAGACCCGAAGCAATGGCCGGAAACTGCCGGGCCACATGCACCACCGCGCGCACAGTGGCGGTGCAACGGACCGGGTCCTGATCGAAGTAGACAATGTAGTTTTCATGGGCCACCAATTCATGCGCATCGGCGACACGCTGGCTGGCCCTGCGCGGGAAATTGGGATCGCTGAGACCATCGACTTGGGTGTCGATCCAGAGCCACAAATCGAGCGCTGCAAGAGGGTTGTCTTTGGCAACCCAGGCTTGTATCGCGTCCAGATCTGCTTGGTATTCCGGACGACGGATGATTTGCCAATGTTCACAGCTCATGGCTGGTGCAGGGCTTGCCGTTGGGCGAGCTTGGCGGCACGAACGGCTTGCCATTCTTCGTGCGACACGTCAGGGCGCGGGTCATCACGGCTGGCCTTGACTTTGGCAGCGACCCAGCGGTCGTATTCGGCAGCGCGGGTCAAGGCCTGCGCCCTGTCAGGCCGGGAGCGCTTTTGCAAAGCCGCTTGTTCGGGCTGCCACTCCTCCAAATGGTCCAGCACGATGCGTTGCACACCCAGCTTGTGCAGCAATTTCAAAGCACTGTCGGTGGTGCCAAACAGGCGCGGCACCGCGCTGCGCGCCTGCACCAACAAGGCCTCGCCTGTGCGGGTCACCAACTTCACACAAAAACGGGGGCCTTGGGGCACCAGCGCCACCGACTCGATGGCACCGTGCGCCAATGCGGCTTGAAATTGGGTTTGGGTTAGGGTGAGCATGATGGGACAATTAACGTTAATCAAGCGCATTTTATACATTAAAAATACGCCCCCACAGCACCCTGCAAAACCCCAACACACGATCGAACCAAGTTGCCCAGCGCACCCTTTGGCACCTCGGTGACTGTGGGCGGCAAGCCAATGGGTTCATCATGAAAGTCTGTTGAATTGGAGACCCTATGCGCTTGCTGATCGCGATGATGATGCACGAAACCAACACTTTCTCGCCGGTGCCCACCGACCTGCAGCGCTTTGCGCTGGGCCCGGGCGAAGCGCCGCCACGAGGCGAGGCGGCCATTGCGGCGTTTCGTGGCACGGGAACGGCCACCGGGGCCTTCATTGACTTGGCCGAGCAAGCGGGCGCAGAGTTCGAGCTGGCCCTGGGTGCGCACGCCGCGCCCAGCGGGCTGGTGTTTGACGATGCCTACGAGTCCATGAGCCAGGCCATTTTGCAGGCCGTGGCGCGGGGCGGTTTTGACGGCATTTTGCTGGACCTGCACGGCGCGATGGTGAGCGAAAGCCACGAAGACGGCGAAGGCGAGTTGCTGCGCCGCATCCGCGCCATCAACCCCAAAACGCCGATTGGCGTGGCCTACGACATGCACGCCAACGTGTATGCCGACATGGTCGAACTGGCACAAACCGTGGCGGGCTACCAGACCTACCCGCATGTGGACATGTATGGCACCGGGGTGCGGGCGGGCTCGGCCTTGATCAAGCTGCTCCAGGGGCAGGCCAAGCCCACCACAGCTTGGGGGCGCTTGCCCATGATCCCGCACATCATGCGGCAAAGCTCGCTGGACGAGCCCAACCGCTCCATCCAGGCCCGCGCCCAGCAAATGGAGGCCGAAGGCGCTTTGTGCGCCAGCGTGTTCACCGGTTTTCCGCATGCAGACATCGAAAACGCCGGCATGTCGGTGGTGGTGGTGACCGACAACGATCCCGCACTGGCCCAGCGACTGCGCGACGAGCTGATGCAAATGGCCTGGGACAGCCGCGCCCAATGGGTGTACGAACTGGAGCCACTGGCCGCTTCGGTGGCCCGCGCCAAAACGCTGACCGACTATCCGGTGATGCTGCTCGACCATTACGACAACGCCGCTTCGGGCGGCACCATGGACACCACCGCTGTGCTGGCCGAGGTGCTGCGCCAGGGCTTGCGCAACGTGGCCGTGTTTGCGATTTTTGACCCGCAAGCGGTGCAAGAAGCCATCGCGGCGGGCATCGGCGCGCAAGTGCGCTTGCAAGTGGGCGGCAAGATGGCCATGCCGCTCATGCCGCACCACAGCTCACCCATCGAGTTGTCGGGCGTGGTCAAGCTGATCTCGAACGGCAAGTACCGCAACAAAGGCCCCATGAGCCAAGGTGCCCGCCAGAACATGGGCCAGGCGGTGGTGATCGACACGGGCGATGTGGAGGTCGCGCTGATCTCGCGCCATGTGGAGCCTTTTGACGTGAACGCCCTGCTGTGCCTGGGCATCGACCCGACACAAAAGCATTTTGTGGTGCTCAAAAGCCGGGTGCACTGGCGTGCTGGCCTGGGGCATCTTGCCGGTGCCACGGTGGAATGCGCCGGGGCCGGAGCCTGCACATCGGACTACAGCGAGCTGCAGTTCAAAAAACTGCGTCGGCCGATTTACCCGCTGGATGCGGGGGTGGATTGGTCAAAGGCCGCGCAGTAAACACCAAACTTCAGCCACGGGCAGAAGCTTTTTTTGCGCCACAAAGGCGCAATCGGTTTTGCGTGGCTGGCATGGGCGAGCGCCACACTGGCTGAAGGGGTTTTGTGAAGGCAAGGGTTGAAGATACGGGGGAAAACCAGAGCTTGACCGGCTTGAATCGCCTGCCTAGCATGACCCGTCATATGGGATGACACCTGTCTACCCGCGCACTTGACCGAAAGCCTTCACATGACTCTGCCCACCCTCGCCCTCTTTACCGGTGACCCTGCAGGCATCGGCCCAGAACTGGTCGAAAAAATGCTGCAAAACCCCTCGTGGACGACGCACGCCCGGGTGATCCTCATCGGCCAGAAAGGGTCGATCCAGGCCCCTGACAACGTGGTCTGGCACGACTGGTCTGGCATGAACGCCCCTTCTTTTGAGCGCGGCGTGGCCAACGCCCACAACGGTCGCTACATGATCGAGGCCCTGGCCGCCGGGGTGGATTTGGTCATGGCAGGCCAGGCCGATGCATTTTGTTTTGCCCCACTGAACAAGTCTGCCCTGCGCCAAGGCGGCATGACACAAGAAGACGAACTGCGCTGGTTTGCCGAGCACATGCACTTCAGTGGCGTGTGCGGCGAGCTCAATGTGCTCAAAAACCTCTGGACCGCGCGGGTGACCTCGCATGTCCCACTGAACGAAGTCTCCAGCTTGCTGAGCCCGGACAAAGTAGCGAACGCCATCCGCATGATTTCGCAGGCCCTGCAGGCATCGGGCGTCGCCAGTCCTCGCATCGCGGTGTGTGGACTCAATCCGCACAACGGGGACAACGGCAACTACGGTGACGAGGAAGGCCGCATCATCACCCCCGGCGTGCAGCAAGCTGCCGCCATGGGTTTTGCCGCCGATGGGCCCTTTCCGGCCGACACCGCCTTTGTTCGCGCCATCCGCTCGCCAGGCGGCTACGACGGCGTGGTGACCATGTACCACGACCAAGGCCAGATCGCCATGAAGCTGATGGGGTTTGAGCAAGGCGTCACGGTGCACGGCGGCCTGCCCTGCCCCATCACCACCCCGGCCCACGGCACCGCCTACGACATTTCGGGCCAAGGCGTGGCCAACCCACAAGCCATGACCAACGCTTTCGAATTGGCCGCCCGCATGGCCACCTCTCGCCGTTCATCACAACCACAAGCTGAGGAGACCTTGTCATGAAGTTGAAAAAAATCCTGCTCACGGCCCTGCTTGCCACGCCCTTGCTGGGCTTGGCGCAAAGTTATCCCAGCAAGCCGGTGCGCATCATGGTGGGGGCCAACGCAGGCGGCGGCACCGACATCATTGCCCGCATGCTGGCCGAAAAAATGGGCGAAGCCTTCAAGGGCTCGTTTGTGGTTGAGAACAAACCCGGTGCGTCCAACACCATTGCTGCCGACCTGACGGCCAAAGCCCCGGCCGACGGCCACACCCTGCTGGTCGCCACCAACACCGGCCAAGCCATTGCCCCGCACCTGATCAAACTCAGCTTTGACCCGATCAAGGACCTGACGCCTGTGGGTCTGATCGTGACCGTGCCCAATGTGCTGGTCGTAGGTGCCAATGTGCCCGCCAACAACGTGGCCGAGTTGGTGAGCTTGATGAAGGCCAAGCCCAATGAGTTCAAGTACGCGTCGTCCGGCGTGGGCAGCACCCAGCACATCGCGGGCGAGGGTTTCAACCTGGCTGCGGGCGTGAAAAGCATCCATGTGCCCTACCGGGGCAGCAGCCAGGCGCACCTGGACATCATCGGCGGCAACGTGCAGATCATGTTCGACACCACCTCCTCGGCCATGGGCCAGATCAAGGCCGGCAAATTCAAACCCCTGGCCCTGACCACCGCCACCCGCAGCAGCGAGTTGCCCCAAGTGCCGACATTGGCCGAGGCCGGTGTGAGCGGCTTCGAGATGAGCACTTGGTATGGCATGTTCGTGACCAGCGGCACCCCACCCGAAGTGACGCAGCGTCTGCAAACCGAGCTGGCCAAAATCCTGAAAATGCCCGACATCCAGACCAAACTCAAAGGCCTGGGCGGCGAGCCGGGCAACATCTCGCCCGATCAATTTGCGCAAATGAACCGTCAGGAATTCACGCGCTTTGGCGATTTGATCAAGAAGGCCAACATCAAGCTGGAGTGAGGCTGCGCCGGCCACACAAAGTGGCCACCAAGGCCTGGGCCGAGTTGTCGTCCAGGCTGTGCCCACGCCACACGGTGTGGGCATCGGCACGCACCATGAGCAAGGGGTGTTGGTATTCGGTCGGCAAGTCTTTCACGCCCGACACATCGAGCACCCGCAGCGGCATGCCTTGGTGTTCGGCCGCGGCTTGCAGGGCCTGCAGCGCATCGTCCAACCCCGGCTTCAGGCACAGCAAGGTGTAAGCAGGACCCAGAGCGTCGTACAGCGACTGGCCCTCACCCAGCCAGAAATGCGGCGCACGGCAACCCGGCACCGTGGACGCCGTGAAGCTGCCCATGCTGTACTCGGGCGCTTTGTCGCCGTCGTACACCATCACCGGCGACTGGTCGTAGTAATAACCAAAGTTCAGGCCCGCGCAGCAGTATTGCTGCACGTTCAAGTCGTACAAATTTTGACCAAAAGCCTCGCGGGCGGCCTGCCCCTCAGGGCTGTCGTCTTCCAGATTCAGCGGAATCTCGCGGCGACGCTGGCTCATGGCGTGGGCGTGGTTCATGGCAAAACGCGAGACCTGTTCGGTGATCGGGTGGCGTTCATTTTCGTAGGCCGACAAAGCTTCGGGCGCGGCCCAGCCTTCGATTTGCGCCGACAGGTGCCAGGCCAGGTTGGCCGCATCGGCCAGCCCCGCGTTCATGCCGTAACCGGCATAGGGCACCCACAGGTGCGCGGCGTCTCCGGCCAAAAACACGCGGCCTTCGCGCAGCTTGTCACTGACCAAGCGGCGGCCGATCCAGTCTTCGCGGCTCATCTGTTCGTATTCAAAATCCTCACCCACGCCCAAGATGGTGCGGATGGCCCAGTCGCGGTCCACCGCGTCAAAGTCGGCTTCGTGGTCGCGCAGGTAGTTGTGGATCAACCAGACTTCTTGGCCGTCGATGGCGTAGATGTTGCCGCTGCGCCGGGGGTTGACGGTGAACATGGCCCAGGCCGCCGGGGCCTTCAGCTGTGCCAGCAGACCCGGCGCACGGATGCAGGTGCTTTGCACGCGTTGCACCACCTCGTCACCCACCAGCTTGGCCCCAATGGCTTTGCGCACCGCCGAGCGGCCACCGTCGCAGCCCACCAGATAGGCCGCTTGGATGAGCAGCGGCGGCGCGTCGGGCGTGTCCAGGTTTTGAATGCGCACGTTCACCTGGCCGTCGGTTTGATCGAAGTCCAGCACTTGGTGCCGGTACAGCGTGGTGACCAAGGGTTGCTGGGCCACATGCCCCGCCAAAATCGGCTCGATGTAGCGCTGGTTGATGCGGTGCGGTGGCTCGGCCGTGGGCCAATCGCCGTCGGGGCCGCTGTGGTCGGTCAGGCGGGTGCTGCGCCCGGGAATGTGGATGCGTGCGATTTCTTGACCGACGGTGCTGGTTCGGTACGACACATCGTGCGGGTAATCGTCGGGCAGGCCTGCGGCGCGCAGGTCTTGGGACACGCCCAAAGCGCGAAACAGCTCCATGCTGCGCGCCGAGATGTGGTTGCATTTGACGTCGGGCAGCGCATCGGCTGGCCGCATTTCCACCAAGGTGCAGGCGATGCCGCGACGCGCCAGACACAGGGCCAGGGTCATGCCCACGGGGCCTGCACCCACCACCAACACAGGGGCATTCAGGCTCATAGCGGTACTTTCAAGGGGTCGTATTCAAACAGCCAGTCGTAGCGGCGGCGGACTTTTTCGGGCTCCCACTCGCTGCTGACGTAGTCCACCGCTTTGGCGGGGTCCGACAGCTGGGGGTTGTGAAAGCGCTGAGCGTTGTCGCGCGACCGGTTGACGATGTCGGCCGTGCGCTGCCAGCGCAGTTTTTCAAAGCGGGCCAAGGCGTGTTCGGTCGGCTCATCCAAGGCCAGGCAACGCGCCATGACGGCAGCGTCTTCGATGGCCATGTTGGCCCCCTGCGCCAAAAACGGCAAGGTGGGGTGCGCGGCGTCGCCCAACAGGCAGATATTGCCCTTCGCCCAGCCGGTTTGTGGGGCACGGCCGAGCAAGGCCCATTTGAAGGGCTGCTCGATGGCCGACATCAACTCACACACATCGGCATGCCAGTGGCCAAAGTCTTGCAGCAGCTCGGCGTGGGTGCCCGGCTCGGTCCAGGACTCGCTGCGCCAGCCTTCGCGCTCGATGATGCCCACCACGTTCATCAAAGCCCCACCGCGCACCGGGTAGGTGATGACGTGCGCCCCCGGCCCGACCCAATTGGTGCCAACCTGCGCCTGCAAGTGTTCAGACACGCGCTCCACCGGCACCAGACCGCGCCAGGCCAGCAAGCCTGTGAATTGCGCCTTGTCTTCGCCCAACAACTTTTCACGCAACACCGAGTGCACCCCATCGGCGGCCAGCAATGCTGCGGCACTGTGTTGCGAGCCGTCGTTCAACTCAAACGACACGCCCACGTCGGTGTTTTGGGCCTGGACCACCCGGGCGTTCAAGCGCACAGGCCGGTCTGATCGCGCCTCAAAGGCGTCCAACAGCACCCGGTGCAAATCGCCCCGGTGCACCATCCAGTAAGGCGCACCAAAACGCGCCAGGCAATCGTCGCCCAGGTCAAACAGCTTCCAGCGCTGGCCCGTGTTCCACATGCGGATTTCTTTGCCCCGGGCTTGGCAGACACAGGCTTGCAAAGCCTCACCCAGACCCAGCGCCAGCAAGACGCGCGAACCGTTGGGTGAAATCTGCAAGCCCGCACCCAACTCGCCCAGCTGCGATGCTTGCTCGAACACATCGACCTGGAAGCCCTGTTGCAGCAAAGCCAGCGCCGTGGTCAGACCGGCAATTCCCGCCCCGGCAATGGCGATGCGTTTCGGTGCCGTCATTGCGCTTTGATGTTGTTGTCTTTGGCCACCTGGGTCCACAGAGGGATTTCGGTGGCAATGGTTTTGGCAAAGTCGGCACTGCTGCCGCCCACGGGACGGATGTCCAACTTGGCCATGCGCTCGGCCACATCAGGCAAGGCCATGATGCGGGCCATCTCTTCTTGCAAGCGCTTGACGATGGGCGCTGGCGTGCCGGCCGGGGCCAACAAACCGCTCCAGAAGTTCACTGCCAAATCAATACCCTGCTCCTTGAGCGTGGGCACCTGCGGGTAGCTGGCCAGGCGCTGCTCAGAGGTGACGGCCAAGGCACGCAGCTTGCCCGACTTGACCAGCGCAGCGATGGGGCCGGAGTCAATCAGGGTCATTTGCACTTCTTGCGTGAGCACCGCGTTGATCGATGGGGCGCTGCCCTGATAGGGCACGTTCAAAGCCTTCAGGCCGGACTTGGCCTTGACAAGCTCCATCACCAGCTGAAAAGAAGCCGAGGGGTAGGAGTAATTGCTTTTGTCGGCGTTGGCCTTGGACAGGGCAACCAAGTCGTTGAAGGTCTTGGCAGGCGAAGCCTCATTCACCGCCAGGATCATGGGGAATGAGCCCGCCAAAGAAATAGGCACCAGGTCGGTGATCGGGTTGTAGGACAGCTTGGCCACCAACGCCGGGTTGAACACGATGGGGCCACTGGCCGCCATGAGCAAGGTGTAGCCATCGGGGGCGGCTTTGACCACGAATTCGGTGCCGACTGCAGCACCTGCGCCGGGTTTGTTTTCAACCAACACCGGCTGGCCCAAGGCGGGCGCGAGTTTTTCAGCGACCACGCGGGCCAGGATGTCGTTGGCACCACCCGGTGCATACGGCACCACAATGCGCACAGCCTTGTTGGGCCAAGCCGCTTGCGCCCAGGACTGGGCTGGGACCAAAGTGGCCAAAGATGCGGCCAAAGACAAGGCGGCAGCGGCCACCAGCTTGCGGCGTGCGGGGGATGTGAAGCGGGTTGTCATGGTTTGTCTCCTGTTTTATGGGGTGTGAAAATCAAATCTTGGCTACCGAAGCCACCAGCAAAGCGGCACGGCCTTCGTCCAGGGCCTCCAAACAGCGGGTGATGGCCGCAGGCAAGTCTTCGGCGCGGGTGACGCGTTCACCGTGCGCACCAAAGGCTTGGGCCACTTGTTCAAAGCGGCGCTGCTTGCCCCTCAGGCGGGCCTGAAACTCGCCCGCTTGGGCCGCAGGCCCGTCGGGGTGCACGCGCAATACGGCTTCTTTGACAGCCTGCCAGCCGCCGTTGTCCAGCACCACGGTGAGGATGGGCAGGCCTTGGGCTTGCGCCACGGCATACACCGACGTGGGCGTGGAGAAGTGAAAACCGCCATCGCCTTCGATGTGGACTACCCGGTCATTGGGCCGTGCCAGCTTGACACCCAGCGCCATGCCGCCGCTGTAGCCCAGGCCGCCACCTGCGCCCCCCAAAAAACTCATGGGGCGGGTGCGCGGTATTTGCTGCAACACGGCGGGCGAATTGCGGATGGCTTCGTTGATGACCACGTCGTCAGGGCGCAGCTGCAGGCCAATCTGGGCGCACACCCAAGCCGGATTGAGCGCGTCTTCTGTGCCCGGGTTTTGTGCAGCGGCGGCCACACGCGCCAGCCGCTGCTGGCGCTGTGCGGGCCAGTGGGCCATGCGCTCGGCCACGCGTTGGTGAAAGGCCTCGTCGGCCAAGTCCATGACGGCTTGGTGCAGGTCGCGCAAGGCCTGCGCACAGTCGGCCGGCCAGCGCACATCACTGGCAAAACCCCAGGCTGGAAAATCTTTCTTGATCGGGTCCACGTCGATGTGCACCCAGCGGGTGTCTTCGCGGGGGCGGGTCTGGTGCGGCAGCCAGGGCACGTCGATGTCCAGCAGCAAACCCCAATCGGTCTCATGCAAGAGCGGGGTCGGGTCAAAGCCAAAAAAGCACGGCGATTCGCGCGAGATGCACAGCCAAGTGGGGCTGAACTCCACCACCCGAATGCCACACAACTCGGCCAACGCTTCCAGCGCCTGCACCGCCTCGGGCTTGCGGCCCAAATAGGAAGTGATGACCAGAGGATTCTCGGCCGCCATCAACTCGCGGGCAATCTGCAGCGTGGCCTCAAAGGGCAAGGCCCCCATGCGCACCGCGCCGTAGCGGGCCGCGGGATACGACTTGACCTGCTCAGAGGACCACGACTCGGCCAGTGTCTCGCGTGGCAGCGTCATGTAAACCGGGCCCGCAGGCTCGGTGTGCATGACGCTGTGGGCGCGGCGCACCACCTCTTTGGCCACCACGCCCGAGGGCAGGTTGTAGTCCCACTTGACGTAGGGGCGCACCAAAGAGGCGATGTCGAACGGGTCCTGCACATAGTGCACATAGTTGTCGCGGGCACCGGGCACTTCGCCGTGCAGGGCATAGGGGGCTTTGCCCGCCATCAGCAGCACCGGCAAACGCGCCCGCATCAGGTTGTGCATGCCCATGGCCGCGTTGGCGGTGCCAGCGTCCACATGCACCATGACGCCCTGCCCTTGCCCCGTGACGGCGGCGTAACCCCCGGCCATGTGGATGGCCACGTTTTCATGCGGACAGAGCACCACTTCGGGCATGGCCTGGCCCTCGGCTTGCAGGCGGGCCATCTCGTCGATCAGGGTCACATGGTCGGTGCCCAAGTTGGAAAACAGGTAGCGGATGCCTGTCTCTTGCAGGCCCTCCAGAAAATAACGGGCGGTGGTGTGCTGTGTCTCAGGCGTGGTCGAATCGGTCATCGGTGGGGGTCAATCGTTGCAAGGCATGAACACATGCTTGGTTTCCATGAAGTCGTTCAGACCTTCGACGCCGTGCAAACGACCAAAACCGCTTTGGCGGTAGCCCCCGGTTTCGATCTCGGCAAACAAGCGGTTGTGGGCGTTGACCCACACATTGCCAAACTTGATGTGCCGCGCGATCTTGCGGGCGGCGCGGTGGTCCTGGGTCCACACCGAAGCGGCCAGGCCGTAACGCGTGGCGTTGGCCCGATCGACCGCTTCGGTGTCGGTGGCAAAGGTTTCCAGCGTGACCAGTGGGCCAAAAATTTCGTCCTGCACAAAATGGCTGTTCAGGTCTTGTGTGGCCACGAGCGATGGCGTGATGAACGCGCCGCCCCTGGGCGTGTCATCGGGCACACGACCGGCCAGCAGCACGCGACAGTCTTGCGCGGCAGCCCTGACTTCGTCCAGCAAACGGGCTTGGTTGCGCGGATCGATCAGCGGGCCCATGCCCGAGCTGGGCTGGTCGCCCGGCCCCACTTTGACCTGCGCCAAAGCTTGGGCCAGTTGCACCGAAAAGTCGGCAGCCACCGATTCGTGCACCAGCACCCGGCTGATGGCGGTGCACATTTGCCCGGCCATGACACAAGCGCCACCCACAATGCCGCGCACAGCGGCAGTCAAGTCGGCGTCCGATCGCACGATAGCCGGGGCTTTGCCCCCCAGCTCCAACGACAAGCGGGTCAGGTTCTTGGCGGTGGACAAGGCGATTTGTTTGCCCACATGGGTCGAACCGGTGAAGCTGATGACATCGACCTCGGGGTGCGCACACAGGTGCTGCGTGGCCACAATGTCTTGCTCGATGAAGGAGTTGATGACACCGGCCGGAATGCGCTCGTCGGCCACCAAACAGGCCATGACCTGGGTGTGCACCAGCGCGGTCTGGTGCGCGGCCTTGATGACCACGGTGCAGCCTGCCGCCAGCGCCGGGGCCAAAGAGCGCACCAGCAAAGTCACGGGCGCGTTCCAGGGCACGATGATGGCCGCCAAACCAATGGCTTCGCGCTCGATGTGCGAGTACACCTCGGGCTCCATCTCGATGACACGGCCAAACAGATTGCGGGCCAGCCCTGCGTAATAACGCAGCTCCGAAATGCCGGCCATGACTTCGCCCTCGGCCTCGCGCTGCAACTTGCCGTTGAGCTGCACCAGGGTCTGGACGACTTGCGCCTTGTTGTGCTCCAAGCGGTCTGCAAACAAGCGCAGCACGTCCGAGCGCAGTTTGGGCTGCTGCGACCAGGTGGTGGTTTCAAAGGCGGTGCGGGCGCAGGCGATGGCGGCGTCCACCTCTTGCACGCTGGCGGCCACAAATTGGGCGGCTTTTTCGCCCGTGGCGGGGTTGATCGAATCGCCGCGCTGAGCGGGGGCATGGTCCTTGACCCATTGGCCAAAGATGTAGTTTTCTGCGATGGGCATGGTGCAAGGCATTTCGATGAACAAGGGGTTCAACAAGCGCCCTGTGGCAGGACAGCTTCAGACACCCAGGCAAGGGTTTTCGGGGAGGCCAATCGTGCTGTTATTGGTTAGCATGCTAACGATATCAACCGTGTAGATGCTACCCCTCGATCCGATGCCGCCTATTGGGTCAAACCCTGAACGCTTGAAGAGGCCCTGCCGTGACCCCCTTGTACCGTCGCCCTGGCTTTTTGCTCAGACGGGCCCACCAACTGTCGGTGGGTTTGTTTGAAAACGAATGCCAAAGCCTGAAACTGACCCCGCCGCAGTTCGGCGTCTTGCACATGCTCATGCACAGCCAAACCATGGACCAAGCCCGCTTGGCACGGGCCTTGGGTCTGGACAAAGTAACGGTCTTGCATGTGGTGCGCGGGCTGGAAACACGCGGCTGGTTGACCCGTCAGGCCAGCACCACCGACCGGCGCAAATGGACGATCAAGGTCTCGGCCTCAGGGCAGGAGGCGTTTGCCCAAGCGCAACATTTGGCGCAGCAAGCTTCAGATCGGCTTTTGTCACCGCTGAGCCCAGACGAGCAGCAAGTGCTGACCGGCTTGCTGGAAAAACTCTGCCAAGGTCTGGAGTCCAAGGCCCGCACCCCCTTTGAGCCGGGACAGGCTTGAACGCAGACGTATCGGCTTCAGGCGGCCATCAAGCCGCCATCAGGTAGCCATCACCGGCATCGCTTGGACAGGCATCGGCCTGCATCAGGGTGTACATGGCCTGCTTGAATGCGGGCACCAGCGTGCCATCGTGCAGCTCAAAAATGGCGTCTCGGCACAACTGGCCAAAGAAATGCTCGGCCGTCAGTTCGGGGCAGTGCTGACGGACGTAATCCTGGATTTGCTGGCGGTAAAAGGTCGTGAACTCCGGAAGCAAGGCGGTGCTGAGTCCGACATCCACCAACCCGGCCACATCGGGCACCGAAAGAAGCTTCAATGGGTTTTCGTTGTAAAGGCCAAATCGCGTCCAGCCAAATTTGGGGTAACCCGTCTGGCTGCGCCAGTGAGCGTAGTGGGCTTTGAAATAAGACTGCATGCACTGGTCTGTGGCCACCAGCGCAAAAAGGCAAAGTATGAACTGAGGCCGATTTTCGGGATCGATGAGGGCCAGGTCTTCTTCAACCGTTGACCAATTTTTGCCCCCAAACAGCACCAGCTCCTGGTCTTGAAGAATGTCTTTGAGCACTTGAGGGACCCAGCGAAATTGCAACTTGGCAACGTCGGATTGAAAACTGCTGTTGAAGTAATTTTCGAGCGTCATGACTTGGGCCTTTGAGGGGTTCAAACAGATTCAAAAAGATGTGCCCAGCGCATGGGGGGCGGATGAAAACCAGATATGTCGACTTTTTCGGAAAGTCACTTAAACACTGATTTCAAAGTTTTTTACATCTTAATAATCAATTTTGAATTCAAAAAGACTGTTGGATGACTTATTACATCCTGTTTCAATTGGCCAAAAACGCCCTCCGGGTGGGCCTGAAGGGGTTCGCCCCATCAAGCACCCGCTGGGCGCTGCATCTTGCAAGTGGTGGGCAAACGGGCCTGCTCCGCTGGAATTTGGCGCACCACTTTGAAACCATAACCCGAGCCCTCCACATCAAAAGGCACGCCCGGTGTGCCCTGGCGTTGCATGAGGCCGACCACCAGGGCTTGCTGAAATTGGTGGTCTTGCGCACGCATTTGGCCCGTTTGCCCGGCGGTGCTGACACGGGATTTTTCAAGCTGCAAGGCCACGGCCAGGGGATCGGTGTGGCCGGCCTTTTCAATGGATTGGGCCAAAGCCTCCACCATCAGCTGCATCCGCACATGGACATAGTCTTCGGTCGGTTTGGGAAATCGCTGGCGAAAGGCTTGGTAAAACGCCTCACTGGCCTTGCCCGGCACATTGGGCAGCCAATCGGCCACCGCAATCACCCGGCCCACACCGGCTTCGCCAATGGCCGCAGGCGCACCCAAGGCATTGCCATAAAAGGTGTAGAACTTGCCCTCGTAGCCCGCCTCTCGGGCCGCCTTGACCAAGAGCGTCAGGTCATTGCCCCAGTTGCCGGTGATGACCGCTTGCGCCCCGCTGGCCTTGATCTTGGCCGCATAAGGCAAAAAGTCTTTGACCCGGCCCATGGGGTGCAACTCGTCCCCCACGATCTTCACATCGGGCCGCTGTTCGGCCAACTGGCGCTTGGCCTCACGCAGCACAGCTTGGCCAAAGCTGTAGTCTTGACCGATCAGGTAGGCCGACTGGACTTGTTGGTCTTCGCGCAGCACTTGCATCAACGCAGCCATGCGCATGTCGGCATGCGCATCAAAGCGAAAGTGCCAAAAGCTGCATTTTTCGTTGGTCAAAACGGGGTCAACGGCCGAGTAATTCAAAAACAACACACGTTTGGCCGGTTCACGCTCATTGTGTTTGTTGATGGCATCGATGAGGGCCGCTGCGTTGGCCGACGAGTTGCCCTGCAACACCACTTGTGCGCCATCGTCGATGGCCGACTTGAGGGCCGACAAAGCTTCTTCGCTTTGGCCCTTGCTGTCATAGCGCTCCAGCACCATGGGCCGCAGGCCCTGCGATGTCTTGACGCCACCCCGGGCATTGACACGCTCCACCGCCCAAGCGATGTTGCGCACCACGGCCTCGCCCGTGTTGGCAAAAGGGCCACTGAGCCCCTCGATCAAGGCCAAACGAATGGGTGCGGGCGACTGGGCATGGGCACCGACCCCACACAGCGAGACCACACAGGCCAGCAATGCGCGACGCAAGAAAAAAGGGAATGAATACATGGCAACAGGGGCGCAGGACCGTGACCCGGCCCTGGCAAGCAAAGGGCGGGAGTTTAACCAGTCAGCGCACAGGCCATGGGGTTAACCCGCATTCCAGCAGGGCTTGTTTCGGCAGATTCAGGGGCGCTTCAAGAACCGGCGAGCTCGTGCAAAGGCCAACGCGGTTTCACATCGAAGCTGTAACGCGCCTCGGCCGTTTGCGCCCCGGCTTGCAAACGCATGGCGGCGGCCATGGCGATCATGGCCCCGTTGTCGGTGCACAGGTGCAACTCGGGGTAGTGCACGCGCACCTGGGCCTTGGCGCAGGCGGCATTCAGTTGCGCCCGCAGTTCGCGGTTGGCCCCCACGCCACCGGCCACGACCAGGCGCTTCATGCCGCTGGTTTTGAGGGCCGTCATCGACTTTTTCACCAACACCTCGACAATCGCCGCCTGGGTCGATGCGGCCAGGTCGGCCCGCTCGTGTGCGCCTTCGGTGTGAGCGGCAGGGCCGATTTTTTGGCTCTGCGTGAGCACTGCTGTTTTCAGGCCCGCAAAGGAAAAGTCCAAATCGCCGCTGTGCAGCAGCGGGCGCGGCAACTTGTAGGCTGCCGGGTTGCCCTGCTCGGCCAGGCGCGACAGGCCCGGGCCACCGGGGTAAGGCAGGCCCATGAGCTTGGCCGACTTGTCAAAGGCTTCGCCTGCGGCGTCGTCAATCGTCTCGCCCAGCAGCTCGTAGCGGCCTACGGCGTCCACCCGCATCAGCTGCGTGTGGCCGCCCGACACCAGCAATGCGATGAAGGGAAACTCGGGCGGGTCGGCACTCAAAAAAGGCGAGAGCAAATGCCCCTCCAAATGGTGCACGCCCAACACCGGCTTGCCCAAAGACGCAGCCAGCGCACAGGCCACGCCCGACCCCACCAAGAGCGCCCCGGCCAGTCCCGGCCCGCGGGTGTAGGCCACCACGTCGATGTCGGCCAAAGTGGCCCCCGCCTCGGCCAGCACTTGGCGCGTGAGCGGCAAGACCCGCCGAATGTGGTCGCGGCTGGCCAGTTCGGGCACCACGCCGCCATAGGCCTGGTGCATCTCGATTTGGCTGTAAAGCGCGTGCGACAACAAACGCGGCATGGCGCTGCCCGTGGTTTCCACCAAGGCCACACCGGTTTCGTCGCAAGAAGATTCGATACCCAAAATTTTCATAGCAGCGAGTTTAAGCGGGGCATGGCTCACCGCAGGGGGCTTGGCGATAATCCTTGTGGGAGCGACGCCCTGGTCGCGAGGGTGCCTTGGCATACGCCATTCGACGCGAATCCATCGCGAATCCATCGCGACGGGGGCGTCGCTCCCACAAATTCACCCCATTCCAACACCTCACCATGACCACAATCCGACTGATTTCTTCCATGGCCACCAAGGCCTTACTGGCCGACTTGGTGGCGCTGTACACCGCACAAGCGCCTGATGTTCAGGTGCTGGTCGAGTCGGTGGGCGGTGTGGCTGCGGCCCAACGCGTGCAGGCGGGCGAAGCCTTTGACTGCGTCATGCTGGCCAGCGATGCCATCGACAAATTGGTCGCCAGCGACCATGTGCAGGCGGGCAGCCGGGTGGACCTGGTGCAATCGAGCGTGGCCGTGGCGGTGCCAGCAGGGGCTCCAGCGCCCGACATTTCCAGCGAAGCCGCGCTCAAGGCGGCCATCCTCTCGGCCCGCACGCTGGGCTACTCCACCGGGCCCAGCGGTGTGCAACTGGCCAAGCAGTTCGAGGTTTGGGGCATTGCCGACCAGATCAAAGACCGCATGGTGCAAGCCCAACCTGGCGTGCCCGTGGGGCAGCTGATCGCGCAAGGCGAAGTGGCGCTGGGCTTTCAGCAACTGAGCGAAATGCTGGGCGTGCCCGGCATCACCATCGTGGGCGGCCTGCCACCGGGGGTGGAGATCATCACCACGTTTTCAGGCAGTGTGGCGGCGACCAGCCTGCAAGCACAGGCGGTGCAGGCCATGCTGGCGTTTTGGGCATCGGCCGCTTGTGCCGACACCAAGGTGCGGCACGGGATGGTGGCGGCCTGAAGCGGCCTGTTCCATCGTTGGTGGCACCCAAGCACGGCATGGGTACCCCGTTTCAACAATCCGGCGCGTTTCTTGCTCAGGTCTGCCCATGCAGGAAGCCTTGAGAATCGTCGTCATCATTTCAGACCCGGCCTTGGTGGCCGAGGGGGATGAGCAGGCACAGGCCATTGAAGAGCGCTCGCGGCTGCTGCGCATCGGACTGCTGCAAGCGGGTTACAACCTGGTGGCCACTTTGCCCGCCGATGTGTTTTTGACCGAGCGCCTGGCCCAGTTACAAGCCGACATGGTCATTGTGGATGCCGAAAGCGATGCCCGCGATGCACTGGAGCATGTGGTCATGGCCACGCGCGACGAGCGTCGCCCCATCGTGATGTTCACCAATGACAGCGACACCCGGCCCATGAACGAGGCCGTGGCCGCAGGCGTGACGGCCTACATCGTGGCCGGGCTGGCACCCGAGCGCATTCACCCGATCCTGACAGTGGCCATGGCCCGCTTCAAGCATGAGCAGGCTTTGCTGGCCGAGCTGAACAACGCCCGTGGCGAGTTGCAAGACCGCAAGTTGATCGACCGCGCCAAGGGCTTGCTGATGCAGCGCCAGGCCTTAAGCGAACCCGAGGCTTATGCCCGTTTGCGCAAGGCGGCCATGAACAAGGGCGTGAAGCTGGCCGACATCGCGCAGCAGATGATTGAGATGGCTGAACTGCTGGGCTGAAGCAGCACAGCCAGATTTTTTGTAGGCGTGAGCATTGCTCTCGGCACAGTTTTTTGTAGGTCGACGGCTTCAGCCCCGACATTCCGGCTGCGCCAAAGCACGCCATGTCGGAGCTAAAGCTACCGACCTACCAACATGCCCTCATACCGCCGCCCACGCATTCAGGCACCGACGATGTGCGCCGGCACCACCAAGGTGCACTTCAGGGCACCAAATCTGAGGAACTCATGCACGCCACCCCAGGAAAACCCTGGCACGCGGCTTGCAATAGCTGAAGCAAGACCAACGAAGGTCAAACGTGACAACACCCAAGGGCGGGTGAAGTCACACCGGACAAAGGCGTCCCCATGCGTTCACGCACTGCACTGCAGGCGTAGACGACATGAGGACGCCTTTTTTGTTTTTTCAAAACCTCTCCAGGAGTTTCGCCATGACCGACATTCTGAAAACCAGCTTCAACCGCCGCACCGTGTTGCAGGCCGCCGCCGTGGGCGCGGCTGGCGTGTCGCCGGCCCTGCGCTCCATGGTCTATGCCGCGGGGTCTGACGCCCCAGAGAAAAAGGAAGTCAAGATTGGCTTCATTCCCCTGACCGATTGCGCCAGTGTGGTCATGGCCTCGGTGCTGGGCCTGGACGTCAAGCACGGCGTCAAGTTTGTGCTGAGCAAAGAAGCCAGCTGGGCCGGGGTGCGCGACAAGCTGGTCAACGGCGAACTCGACTTTGCCCATGTGCTGTACGGCTTGGTCTATGGCGTGCACCTCGGTCTGTCGGGCCCCAAAAAAGACATGGCCGTGCTGATGAACCTGAACCACAACGGCCAGGCCATCACGCTGTCCAAAAAGCTGGCCGACAAGGGTGCTGTGGATGGCGCAGGGCTGGCCAAGCTGATGCAAAGCGACAAACGCGAGTACACCTTTGCACAGACCTTCCCCACCGGCACCCACGCCATGTGGTTGTACTACTGGCTGGCCAGCTACGGCATCAACCCCATGAAAGACGCCAAGGTCATCACCGTGCCGCCCCCCCAAATGGTGGCCAATATGCGCGTGGGCAATATGGACGGCTTTTGTGTGGGCGAACCCTGGAACCACCGCGCCATCATGGACGGCATCGGGGTGACAGCCGCCACCACGCAGGACATCTGGAAAGACCACCCTGAAAAAGTGCTGGGCACCACCGCTGAGTTCGTCAAAAAATACCCCAACACCGCCCGCGCGGTGACGGCCGCCATCATCGAGGCCGGCCAGTGGATCGACGCCAGCTTGCAAAACAAGCTCAAGATGGCCGAAACCGTGGCCGACAAATCGTATGTGAACACCAGCGTGGACGCCATCAACCAGCGCATTTTGGGCCGCTACCAAAACGGCATGGGCAAGACGTGGGACGACCCCAACCACATGAAGTTCTACAACGAGGGCACTGTGAATTTCCCTTACCTGTCCGACGGCATGTGGTTCCTGACCCAACACAAGCGCTGGGGCTTGCTCAAAGACCACCCCGACTACCTGGGCGTGGCCAAGCAGATCAACCAGATCGCACTCTACAAAGACGCCGCCACCGCTGCCAAGGCGCCTGTGCCCAAGAGCGAGATGCGCAGCCACAAAGGCATCGATGGCGTGATCTGGGACGCCAAGGACCCGAAAAAGTACGCCGACGGTTTCAAAGTCAAAGCCTGAAGGACAACACCATGGTCAGCGCCGTTTTCCATTCACCGACCAGGGGGCAATCTGCCCCTGAAAAGCTGGTGCCCCCGACCCCTGCAGAGGTCGCCGCCGCCACCGCTGCAGCCGCCGTGCAAATGCAACGCGCCCGCCAGTGGCACAACTTCTGGATGGCGGTGTTGCCGCCGCTCATGGGTCTGGGCCTCTTGATCGGGCTGTGGTCGCTGGTGTCCATCACCACCAAAGGCAGCATCCCCAGCCCTTACGAAACCGGCGTGCAGGCGATCGAGATCTTCAGCGACCCGTTTTACCGCAAGGGCCCCAATGACCAGGGCGTGGGCTGGAACGTGCTGATGTCGCTCGAGCGCGTGGCCGTGGGCTTTGGTCTGGCGGCGCTGGTCGGCATTCCGGCGGGCTTTGTGATTGGGCGCTTCACCTTCCTCTCGCGCATGTTCAACCCGCTCATCAGCTTGCTGCGTCCGGTCTCGCCACTGGCTTGGCTGCCCATCGGTTTGCTGGTGTTCAAAGGGGCCAACCCGGCCGCCATCTGGACGATTTTCATCTGCTCCATCTGGCCCATGATCATCAACACCGCCGTGGGGGTGCAGCGCGTGCCGCAGGATTATTTGAACGTGGCCCGGGTGCTCAACCTGTCGGAATGGAAGATCGCCACCACCATCTTGTTCCCCGCTGTGCTGCCTTACATGCTGACCGGTGTGCGCCTGGCCGTGGGCACCGCATGGCTGGTCATCGTGGCAGCCGAGATGCTGACAGGTGGCGTGGGCATTGGCTTTTGGGTCTGGGACGAGTGGAACAACCTCAACGTCAAGAACATCATCATCGCTATTTTTGTGATTGGCGGCGTGGGCTTGATCCTGGAATACGCCCTGATCCGCATCGCCACCGCCTTCACTTTTGAGGATGTCAAATCATGAACAGCGACAGCAAGTACATCCAAATTCAAAGCGTGGAGCAGACCTTCAAAACCAACAAGGGTTTGTTTCCGGCACTGCGAGACATCCACCTGGACATCGCCAAAGGCGAGTTCGTGGCCTTGATTGGCCACTCGGGCTGCGGCAAGTCCACCTTGCTCAACCTGATCGCCGGGCTGACCACCCCCACGGCCGGTGTGCTGCTGTGCGCCAACCGCGAGATTGCAGGCCCCGGCCCCGAGCGTGCGGTGGTGTTCCAGAACCATTCACTGCTGCCCTGGCTCACCTGCTTTGACAACGTGCACCTGGGCATCGAGCGGGTGTTTGGCAAAGCCGAAACCAAGGCCCAGTTGCGAGCCCGCACCGACGCGGCGCTGGCCATGGTGGGCCTGAGTCACGCCGCGCAAAAGCGCCCCGGCGAAATCTCGGGCGGCATGAAGCAACGCGTGGGCATTGCCCGTGCCCTGGCCATGGAGCCCAAAGTGCTCTTGATGGACGAGCCCTTTGGCGCTCTGGACGCGCTGACCCGCGCCAAGCTGCAAGACGAATTGCTCGAGATTGTGGCCCGCACCCAAAGCACCGTGGTCATGGTCACCCACGACGTGGACGAGGCCGTGCTGCTGTCCGACAAGATCGTGATGATGACCAACGGACCTGCCGCCACGATTGGCGAGGTGCTGAGTGTGGACTTGCCACGCCCGCGCCATCGCGTGGAACTGGCCGAAAGCGCCGAGTACCAGCGCTACCGCAAAGCGGTGATCGACTTCCTCTACACGCGCCAGGCGCATGTGGAAAAAACCGCTTAAGGAGAAGACCATGGACATGCGTACCCCATTCACATCCGGTGCCAAAGAAAAAATGAAACTGGTCATGGTCGGCAACGGCATGGCCGGGGTTCGGGCCATCGAAGAGCTGCTGAAACTCGCGCCCGACCTGTACGACATCACCGTGTTCGGCGCCGAGCCGCACCCCAACTACAACCGCATCCTGCTGTCACCCGTGCTGGCCGGTGAGCAAACGCTGGACGAAATCGTGCTCAACGACTGGGCTTGGTACAACGACAACGGCATCACGCTGCATGCGGGTTGGAAGGTCACGGCGGTGGACCGCCTCCAACGCACCGTGAGCGCCGAAAACGCCACTGGCGAAAAAATCGCCACGCCCTATGACCGCCTGGTGATCGCCACCGGCTCCAACCCTTTCATCCTGCCTCTGCCCGGCAAAGACCTGCAAGGCGTGCTGGCGTACCGCGACATTGCCGACACGCAGGCCATGATCGACGCGGCCACGCAGTACAAACACGCGGTCGTCATCGGCGGCGGCCTGCTGGGCCTGGAAGCGGCCAACGGCCTGATGAAACGCGGCATGCAGGTCACGGTGGTGCATGTGAGCGATTGGCTGATGGAGCGCCAGCTCGACAAGGTGGCCGCGCAGATGCTGCAGGCTTCTCTCGAAGCACGCGGCATGCAGTTCCGCATGAGCGCACAAACCGCCGCGCTGGTGGGCAATGACACCGGCCGCGTGAGCAAAGTCGAATTCAAGGATGGCACCCATGTGCCCGCCGATCTGGTGGTCATGGCCGTGGGCATCCGACCCAACACCGCGCTGGCCGAAAGCATGGGCCTGCATGTGAACCGCGGCATCGTGGTGAGCGACACACTGCAAACCGTGACCGACCCGCGCATCTGGGCGGTGGGCGAATGCGCCGCGCACAGAGGCATTGCCTACGGTCTGGTGGCTCCGCTGTTCGAACAAGGCAAAGTGCTGGCCAATCACCTGGCCGAATTCGGCATTGGCCGCTACACCGGGTCACTCACTTCGACCAAACTCAAGGTCACCGGCATCGACTTGTTCAGCGCGGGCGACTTCATGGGCAGCCCGGAGTGCGAAGAAATCGTCATGAGCGACCCGGCCGGCGGTGTCTACAAAAAGCTGGTGCTCAAGGGAGACCAGCTGGTGGGTGCCTGCCTGTATGGCGACACGGTGGACGGCAGCTGGTATTTCAAGCTGCTGCGTGATGGCCGCAGCGTGGCCGACATCCGCGACAAGCTGATGTTTGGCGAATCCAACATCGGCGACGTGGGCCACCAGGGCCAGAGCAAAGCCGCTGCCATGCAGGATGCCGACGAAGTGTGCGGCTGCAACGGCGTGACCAAGGGCGCGATCTGCAAGGCCATCAAGGACAAGGGCCTGTTCACGCTGGACGAAGTGCGCAAGCAAACCAAGGCCAGCGCCAGCTGCGGCTCGTGCACCGGGCTGGTTGAGCAGATTTTGATGTTCACCGCCGGTGGCGACTACTCGGCTACACCCAAGCTCAAGCCCATGTGCGGCTGCACCGAACATGGCCACCAGGCGGTGCGAGATGCGGTGCGCGACCACAAACTGCTCACCGTGGGTGGCGTGTTCAAGTTCATGGGCTGGCGCACGCCCAACGGCTGCGCGAGCTGCCGCCCGGCCGTCAACTATTACCTGATCAGCACCTGGCCCAAAGAGGCGCAAGACGACCCGCAAAGCCGCTTCATCAATGAACGCAGCCACGCCAACATCCAGAAAGACGGCACCTACAGCGTGATCCCTCGCATGTGGGCGGGCGAGACCACCGCCGCCGAGCTGCGCCGCATCGCCGATGTGGTCGACAAATACCAAATCCCCACGGTGAAGGTCACGGGCGGTCAGCGCATCGACTTGCTGGGTGTGAAAAAAGAAGATCTGGTGGGTGTGTGGAAAGACATCGGCATGCCTTGCGGCCACGCCTACGCCAAGGCCCTGCGCACGGTCAAAACCTGCGTGGGCAGCGAGTGGTGCCGCATGGGCACCCAAGACAGCACGCAAATGGGCAAGGACCTGGAGAAAGCCATGTGGCGCATGTATGCGCCGCACAAGGTCAAGTTCGCCGTCTCAGGCTGCCCGCGCAACTGCGCCGAAGCGGGCATCAAGGACGTGGGCATCATCGGCGTGGACAGTGGCTGGGAGATGTATGTGGGCGGCAACGGTGGCATCAAAACCGAGGTGGCGCATTTTTTCACCAAGCTCAAGACCGCCGAAGAGGTGCTGGAGTACACGGGCGCTTTCATGCAGCTGTACCGCCAAGAAGGCTGGTACCTGGAGCGCACGGTGCACTACATCAACCGGGTGGGTCTGGACTACGTGAAGAAAAAGATCTTGGAAGACGCCGCTTTGCGCCAAACCTTATGGGCCAAGCTGCAAGCCGCGCTCGACGGCGAACCCGACCCGTGGTTTGAGCTGCAAGAAGCCAAAGTGGACACCCGCCAGTTCGAGCCCCTGACCACCGCCTGACCTCTTGTGTAGGAGCCCACCCCGTGGGCGATTGCACGCACACCACCAAGCCACGCCATCGCCCACAGGGGTGGGCTCCTACAAATGCTAACCAAGGATTGAAAAATGACCGCATGGAAAGAAATCTGCCGGGTGGAAGACATCCCGGTGCTGGGCTCGCGCCGCGTGGCGCGTGACCAGGGACTCGACGTGGCCGTGTTCCGCAACGACGCTGACGAAGTGTTTGCCCTGCTCGACCGCTGCCCGCACAAGGGCGGCCCCTTGTCGCAAGGGATTGTGTTTGGCACCAGCGTGGCCTGCCCGCTGCACAACTGGACGATTGGCCTGTGCGACGGCCAGGCGCAAGCACCCGACGAGGGCTGCACACCGCGCTTTGAAGTCAAGGTGGAGCAAGGCGTGGTGTTTTTGAATGCCGATGAACTGCTTGGCCACGCGACGGATCTGACGCGGCCCATTGCGGGCCCGGTATCGCGGAAAACAGCGAGGACCTCGTAGGTCGGTGGCTTTAGCCCCGACAGGAGCCTTCGATGAACCGGTCATGTCGGGGCTGAAGCCACCGACCTACAAAATCCCAAAGCCCCACCCCACCACTACCCTGTTGCCCATGATCCCCATCACCCACGAAACCAAATCCACCTGCCCCTACTGCGGCGTGGGCTGCGGCGTGGTCATCGCATCGCAGGGCACGCAGATCACCGGCGTGCGCGGGGACCCGGATCACCCGGCCAACTTCGGCCGTTTGTGCACCAAGGGCCAGTCGCTGCACCTGACGGCCGCACCGCAGGTCACGGCGCAAACCCGTTTGCTCACGCCCCAGTGGCGGCCCGTGCGTGGCCAGACGCTGCAAGCCCTGGGCTGGAGCGCCGCCATGGACATGGCCAGCCAACGCCTGGCCGCCATCGTGCACAACCACGGCCCTGACGCTTTGGGCTTTTACATCTCGGGCCAGCTGCTCACCGAGGACTATTACGTCTTCAACAAACTGGCCAAAGGCCTTTTAGGCACCAACAACATCGACAGCAACTCGCGCCTGTGCATGAGCAGCGCCGTGGCAGGCTACAAGATGACACTGGGGGCCGACGCCCCACCGGCCTGCTACGAGGACATCGCGCACGCGCAGTGCCTGTTCATCGCGGGCAGCAACGCGGCCTGGGCGCACCCGATTTTGTTTCGCCGCATCGAAGACGCCAAACGCGCCAACCCGGCGCTCAAGATGGTCGTGGTAGACCCGCGCCGCACCGACACCGCCGACATGGCCGACCTGCACCTGGCCATCCAGCCCGGCACCGATGTGATGCTGTTCCACGGCCTGCTGCACATCATGCTGGCCCAGGGCTGGACACAAGCCCACTACATCGCAACCCACACCAATGGCTTTGAAGCCCTGCAGGCCCTGGTGGCCGAGTACACGCCGCAGCATGTGGCGCAGATTTGTGGCGTGCCCGAAGCCGACCTCTACACCGCCGCCCGCTGGTTTGCAGGCGTGCAAGAGGGCAGCTCTGACCGCACCCCCACCCTCAGCCTGTATTGCCAGGGCCTGAACCAGTCCAGCAACGGCACCGCCAAAAACGCGGCGCTCATCAACCTGCACCTGGCCACACAGCAAATCGGCCGCCCCGGTGCAGGCCCCCTGTCGCTCACAGGCCAGCCCAACGCCATGGGCGGGCGCGAAGTGGGTGGCATGGCCAACCTGATGTCGGCCCACCGCGACCTGGCCAACCCGCAGCACCGCGCCGAAGTGGCCGCGCTTTGGGGTGTGGCCGACGTGCCCGCCAAGCCCGGCCTCACGGCCGTAGAGATGTTCGAAGCTGCGGCCGACGGGCAAATCAAAGCCCTGTGGATCGCTTGCACGAACCCCGCGCAGTCCATGCCCGACCAGACCACCGTGCGCCGCGCACTGCAACGCGCCGAATTCGTGGTGGTGCAAGAGGCCTTTGCCACGGCTGCGACATGCGACTACGCCGACCTGCTTTTGCCCGCCACCACCTGGGGCGAAAAAGAAGGCACAGTGACCAACAGCGAGCGGCGCATCAGCCGGGTGCGTGCCGCTGTCGCAGCGCCTGGGCAAGCCCGAGCCGATTGGGCCATTGCAGCAGACCTGGGCCAGCGCCTGGCCTTGGCGCTGGGCCGTCCGCAAGACGCCCGTCTGATGCACTACCCCGCGCCCGAGTCGGTCTGGAACGAGCACCGCGAAAGCACCCGAGGCCGCGACCTCGACATCACGGGTCTGAGCTACGCCCAACTCGAGACCACAGGCCCTGCCCAATGGCCACTGCCCGAAGGGGCCAGCACCGGGCAAGCCCGCTTGTATGCCGACGGGAGATTCCCGACAGCCGACGGCCGCGCCCGCTTTGCCGCCGTCAGCTGGCAGCCCGTGGCGGAAGAGCGCGTGTCGCAGTTCCCGTTTTCGCTGACCACCGGCCGCCTGCGCGACCAGTGGCACGGCATGACCCGCACCGGCACCGCAGGCCGCCTGTTTGCCCACAGCCCAGAGCCTTGTGTGCAAATGAACCCGCAAGACGCCCAGCGCCTGGGCCTGCAAGACGGTGATCTGGTGCAAGTGCGCAGCAAACGCGGCAGCCTGGTGCTGCCGGTGCAGTCCAGCTCGCAAGTGGCAGCCTCGCAGGCCTTCATCGCCATGCACTGGGGCCCAGAGGTGCTCAGTGGGCGCAATGCCCAAGGCGAAGCGGGGCTGGGTGTGAACGTGCTCACCACATCGAGCTACTGCGCCACCTCCAAGCAGCCGGAACTGAAACACGCGGCGGTGCAAATCACCCGCGCCGCCCTGTCGGCCGATGCCAGCTGGCAAGTGGTGGCCATGGCCTGGCTGCCCAGCGACACCGTCTGGACGGTGCGCCAGCAATTGCAAAAGCTGCTGCCGCAATTCGATTTTGCTTACCTGGTGCCCTTCACCGATGCCCACGCCGCCCTGAGCGAGCAGACGCCGCGCACCGGTTTGCTCCTGCGTGCGGCCTGCAGGCAGCCTGCCCATGCCACGCTGCTGCACACCGTGGCCGAGGCACTGGGCCTGAACCACTCCGCCACCCTGCACTACCAAGACGCGGTGCGCATGCAACGCCGCTCGGTGCATCTGAGCACGCCCAACACCCAAGGCCTGCGCAGCCTGCAAGGCTTTCTGGTGGCAGGCGACAGCCGCTCAGGCCGCTGGCTCAAGACCTTGTTGCAAGAAGCCACGCCGCTCCAATGGCCCGCCCGACAGTGGCTGATGGCGTCCGACGCACCCCCCGAAGGCGCAACGCCGGTCAGCCGCCAAGTTTGCAGCTGCCTCAACGTGCGCGAAAACGCCATTGCTGCGTGCCTGCAAAACCAAACTGGCAGCGAAGACCAACGCTTGGCCATGCTGCAAAGCCAGCTGCGCTGCGGCACCCAATGCGGCTCCTGCGTGCCCGAGTTGCGCCAAATCATCCGACTCGTGCCTCAGCCAACATGAAGTGCGCATACCCATATAACCAACAGTTATCTGACTTCCTTCACAATTCATCTTATGGGTATCAGCCACTACATCAAGGACATCGGACGCGGCAAAGACGGCGCACGCGCACTCGGTCGCAAGCAAGCTGCCGACCTGATGGGTCAAATCCTTGACCAACAGGTGAGTGACCTGGAGTTGGGCGCTTTTTGCATCGCCATGCGCATCAAGGGCGAAACCCCCGAAGAGATGGCCGGTTTTCTGGACGCCACACACGCTCGGCTGAACCAGGTTCGCTCGGGCCATGCCCCCACCGTGGTGCTGCCCAGCTACAACGGTGCCCGCAAACTGCCCGTGCTCACGCCGCTGCTGGCCCTGCTGCTGGCACGCCAAGGCGTGGCGGTGGTGATGCACGGCACAGCCACCGAAGACAAACGCGTGGGCAGTCAAGCGGTGTTGGCCGAATTGGGCATTTCGGCATCCACCACCTCGCCCCTCGTGAAAGCCGGTGAAGTGGTGTTTGTGCCCACTGAGGTGCTGAATGCTGGGCTGCACAAGCTGCTGGCCGTGCGCCGCGTGGTGGGCCTGCGCAACCCCGGGCACAGCCTGGTCAAGCTGATGAACCCCTGCGACGGCCCCGCCTTGGTGGTGGGCAGCTACACGCACCCCGAATATTTGCAGTCCATGTCCGCCACCTTTGCCCTGACCGGCCAGCACGCCCTGCTGCTGCGCGGCACCGAAGGCGAGAGCGTGGCCGATGCCCGGCGCACACCGGCCATGGATGTGTTCAAACACCACCAAACTTGGCGCGTGCAGGAACAACAAGAAGGCTCGCTCTCCAAAATGCCCGAATTGCCTGGCACCGATGCGGCAGCCACGGCGCTCTACATCGAACAGGTTTTGCAAAACCTGCTGCCGGTGCCCGAACCGATGGCACGGCAAGTTCAACACATCCTGCGTGAAGTTCAAGCATGAGCACTCCCACACCGTTTTCCGACCTGACCCCAAGCCGCCGCCACCCGATCGCACCATCGCCACGCGGCGTCAGCCATACCTCCTCTGTGCTAACAGGAACATGCACGCTGGTCGGTGCAGGCCCGGGTGACCCGGAGCTGCTGACACTCAAAGCCGCCCGAGCCATTGCCCGCGCCACCGTGCTGCTGGTCGACGATCTGGTCAACGAAGCCGTGCTCGAACACGCATCGCCCACGGCCCGCATCGTGCATGTGGGCAAACGCGGCGGCTGCAAAAGCACGCCGCAGGCCTTCATCGACAAGCTGATGATCACCGCCGTGCAAGAAGGCGAGCATGTGGTGCGCCTCAAAGGTGGCGACCCCTTCATCTTTGGGCGGGGCGGCGAAGAAGTCGAACATCTTCGTGCAGCGGGCATTGACGTGGAGGTGGTCAACGGCATCACCTCGGGCCTGGCGGGCATGAGCAGCTTGGGTGCGCCCCTGACCCACCGCGAGCACGCCCACGGCGTGGTGTTTGTCACAGGCCACGCCAAACCCGGTGACAGCGGCACCGACTGGCCTTTGCTGGCCCACACCGCCCGACAAGCCAAGTTGACGCTGGTGATCTACATGGGCGTGAGCAGCTTGGACACCATCCGCCAAGGCTTGCTGCAAGGCCTGCCCGCCACAACGCCTGTGGCCATCGTGCAGTACGCCAGCTTGCCCGTGCAACGCCAAGCCTTGACCACACTGCGCGATTTGGCAGACACCATGGCCCGAGAAGGCCTGCAAAGCCCCAGCATCATCGTGGTGGGAGACGTGGTGCAAGGGGCTCGCGCCTGGGGCGAGCAGCAACAGCCCCCACGCACCGCCTTGCAAGCCTGAAACGCCCCAGGCCATTACAAATTCAAACATCTTGCGACTGCGCAAAACGCATCCAGCGCATGGAGCCACTAGACTTTGCCGCGCGGCACTTTTCGCCGCGTGCAAGGGAGAAATTCATGGGACTTTTTGATTCAATCGCAGGCCAAGTCGCCCAACAAGCCACAGCCGCCCTGTCGGGCCAAGGCGGTGCGGGTGGGGACAAAATGGTGCAAATGGTGATGGGCTTGCTCAACAACCCCGAGCTTGGCGGCATCAGCGGCTTGGTCAGTGCTTTTCAGAAAAACGGCTTGGGTGAAGTCGTGGCTTCGTGGATCTCCAACAACACCAACTTGCCCATTTCCGCCGCACAAATTCAGTCGGTGCTGGGCCAAGGCCCGTTGCAGGATCTGGCCGCCAAAACCGGCTTGTCCACGAACGAAGTGGCCGCCAATCTGTCCGAACACTTGCCCGGACTGGTCGACCAACTCACCCCTGAGGGCAAACTGCCCAGTGGCGACATGATGGCGCAAGGCCTGGGCATGCTCAAAGGCTTCATGAAGTCCTGAATTTGAACCGGTGAACGCCCGCAGGGGCGTTTTGCACGGCGTTGAACAGACCTTCAAGCGCCAGCCCCTTACACTTCCCGCCATGAAGACATGGGATGTGGTGATCGTGGGTGCCGGGGCTGCCGGTTTGTTTTGCGCGGGTGTGGCGGGCCAGCGCGGCTTGAAGGTGCTGGTCATCGACCACAGCGACAAAATCGCCGAAAAAATCCGCATCTCCGGCGGTGGGCGATGCAACTTCACCAACCGGCTGCTCGACGCCTCGGCCCCGCAAAAGCACTTCATCAGTCAAAACCCGCACTTTTGCCGCTCGGCCCTGTCGCGTTACACCCCACAAGACTTCATCGATTTGGTGCAAAAGCACGGCATCGCTTTTCATGAAAAGCACAAAGGCCAGCTGTTTTGCGACCACTCGGCCGAAGACATCATCCGCATGCTGCTGGCCGAATGCACGGCGGGCGGCGTGGACATCCGCACGGGCTGCAGTGTCAAGTCGGTGCACGCCCCCGCCGAAGACAAGACCCACTACACCCTCGACACCTCCGATGGCCCAATTCAAACCCGATCTTTGGTGGTGGCCACAGGCGGCCTGTCCATCCCCAAAATCGGGGCCAGTGACTGGGGCTACCGCATCGCCAGCCAGTTTGGTCTGCGTCTGGTGGAGCGCCGACCCGGCCTGGTGCCCCTGACCTTTGACGGCGAGGGCTGGGCACCCTATGCGCAACTGGCCGGGCTCGCTTTGCCCGTGGTCATCGAGACGGGCGAGAAAAAAGGCCGCATGCACTTTGACGAAGACCTGCTGTTCACACACCGGGGCTTGTCGGGTCCGGGCGTGCTGCAAATTTCCAGCTACTGGCAAGAAGGCACCCCCATTCGCCTGAACCTGGCCCCCGAGGTGAACCTGCCCGAGCGCCTGCAAGAGGCCAAGCTGCGCTCGAAAAAACTGCTGGGCAACGAGCTGGCCACGTTGGTGCCCAACCGATTGGCCGAAGCCTGGGTCAGCCAAGACCCCGCCTTGCAGCGCACCGCCGCCGAAGTGCCCGACAAGGCCCTGAACAAACTGGCCGAGGCATTGTCCAGCTGGCGCATCACCCCCACGGGCAGCGAAGGCTACAAAAAAGCCGAGGTCACCCTGGGCGGGGTGGACACACGCGATGTGTCGTCGCAAACCATGGAGTCCAAACAGCCCGGGCTGTACTTCATTGGCGAGGTGATTGACGTCACCGGCTGGCTGGGCGGCTACAACTTTCAGTGGGCCTGGGCCAGCGCCCACGCTTGTGCGCAGGCTTTGGCAGAGAAACACGCTGCTTAAACAAACACCCCCTGCTGCCTGATTGATTCGGACTCACCCCTCAGCATCCAGCCTGTGCAGTTTGAAGTGACAGGCTTGATCCGTGTGTGAGCCCCGCCCCCCGGGGCGATTCTTGGTGGTCTGCGGGGGTGATCGCGACGGGGGCGTCGCTCCTACAGGAGGCTTCCTGCATTTTGTAGGAGCCCCGCCCTCGGGGCGATTCTTGGTGGTCTGCGAGGCTTTTCGCGACGAGGGCGTCGCTCCTACAAGGAACCCTGCATTTTGTAGGAGCCCCGCCCTCGGGGCGATTCTTGGTGGTCTGCGAGGCTTTTCGCGTAAGCGTACGGCGAACCCCTGCCCACCCACAAGTTTCAGCCGATTCTTTGCCCAGTCAGCTGCCAGCGGTGTGGCAGCAACTCTTGAATCCGCCTATTGGGCCAGGTTGGCAGCTTCTCCATCACGTCCTTCAAGTACGCGTACGGGTCGTGACCGTTGAGTTTGGCCGACTGGATCAGACTCATCACCGCTGCCGCCCTTTGGCCCGCTCTGAGTGAGCCCGCAAACAGCCAGTTCTTGCG